>NZ_FNWC01000007.1:2558577-2878400 GCF_900104635.1 Coprococcus phoceensis
TTTTTCATCTTTCTTGGTCAAATAAGGCTGCAGCTCTTTCTTAGCAGCCGTCACAAATTCTTCTTTTCTCGAACTTACCATATAAATCTTCCAGAGCATCAGATTCAGCTTTTCCGCATCCACTGCTTTGCATTTCTTTTTAATCATGCGGATAAACGGATAGATTACCGTATCCGATAACTTGTTCCCAGCAATCAACATCGTTCCATCCGTTCCATATACCTCATACAGACATTCCAAAATACTCCCCAAATCTGTCACCAATCGGAATGCCGGCTTTTCATATTTCTTTTTAGCTTCCATCATATGCTCCTCCTACATTCGAACCGTCAGTCCACTGAGACTCGTCTTAGGAAGCCCTACCAGATACCAGTCTTCATCCATTTCAATCCGAACCGGAATCCATGCATCCTTTACCTTCACATCAAAACATTCTCCGCAATGAAGACCTCCATAATAAGATTCAATCCCAAACCGGATATCAAATCTTCCCATTGATGGATCATAAATTAAAGTACCTATTCTCTTTTCACTCATATTTCTTTCCTCCTGAAATTCTTTGGTCTATATAAGTAATAGGACTTTAATTTGCAGAATTTGAAAGTTCCGGGTATTTTTCATAAAAAGTTTTTCGATAGCGATAAAAAGTTGAGTGCGTCATTCCCAAATTTTTACGAAGCTGTGTAGGTGTCGTTTCTCCAGAAACTACGCTTTGAAAGTTCTCATCAAAAGTTTCCTGCTTCATCACACTTGGTCTTCCATAATCATCCCATTCGCCCCGCAATTTCTTCGCTTCTATCCCTTCCCGCTGTCGCTTCTCCTTTTTCTCCAGCTCTGCCTGCGCCATAGAAGCATAAAGCTCCAGCATCATGTTATTGATTGTTTCCAGCATCATCCTTGCCATCGCATTATCCATCACAGATAAATCCATAAGCGTAGTCGGCAGTTCCAGAACCATAAGCCGCACTCCCATGTTCTTAATCCGCTGGATCTGTTGCATGGTGTCATACTTGTTTCTTCCCAGTCTGTCCAATTCTGTAACAATCAAAATATCTCCCGGCCGCAGGACATCCTCCACTAAAACGGTATATCTCGGACGATTAAAATTCTTCCCTGTCTCCTGATCCGTAAAAATATTCGTAAGTGCCATCTCATGCTCGTTACAGTACCGCTCAATTTCCTGTATGCCACGGTCAAGATGCTGCTCCTTTGTACTGGTACGGTGATATCCATATATCTGCATCCACATTTCTCCTTTCCATGTCCCAAAATATCCACACTTTTATTGGTATATTTCAAAACTGTGTGTGTAACCTTTTTGAAATATAATCCCTCTTTCCGGAACGTACTTCTAAAATGTATACATTTTGGGATATGTTTCTTTTCTATTTCTGTACGTACCAGAGCCGAAAAGTGCAACAAATATGACAAAAAACTCCCAGAGGATGTTACTCCCCTGAGAGTGGTTGAAACTTATAGCCCACACCTCGGACGGTGCGGATGTAATTCCAGTTCCGTGAATCTACTTTTAACTTTTTACGAAGCTGGCTAATGCAGCACATAACCGCATTAGCACAGTCAATCGGTTCTTCCTTCCAGACATTACGATAAATCTCCTCGTGAGAGAATACCCAGCCAGGATGTTCTGTTAGATATTTTAGTACCGTAAATTCTTTCAGACTCAATTCAATCTTTTGATCATTCATAAAAACAGTATGACAGCGAATATCTATCTGTAGGTTTTTGTCTTTGTAATGCAATTTACTTTCCTCCTAATCTGTTTCACCTTATCACAGCTAATCTAAAATGCTATTATTAGACTGCCAAAACTCAAATTCAAAACCAGAGCAATGCTTTACCTGCAAATAGTCTGGTAATAGACCAGTAGAATCGCAATAGCTGCAAGAGCCAGAAACGGCAAACACATAATTACCGGGGCAGAGTGAAGTGATAAATAAGAACCACTGATTTTTTAGCATTTCAGCCGGATATACAAGCCATCCCCATAGATTGGTGACCGTTACTGTTAAAATTACAGCACTGCCTATATATGTGGCAGCTCCTTTCCGGGTAAAGTTAAAGTCGCAGACCTTTACGACCTACGGCTTAATAGTACGAAAAGACATTAACTTTTCTGTAAAAGAATTTGATGTACTTTATATGCTATATTCTAATCCAGGGATGGCTTTTACTAAACAACAGATTTATGAAGCAGTTTGGCATGAAAAAGCAAATGGTTATTTCCACGCCGTGGAAAACACTATTTTTCAAATACGCAAGAAGATAAAAAAGTATTCCAGCGACAAGAATTACATAAAAACAGTAGTTGGATATGGGTATAAATTTGAAGTTTAATCTGCAGGATATAAGGAGCACCGGGTTTGAGGGAGATTCCCCACTAAGAAAATTTCTATGTTCTGGCTACAAAGCCGGAACATAGGTCGGCATCCATCCCTGTTTCTTCCCAATCCTGCAGACCTAATAAGAAATCAGCTAGTGACTTCTTCATCAAAAGTCTTTTTTTAGAGAAATAATCCATTTTTCAATAGCATCCGCCAAAACTATCTGCTGTTGCAATACTGCCATACCAGTCTTAGGGATTTCCGGATCATTCTCTTTCTCTCGAAGATTTTCCTCCAGATAAGTTTTTAATATTTCAATATTTTCCTCAATACTGGCAATACATGATTGTTGACTTTCAGGCGGTAACTTATCCAAATTTACAATTACTGCATTAAAATCTAAAAAAAAGTGAATGGGTTTAGAGGCTGTTTCCATCATAAGCTTTACAAATTCTTTTTCGCCTTCATCTGTTAATGAATAAACTGCTTTTTCAGGCATCTTACCTTCTTTCACAATTTCTCCTTTAATGAAGCCTTTTTCCTCCAACTGAATTGCTTTTTTGTAAATGGATGGTGTACTGATTTTTACCCATTTTGATATATTACGATATTCCACTAATTTTTGAATATCATAGGCTCCCATCGGTTCCTTTTTCAATATTCCTAACACAATTAAATCTATTGTAGCCATAGTTCACCCACTTTCTATATCCACGAAAGCTATAAAATACTTACGGTTATATATACTGTAATTTATAGTATTTGATTTTATACCTCTTGTCAAGGAAATTGCAGGATACACGCTTGACAACTACTATAAATTATAGTAGTATTCTCTCACGTAGTATACTATAATTTATACTACTATAATTTATATTCTTAATTGAAAGGAGTATTTGAAATGAACAAGAATAACAACAAAATGGATTTATTAGGAAATGCACCTGTTCCCCAAGCACTAATGGCTCTTGGTATACCGATAATGATTGGTATGCTTATTAACGCTCTCTACAATTTGGTGGATGCTTATTTCATAGGAGGACTTGGCGAGAGTCAAATGGGTGCAATTTCCATTGCGTTTCCTTTAGGACAAGTAGTTGTTGGTTTAGGTCTGATGTTTGGCAATGGTGCCGCCTCCTACTTATCAAGACTTTTAGGGCGAGGAGATAGGGAAGCTGCAAGTAAAGTCGCCAGTACTGCATTATACAGCAGTGTTTGTATTGGCGCAGTTATTATTATCGGAACTGCAATTTTTTTGAAACCTATTTTAACCATGTTAGGTGCAACAGACACGATTATGCCATACGCCCTTTCTTATGGAAGAATCTATGTTATTTCATGTATTTTCAATGTATTTAATGTAACGATGAACAATATCGTTGCAAGTGAAGGCGCCGCAAAAACAACTATGTGTGCATTATTATTAGGAGCTGTATTGAATATTGGTTTAGATCCTATTTTCATCTATACTCTCGACATGGGGGTTGCTGGTGCGGCAATCGCTACAGCAATTTCTCAAATGGCTTCTACTCTTGTATATTTAATTTATGCATTACAGAAAAAAAGCGCTTTTACATTTTCCATTAAGGAATTTTGTCCTTCTAAGCAGATCATAACTGAAATTCTGAAAATCGGTATACCCACATTGACTTTCCAGCTTCTTACAAGCCTTTCTATCGCATTCATAAACCGGGAAGCTAATATCTATGGAGATGCTGTTATCGCCGGAATGGGCGCTGTTACAAGAATCACTTCAATGGGAACTCTGGTTGTGTTCGGCTTCTTAAAAGGTTTCCAACCAATTGCCGGCTTTAGCTATGGTGCCAAAAAGTTTGATCGGCTCAGGGAAGCAATTAAAACTTCTATCTTATGGTCAACAATATTTTGTGTAGTTGTGGGATTGACAATAGCCCTATTTTCCACACAGATTATTTCGCAATTTACAGAAGGCAATACAGAGATGATTTCTGTAGGTCAAAAATCGCTAATGGCAAATGGATTTTCCTTCTTCGTATTTGGATTTTACACAGTGTATTCTTCTCTGTTTCTTGCACTTGGAAAAGGCACCGCCGGATTCGTTCTTGGGGCTTGCCGACAAGGTATTTGCTTTGTTCCGATCATTCTGTTGCTCCCATCATTCTGGGGCATAAATGGAATACTATATGCACAACCGATTGCCGATGTAATTTCTGCTATTGTTACTGTGTTTATGGCTCTACATCTTCATAAAGAACTGGCAACAACAAAAGAGCATTAAAGCATCAGGCAACATAATAGATCAACACCGTCTGCCGCTTCGAACTGAGGCAATATCACCCTTCAAAAAACAATCACTCCCAGAGGATGTTACTCCCCTGAGAGTGATTGCAGCCTTTGTTTAAGATAACTTACTCAATTATCTGGAATCTCTGGATACACTGAAGCAATGTACTTACCAGTTCCTGATACAGATCTTCATCAAATCTGCCATTCACAATCGCATTCTTAATTAAAAGCGGCTTATATATCTCTAAAATCTTCAGTACCGCATCTGCATTTCCTTCTTTTGCCTTTAAAAGTAATCGTTCAAAATTCATTAGTTTTCACCTCCCATCACCTTGCGGATCTTCCGGATTGCATAATAATAAATACCCTTGCATCGCTCCTCTGATAACCCGTTTAGCCTGCTCATTTCCTCAAAAGTACGTTCTTCAAACACATGCTGGTAAATCAGCTTCCGTTCTTCATCCCGCAGCGTATGAAGCGCTTTCATCAGTCTTTCATCTGACATCTTATTCCATTCTGGATATTTCCCCTGTGCCTCCTGCAATAAAAGCTGCTCCCTCGTTTGGTTCTCCAGCAATTCTTCGATTACAATTCTTGCCTCCATCTGTCCAATATCCTCCAACAGTTCTTCTGCATCAGCCATCTGGATTTTCTTCTCCAGATAATCATGTCGTTTTCCACGGACAAACTGTATCAGATATGCTGTAAAGTGATTTTGTATCTTTGATCCTGTATATGTTTTTTTGTTCATTTGTTTTATCCTCCGAAATTTTTTATCACGTTCCAAAAAATTCCGAGGATGGCGGTGAGCGGCAACAAAACGTGACACTGCCTTCATTTTTTCGAAAAAAAGAAAGGCTGGACCACTCTATTCGTAGTCCAGCCGATACTTCTCTTTCTATGTAATTGTGTAGGATATGCGATGATAGTATCTCATATACTGCATATTCTAACTTCTCTCCGACACATTGTATGGATAAGATTTTTTTAACAGATTCAGTTCCTCTTTGGCTTTTATCTTATGCTGTCCATTCATGTCTGTCGTACTTACTTCCATGTTTCTCTATTTGTGCATGTGTTATCCTGCTTATCATAACGCACTTTAACGCATTTCGTATAGTGTTAATCTACGATAAAATATATGCATTAAGTGAGGTGATATAGATGGTGAAAAAATTATTGGGAGATGCAGTCAGGGAAGAACGTCTCCGCCGCAATCTTTCGCAAAACAGCCTTGCGGAACAGGCAAAGATTTCTTTACGGACTGTCTCTGATATTGAAAACTATATTGGCAATCCACAGTTGGAAACACTTTATGCCTTGGCAACTTACTTACATATTTCCATAGATGCTATATTTTCTAACCAGAAAACGAACCCGGATTCTACCATGCAGCAAATCATGGCAGAACTAAATTCCTGCCCGGAGGAGCAGAAACAGCTTGCCCTTTCTACACTGCGTGGACTTCTGGATGGATTCAAGAACCTAAGTTAAGGCTCTCCCGTATCCTTCATCATCTACACATTATACAAAGACAATCTGTGAGTAATCTGTGAATAGTCTGTGAGTTTTCTGTCTATTCCCATTCTGATACAAAGAACAGGAGAGTACACTGCCATAAGCATGTGTATCTCTCCTGCTTTTTTATGCCCTGCGAAATGCACTGATAGCATCCACTACATTCTGTCTCATAGTCTGATCCATCCGCAGCGGTTCTTCTTCCATCAAATCAACTTCTGTGGGCATTTCTCTATTTATCTTAGAAACGTCCTGCCCTTCCAATACCTTTCTTACTTCTTCCCGGATGATTTGCTGCATCATTGGCCGGAGCATATCCGGTTCCATGCTTATACTGCCATTACCTGTCTCATCCGTTCTTCCCGTATATGCCAGAATTGCCGCAACGATCAGTTTTGCTTTTTTCTCTGTCGTATTCAGAAGTTCTGTCACATACACGTGATCTGGATCCGACTTATCAAAACCAATAGTGAATACAAACGGATTTTTCTTTCCCATAAAATCACACTCCAGCCTGTGTCATGCGATACAAAAGATCATATCCATCGGCATTTGCTTTCATATCCCGGATAAAGGTATGTTTTCCCAACCGGTCTGCCTGCTCCAGAAATCGTTCCAGAAGCACTGCTCCGCCGCCGATAAACACCGTATAAGTAGATTTTGTATCAATGCCCCGCTCTCGGATGCTGTTCAGAAGATCGGTAACAAAATTCTGAACCATGGTTTCTACTGCCTGTACAACAGCTTCCTCATAATACTGCGTTTTTCCCTTGATGATACTGTCGATATCTGCCTCCTCCAGAAGCATGTCATATTCACTGTTAATACTGGAAATGATATCGTTATACATGGTAATCACACCTTTTTCCAGAGAATCACAATAATCCATATCCGGTCTGCCACTTCTCATCAGAAGATAATCAGAAGTAAATCCGCCAATATCAATCCCTACGACTTTCGGAATCTCACGGATTTCCATCATCCTCGTCATCATGGCTGCATAATCCTGCGGAAACGCCATTACATTCTGTATACAGAGGTGATAGACTTTATCGTTGAAGCACAGTTCCTGCACCTTCCCGTCCCCTTTGAAATAGCGTTCATATCTCTCACAAAGCTCTGCAAAATGCTTCGGCGGAAGCCCAATCGGAAGTTCCACCTGAATGACATCCTCCGGCTGGATCTGGCTTTTCTGCTCCAGCTCCATTGCAATGGCAAATAAAGTCAGAATCCAGAATCGGTTCCGGCTGTCCTGCGTCTTGTCCCTCTGGTACGGAATCCGCTTCTCACTAAGGGTATAATACTTTCCCTGATATTTCAGATACTTCTCTCCCCTGGCAGGCTTTTTATCCTGTTCCGTCAGTCCTGTGGTAAAGATAAAATGACAGGTTTTCATGTTCCGGTTCCCGTGATCCACGGCTACTCTTAATTTTTTAATCATAATGATTTCACTCCTTTGTATTTGATACTTATTCTGTACGTAGGAGGTACCTAGAGTGCAACTCTTTATAATCCATTTTCTTATTTTACCAATCAAAAAATTCAAAAAACAAAAATTAAAAATTATCTTTTTTAATTTTTTAAATAAATGCAACCGTTACAATATTTACTGTGTATCTTATTACAAAGGGAACCTTGGAAAGGAGTCGTGTACATATATGAAGGCTTATAAAAAAATAATCAGTTTTATCCTAACACTCGTTATGATGCTGTCGCTAAGTGTTAATGTTTTTGCAGCAGAGCCGCTTACAGATGACCCTAATATGATTGAATGGAAGTACACTGTGTTTGCTAACGAAAGCCTGCAGAAAGTTGTTGAAGAAGGTGTTATTCCAAATGCATATGCCCGATATACTTGGCGCGGAATCACATTGAAAAATGGCGAAGTCGCCATATTAACACCATCAAATAACAGTATGGGACTTTATTGTAATAGCGGCAGATACATAACTATAAATTACACTTTGAGCCGTTCTGCTTTTCATCGTTCAAGAGTACGCGCATACGTAGCTGGACCTTCATCAGAATTTGTGCGTGAGATTACAGCAAGTGGTTTGCGTTCAGGATTTACGACACAGGCAACTGATTACTATTACGGCATGGTAACTAATCTGTCCTCTGATGCCTTTACAATCAAATCATTTTCTATTACATTTTAATAGTGGAAAATATTTCAAGTGCTGGTGAGTACTTATCCTGATTTTAATTGAAGCTTTTTAACTTGGTTTCTCGGTTCCCTTTTTTGAAAATACACATTCCCATTATTAAACCACTGCTATAGTATTCACTGAATTTATGAGGTAGAAGCATGTTATTTAACATAGATGAGAAACAACTGATGCTCGAACTAAAAAATAAAGATGAGCGCGCTTTAAAAATATGTATGAACAAATACTACAGATATGTTGTATACATAGTCGAGAATATTATTGGAAGTGCTTTGCCATATGAAGACAAGGAGGCGGTCGTGTCTAATGTTTTTGTAGCTCTATGGAATTACAGTGCAGATTTAGATACAGATAACTACAGCACATTCAAACCCTATTTAGGAACAATCGCAAGAAACATGGCAAAAAACGCATTACGAAAAACCTCTAAGATGCATTTTGAAAATTACGAAGATGCGTTTCAGGTTGGAACGAACGAACATATTGAATACGGGCCGTTAAAAGAAGAAGTAATCAAATGCTTAAAAGAAAGCATATATGAACTATCAGTTGACGAAAGAAAATGTTTTATCTCGTACTACTATTACACTAAGACAATCGCTGTAATAGCAGAAGAAACCGGATTAAAAGAATCTACAGTAAAATCCAAACTGTTACGCGGACGTAAAAAATTAAAACTAAAAATGGAAAAGAAGGGATTTAGATATGAAGACTGTAAAATTTTCTTTGAATGAGTTAATGAGTGAAATTGATGAATCTTTTATTGAGGAAGTGTATTTTCATGATTGCAATAAAATACTGAAAAAATATTCCAAACAAAAGATACGTCAAAATGTATTTTGTAAAACAGCTTCAAAACATAAGCCTTTAAAGTTCACTTATAGAACTGCAATTATTGTAACTGTGGTTTCAGTGTTTTTGTGTATGCCTGTATATGCTGCAATCAGTCATCTGTTAACATCGGCTTTAATTGATGACAGCAATCGACATTTAATCGGGACAGAAACCAATGATAGAAGCTACATCATATTAAAAGACGGTGTATATACCAATGAAAAGGGGAAAGTTGTTGATATTGAGGAATTAGCCAAATCTTCATCAGAATTTCCTGAAAGCAGAATTGTTAAAAGCAGTCTGATGCCTAATTTCATACCATCATCAATAGTAGAGATTCCTACTGATAAATCAGATGAAATATATATCATTCCAGAAATAATTCTAATCAACAATTCACTTTGTGTACTTACACAAGACAATGGAAAGGGATGGGAACTAACTGATAAAGATAATATAGTCATTTCGTTTGATAAATATAAATCAGACATTACAGTATCCCAAGATTTGATTATCGGTTATGTAAAAGACGGGATAATGTATGAAGGAGAAGTGTTCGATGAACTGAGTGGAAAATATAGTTTCTCACCAGATGAAAAAGGGGAATATTTTTTCTATCTGCTTAGCGGAAGTTCCGATTATCTATCTCTTAAAAGCGGTAATCTGGAGGTAAATTAAATGTTGCTTTTGCGGGACTTCAGCATACCAATTAACTTTAGTATAAGGACAGGAAGACCTCTTCCGTACAGGAATAGGTCTTCTTGCTGTCTCCGTGCATGCTTTAAAGTATAAATAGGCTTTAATCTGGATACAATTTCAACTGCATCGTTGATACACGCTGTGTTTATCTCGTTTACTGTATCATTCATAAGAATTTAATTGGTTATGTTTATTGTGATGATAGAGTAGCCTTTGTTTTGAACATCTTCCTTGAAAGATTTGTAAACGATACTGTAGATTATCATATTCATTATGTCGGCGTAGATTCTTTAGATGAAGAATGTATTGAATGCAGAAAATACTCTGATTATTGTGAACATATTTTACCTGCTTTCTGGATAGATGACGATTTTTGTGAATAATGAAACACTGGTGTTTGGTTATTCAAAATTTAAGCTGATAGATACTGGTGTTAAGTATATTAATCCGAAGCATTTTTCCGTAAAAAACTTTGTAAAGTATTGCAGATTCAATAAAGAGTGAAATTACAGTAAAATAAAAGATAGTTTTTTCGTTCCTTTGTTATGCCATTGTTCTACGCCGGAATCTTTTCTGCCATCTCCGGCAGGCACTTCTCAAATAATTCCCGATATCTTCGATACCCTTCATCCCGGAGTGGACCTTGCAGTGATGTCAGAGACCAAAGGAGAAGCTCTTCCTCTTCCACAGCATACGGAGAGGTATAGACAAATTTTTTCCCGTCAAAATGCGGTTTTGATAACTTCAGTATTTCCGTAATCTCTCCTTTTGTTTCCGCCTGCATAATCATTTCCACTTTCTTCCGATGGAACTCGCAGACGATGCTCTCCAGAAATCCCTGCTTCAGATAAAATTCCGCCCTTCTATAAAGTTTTACAAGAGCCTCCACTCTTTCATCAAATAACTTGTCCTTTTCACTGACTATCATCTGTGCCAGTGCGTTTGCATGTTCCATAACCAATGCTGTTCCCATTACATTTCCTCCCATAATAAAAGCTGGCATAAGAAATTTCTTCTCACACCAGCACGATTCTTTTATTCCTCTGTGATGATCTCACTGCTTAATTTTCCATGTACCAGATAGCGATAATTCCGTCTGGAATTGACACAGGTAGACAGCGTAACTATCCGATCCGTTGCCGACAGCTCGGTGCCGGTATCATAATCCCTATAAGAAGACACCGTATCCAGAAACGTCTGAAAATCTTCCGCTTCCGGGAAATGATACCTATATCCCTCACTTCCGGTTCTTCCCGCATAGCAGGAAAAGATACGATACTTGAGGATCTTGTCCGGCAAATAGAGATAAAACTCCGGATGTTGTTCAAATAGCTCTTTGTCTTGGTACTTATCCAGAGTTCCGAACATGCTCCCGTTTTTCATATTATGCCCGTACACGATCGTATTCTGATCCGTAAAGTCCGGCTGATTATGGCAGTCCACAAAGATGCTCCCGTTGATATTGGATTCTCCCGAAAAAAGGTGATGAAGATAATATGCATTATCTTTCCCCTGTACCACCGGATAACTAATATCCAGTGCCGGAATCTGAATCCACGCTATGACATCCGGATTAACCGCTTTTAAACCTGCAAAATCAATTTCTAGATACCTATTCTTAGGTTCCTCCTTTTCTTTCTCAGACTCCGGTGATTCTTCTTCCTCTGGTTCCTGAACATATTCCTGCAGTTTCTCGTAACTTACGTCCCCTTTCTGATACTTCAGATAAGCACCAAAGAGTTTTCCTGCCGCTGCGAGAAAAACAAGCAACAGGCAGATAATGAGTCCTGCAAGAACCGTATTTCCTTTTTTTCTCATGATTGTTCTCCTTTCGGAAGAGCCGAAGTCTGTGCCCCGGTTCCTTCCTTCTGTTTGATGGCGGCTAAATAGTCATCAATCCCCTTGTGTTTCCCGTTCCACTCCCCGCTCTCGTCCATATCCCAGACCATCCGGTTCATCGGCAGGGAAAGCTCCCGGCAGATTTCATAGACCTTATTGCAGCCGTTCTGGATAATCCTCCGTTTCTCCGCCTTATGCTGGCAGATAACAGGGGAACGCTCAAAACAGACCGCACACTTACTGTCATGCTTATTGCAGGCTACTTTCATCTTCTTATCCATGTCATACGCCTCCAAAAGCTGTTTCATCCCATATCCTTTCATCCGCTCCAGCACCGGTTTCAGATTCCGGTACTGGTTCACTCCGGCAACGCACACAAAGGTAGCGCCGGACAGATAATGGGCTATGGTCCCTTTTAAGGCTCCTTCGGTCAGATAGACACGTTCTGCGGCAAGATCACCGATCACATGTACCGGACTTCCGGAGGAAACTCCCTGGTCATAATTGACACTGGACAGCCAGATATATTTTTTCGTGTCAGTCACATGATCTACCCGGATCTGAAAACCCTGGATGAACCCGTCCAAAGAAACTATGGGAATCAGGATTCCTGAGTTTTCTGCTTTGAAGTTAATCGTCCAGTTTCCGTCTGTATCCCGGTAGAATCCCGGCACGCCTTTCACCATATATCCTTCTTCTGCCAGCCTTTTGACCAGCTTCTTCATTCCAAACAGCGGGACACTCCGGTAACGCTGTGCTTCGATCTGTTCCGGTTTTAATCCTCGTCTTTGCAGATCCTCCTGATGCTTCCTGTTAAGCGTGAGCATGGACAGCATTCTCTGATACGTCCGGTGGATTTCCTCTATGGGTGCAAGCTCTGCCGTTGCCTTTTCTTCCTGTACCGGCGTTGCTTTGATATAATCCGTCCGGTATTCTCCTTTTCCTAATGCTTCCCGGATCTGCTGATTTGCTTCGGAGAGTGTAACATTGTGCAAATCCGCATAAAGCTTCAGCATCCCCCCGGACGCATCACAGCGGTTGCACCGGAATACATTCTTTTCCACATTGATATTCAGTTTTCCATGCGTCTCTCCACAAAACGGGCAGTCATAATAGTTTCCCCGCCGCTTTCTGAGATGCAGCACCTGCACCACATCCAGTATTCCATAATCAAACCCAGACATATCATAATACATCCCGGTCTCTTCCTCCTTTCCCCCGCAGAAAAAAGCTCTCTGCGGGGTTCTTCCTTAACCAGCCATCGGCATTGCTTTTTGTAAAATTACCTTTGCTGCCGCCGGAACCAGATTGTTCGGTCCGGAATATTGCTCGGCAAACCACTGGATCGTTGACGGGCTTTCAACTGCCACCTGTCCCATGGTCTTTCCGCCGTATTTTCCCTTTCCCGGAATCACAGTCCCGACTGCCATTTCATAGTTCATGTGTTTCATCAGTTCTTCTACCGGAAGGGACGTATCCAGATTCTGTAATGCTCCCTGCAGCATCTGTCCGGTCTTTGGCGGCGTAGAGGCAGCCGGAGCGGAACCGTAGCCAGGCATTTGTCCACTGCCATGGTAAATGGTGCTTCCCGCCGCCTGTGCCTGCTGATAGAACTGATTCATCATCTGCTGGCCTGCATATTCCGGCTGACCTGGCATCTCTCCATAAGTTGGCATAGGGGCATTTGGCATGACACCCGAATCCGGCATGGCTGCATTTTCCATGGCACCTGAATCCGGCATCTGTGGATTCTGATATGGAATTCCGGCATCTACCTGTGCAGGATCATTTTCCTCTCCCACATCCGCAAACTGCACACCATATCCGGCATCCGATAATGCCCTTCCTACGGCTGCTGTTTCTGCCATTTCCAGAAATTTGTCTCCAAACTTCGGGTCATCGCTCCGGAATTTCTGCGAAAAGGAATTGGCTACATAATTGTCTTCCTGATCACATTTATCCAGATAGATACGTGCTTCCACAACTGCCATGTTCTCTGTGAAAGTGATAATCCGGCTGATGATCTTTCCTGCCGGATTGACCAGACGAAACCATAGCTTCCGGTATTTCACATCCAGATAAAGCTGCTCCTCCTGCCCTTCTTCTCCAATCTTTCTTGCCAGTTCCATCGGATGGAAGCCATCCACACGGTTCAAAGCGGCAACTGCCTCTGATTTCTTATACAATAATTCTTTCATTCTCTGCTCCTTTCATTTAGAAAAGCAGACGTTCCCCTATATAAGAGTAATAGTCCGCTTATTTCAAAAATTGAAAAATATTTTTAAACAACAAGTTTTAACTGCTCCATTTCCGGTTTCTGTTCACTCTGATACTGATCGTAATACTGTACGATCCGCTCACTCAGAATGGTGTTCCTTGTCCCGCTGTCATCCGTATGGATTGCCTGACAGACTGCAGCCCATTCCCCTACCAGATAAACCTTGCTTTTCGCTCTGGTCACTCCGGTATAGAGAATATTGCGCTTCAGCATCATATAAAAGGCTTTTACCCAAGGGATGATGACAACCGGACATTCGGAACCCTGTGCCTTATGGATGGTTGTTGCGTTAGCATGTTCGATCATTTCCATCTGGTCAGCTTCATATTGCACCTGCCGCCCATCCGGGAATCCGATCACTGCCCTGGCATTTCCATCCTCATCCGTGATACAGTCCAGTATCCTGCCCAGATCGCCGTTACTCGCCATCTCGGTATTTTTATTCTGTAAAATCTTATCGCCAACCCGGAACACCTGACTGCCGATATGCAGTTCCTTCTTCCCTGCGATTGGCGGATTTACAAAATCCTCCAGAGATTTGTTCAATTCATCCACTCCGGCAGCACTGCGTTTCCGATACGGAGTCAGGATCTGTACCTGATCCATGCCGTTTTTTGCAATCTCGTCCAGATAAATCCTCCGGACAATCTCTGCCGCTTCATCTGCTCCTTTACAGGCAATGAACTGAAAATCCTCCCCAAAGCTCAGATTAGTCTTATTCTCCTGCATCAGTTTTGCATTATAAGGTATGCTGCTCAAAGCGCCCTGCCGGTAAACCAGATCCAGTACCGTGACCGGAATCAGCCCGCAGGCAATCAGTTGCCGGAACACATCCCCGGCTCCTACGGATGGAAGCTGGTTCTTATCCCCGACTAAAAGGACTCTGGCATGTCTGCTAACCCGCCGGAAAAATTCATAGGCAAGATGCATGTCCACCATGGACACCTCATCTACATTTAGAAATCCGGCAGACAGGTACTCAAAATCCGGTTCAAAATCCGTATCATCTCCCAAAAGCCCCAGGGCCAGATGCATCGTGGATGCATTTTCACAGCCGGTACTCTCCACCATACGTCTTGCCGCACGTCCGGTCGGAGCCATAAGCTGTACCTCTGACCTGCATAACGCCTGATGGATATAGAGAATCACCTTGAGAACCGTTGTCTTTCCGGTTCCGGGACCTCCGGTAATAATACTGATGGGATGTGCAAACACCATCCGCACTGCCTGTTTCTGTGTTTCTGACAGCGTGATCCCCAGTGTCTTCTGTGCCTTTTCCAGCTCCGGTTCAATGGACAGCAAAACCGGCTTCTCCAAAAGCCGTCTGGCTATCATGGAAGCGGTCTGTGTTTCTTCTTCATACTGCCGGATAGAATAGATCCGTTCTTCCTCCACAACAATGCTTTTTTGCAGCACCAGCCGGTAAAGCACCTGACTGACATCCTGCTCCGATACTGCCATGACCTGCAGATCCCGGTTCAGCATTTCCAGTGCTTCCCTGATAACCTCCTGACGCTGCTTAAACAGATGTCCTTCTTTCATTGCCTGATTCATGATATGTCCGATGCACCCGGATATCCGCATGGGATCATTGAGTGCACAGCAGCACTGTCTTCCGATCGCATCCACAGTCAGAAACCCGAAGCCTTTGACTGCACTCAGCATGTAAGGGCGGTGCCGGATAATATCCACCGATTCATTTCCGAATTTCTTCAGAATCATATTCACTTTTTTGGGTGTTACCTTAAAAGGCGCCAGAAACGTCATCAGTTCCCGGAACACCTGGTTTTTTCCATAGGACTCCACAATAGCAGCCAGCTTCTTCTCGGAAATTCCACGGATCTTCAAGAGTTCCTGCGGGTTGTTTTCCATGATTTCCAGTGTCTGAAGCCCAAACTTCCGGAAAATAGTATCTGCCATCTTGGGACCGATACCTTTGATTGCACCGGAAGAAAGGTATCCTAAGATACCCTCCTTTGTCCGTGGTACAACCTCCATGAAATTTTCCACCTGATACTGAGTTCCATGCTCTCCGCTCTCCCATCTGCCTTCCATCTCAAGCTCAATCTCGTCTGTAAGCGGAAGACCGAATCCAATCGCTGAGAAGCCGATGATATTCCGGGATGCCAGATATTTGTCTCTGGCTGACAGGGGGACAGACGTATCCTGTGTGGTGAATATGGCAATCGTATACCCATTCTCCTCATTCTGGAAAATCTTATGTTTAAATCTGCACCTCATTGTTTATATCCCTCCAGCTTTTTATCCGCATCCGTTCATTTGGTTTTCTCATTACGCCGCCTCCTTCTTAATTCGGAAAGTACGGCTCTCCGTTGTTTTTGTATATTCCTCATAGATATCCGGATGCTGGTTTTTCAGCTTCTCCATCTGGTCTTTCCCAACCGAAGTACGTCTGGTCGGATTATAGGTAATACGGTAACGGTTCGTACCGTCCTCCAGCACTGCCTTGCAGCCCTGCCCCAGCTGTTCCACAAAAGGAACACTGATTGCCCGCTGTTCTGCTTCGATTTCCTTTTTCCGTTTTTCCAACTGTGACTTTTCCTCCGAAAGGGTAAGATACTTCTCAAGATTTTTTGATTCCAGACCGGAAAGCACAATTTCCGGAATAGATTTGTCTGCAAAACCACCATAATTACGGATATTTGCCAGAACCAGATCGGAATTCCCGTTATGCGGCGGTACTACATTTTTCAATACATGTTCCTGCCAGAAATACGTTTCCTGATCAATGATGTCTTCTTCCTCAATCAGATCACGCTCAATGGTGCGATACACAAACTCATTCTCGTTATTTCCATACAGGCATGCGATAAAGGCTTTCTGCATATTCATCACAGACAGATAATGCCTTACCTGCAGCACATAATGAGCTGGAATACCCTCATCAGCCCACTTATCTTTCGCATTATAATTGCAGGTTTTACATTCCAGAATCGCAAATGTCCCATCCGGCATACGAACAAAAAAATCCACATCTGCAAGCATGAACGGATATAATGGATGCCGGAACATGACACGTACCGGAAATACTTCCAGTCCGGTCTTTTTGGAAAAGATTTCTGCCACCAGATCTTCCAGCCGGTGTCCGACTTCCTTGGCAACCCAGTTGCTTTCCTCTTCCTCCTGAATGACCGGCTGCACACCTGTTTTGTTGTAAAACAGATCCCGGATAGTGGCAAATGGAGAGATCCCCATGATTGCCGCTACATCACTGCCGCCGATTCCTTTTTTGCGGTATTCCAACCAGTCTTCTCTTGACAGGTTACTGATATCCACAACCTTTTCCGGTGTATACTCTGCTTTGTTATTCATTCCAATTCCTCCTAACATTTGACTGCTCCATAAACGTCATATTTTTTCCAGTCTTTTATAAGCGCCTTCGTAATATCCTCCTCCAGCTTCAGGATGCCCTGTCCGGACATTCCTTCACAGGCTGCAAAAAAGGAGGCTTCATTCATGGCATAATAAAGATCATGTGCCGTACAGGCACCTTCCCCGTTCTGGGATACAAATAGCTCCACCACCTCATTCCGGATCTTCTGTTTAATGCCAAGTTCCTTCATCAGCAGCTTCAGGCAGTTCACCGGATTACGGATCTCAATGTCCATAAGCTGAGTAAGATTCTTCATCGCATCCACATAGCGGGCGCATACCTGCTCCAGATTTTTCCGGAAGTCCAGAATCGTTGCCCCTTTATCGTGAGCCAGCTTGATTGGACTTCCCAGACTGATAACGCCGTTTGGTCCGTCTGTCAAAAGCATCGGATACAGATTTGCACCGCTCGCTGCCACGTCAGATGTGGTAAAACGAAGTGCCGGTGACAGGATCTTCTCATCCATTCCGTGTGCATCCAGTGCTTTTCGGTAAGTATCCAGAAGTTCCTGACTTCCTCCGAGCTTCCACATGGCAGATACAATGGAATGGTCATAGATACCAGAGCCCTCCATGTAAACACTGCCTTTGAAATTCAGATTCAGATATTCGCAGGTTGTCTCAAACATGGCTTTCATATCAAGGATGCAATAATCATGTTTATCCCCGCCATGTACTGCGGAAACCTTTCCGTCCGCAATCTTAATCAGGGCATCCCCTTTTGCAACCCGCAGGCAGTAATTGACTACCTTCGCATATGTTGCCTTATCCAGCTTGCGAAGCCCGTCTCCATTGACACCTGCGCGGCTTAAAATGGTGCGGATGGCACAGTCACGTACCGGATAGGATTCTCCTCTCATTTTCAGTACAAGCTGCGTATTCTTCTCTGTATCCTCCAAAATTTCTTCCATGGATGCATCTGCCGCATCCAGATTTTGAGCCTCCTTTTCCAGTGGTGCCAGCCGTAACGTATTCGTTGGCTTTCTGATCCATTTGGCATTTCTTCCTCTCTCTGCCAGAAACTCCAGCAGATCTTTTACTTCTGCAAAGGATCTCTCAAATCCATCTGCATACACTCTTGCTTCATTCATGTTCTTATTCCACCTTTCTTAAAATAATATTTATCCATCAACAGCCGAAGCTGGTTGTGGCATGCAACTATGCCGAAACCTAAATGTAAGCACAAAAAAAGAATGAAAAGAGAGTCTTTTCTCTGTTCATTCTTAAAAGTCTGGTTTCTTCCTGAAAAAACAAAAGTGCCACGCAGCCAAAAAAGGCATACCGTGACACTCACTACAAACATAAACTACTTATGCCAGGAATCAGCTCCTGCTGTTTCCTGTAAGTTTGGAGATTCTTATGAATCCCGAAACTCCCCAAAAAGGGTGTGCATAAAATAAACTATATCAGTATACTAGCACAAGATATTCCTCATGTCAATTCAGGCTTATACTATATATGGTGTTTATATTTGTTCAAAATACTACATCTATTTTTCTACTACGAATTCAATCTTCTCTTTCAGATACTCCCGGCAGCCAAACCGAACCGTTCCACACTGCTTTGACTCCTCTTTCGCCTTTTCATTACAGCAGTCCAAGTAGGGACAATCGTTACATTGATTCCGCAGTGCTTCCTTCGCCCATTCAATTTCCTGCTCATTTCCTATAATCCGCACAGACATCCACTTCCTTTGCTATCATCATACCCCAAAATCCATTTTCTATCATCCATAATTTCTTTTTTTGTATCATTTTAGTAAATTACGGTTATATTACGGAATAATCACTATATTTCAAATATATCTCTATTTTATTCCGTAATTTGCTGTAAGTAAATAGTTTAAAATGTGGAAGAGAGGTGTAAATGTATGGATAAAAACTTTATTGGAGAACGCATCAGCGAACTGCGTTTAAAGAAAAATGTATCTGAATATCAGATGAGTCTGGATCTTGGCAAAAATAAAAGCTACATCCAGTCCCTCACTTCCGGACGTTCTCTGCCTACCATGCAGAGCTTTCTGGATATCTGTGACTATCTGGAAGTCACTCCTCAACAGTTCTTCGATTCAGAGCTGCACAATCTTCCTCTGATTGACAAAGCAACTGATCTGATGAAACAACTCGATGACGAGGATATGCTTGCGCTCATTTCCATGCTGAATCGTCTGGCTCTAAAACGCAAATAGATTTCCGTGGCTGCCAAATCAAGGCAGCTTTTATTTTTATCATTTTTTCTTAAAATTTTTCAATCTTAAAGAAAAGCCCCCTATTCCTTAATTGAATGGGTAATATATCCATTCGCCGTACCTTGAAAACAAAAGAAATCTTTCGGGAGATTGATATAGGTGACTGCAGATAGTTTGCATCTTCGCACGCCTGCAGCTTAATAGTTACAAAGTAACACCGTTTTACGTGGCCGGAACGGGCATAGGAACTGGCTTCTGAAAGAATAACATAGACTTTTGGGATTTTAGCTTATAGCGCTTTTATTAGAGAACTTTTACTCAAAATTTGATATAATAATAGACAGGTATCAAGTTGATTCCCTGTCTGTGGAAAGGAGATTCATGATAACTGTAACAAAAAGGGATTTGATTGAATTAGGCTACGGTCCTTCCTTTGCTGCTGATATTATCAAAAAAGCAAAGGAACTTATGGTAGAAAAGGGGCATACCTATTATCAATCCAGAAAATTAGACAGGGTTCCAAAAGAAGCCGTTGAAGAATTATTAGGGATTACTTTGCCCGATAAGCAAGAATGATCGTGCTTTTTGCATTTTAGTAAGGAGTGAAATCATGGCAAAAGATCCAATTAAAAAAGCAGAAAACGGCACTTATTATTTTCGAGCCAACCTCGGATATCATCCTGTAACCGGAAAACAGATTCAAAAATACCGCAGCGGATTCTCAACAAAAAAAGAAGCCCGTGCCGAGTATTCCAAATTGATTCTTGCATCAACGGAAGAATTAGCTGATAAGAAGGAAGACATTACCTTCAAAAAGTTTATTGAAGAAATCTATCTTCCGTGGTACAAAACTCAGGTGAAAGAAAGTACCTACAAGAATCGTTACTCGACCATTCAAAAACACTTTGCCTATTTCTACAAGAAGAAAGTGTCCGAAATAGAAGCGATAAATGTACAGACCTGGCAGCTCAAGTTGGCAAAACAATTCAGTCCAAACTATGTACGCATTGTTCAGGGAATGTTATGTTTAGCTTTTGACCGGGCGATTATCCTCGGACTTGCAAAGAAGAATCCTGCCCGCATGATCGGCAATATCAAATCTAAAAAAGTAAAGATCGACTTCTGGACTTTGGAGGAGTTTCAGAAGGTAATATCCCTGCTGTACAAAGGTGACTACTACGAGCACTATCTCTTCATCTCGTTCTGGCTTTTATTTATGACTGGAATGCGTATTGGAGAGGCTGCCGCCTTACAGTGGGATGATATTGATTTTGAAACAGGTATGCTGATTATTAGTAAAACACTGTACTATAAAACAATGAATGACTACAAATTCGTTGAACCTAAGACGCAGGCAAGCAACCGTACCATTTATATTGATGCTGATACCATCAAGGAATTACAAGAATGGAAGGCGGTCCAGGCAAAGGTTTTACCAAATTGTGGATTCGTACTGAGTTATAACAGTACACCCACCAGCAAAACAACGCTTCCAAGAGCATTAGAGAAATTGGCAAATTTAGCTGGTGTCCACAGAATCAAAATTCATGCCCTGAGACATTCGCATGCTTCCCTGCTTATCAGCATGGGCGAAAATCCACTGCTGATTAAAGAGCGTCTTGGACATGAAAAAATACAGACGACACTAGGAACTTATGGTCATCTGTATCCAAACACCAATATTGAGATTGCAAAGAAGCTGACCGGGGTTCTCAGCTACCAGTCAGCTTCTCAAAGTATTGCTAATTATACCAGTAATCAGCATACTGCAATGTATCACAAAGAAATATAAAAATGCAATGATAATGCAATTTCAAACACCCAAAGCCGCAAAGCCCCGTGGTTACGGGCTTTGTAGCCCAGCGTCAACTATTCAAACTCTATCGTTCCTGGTGGTTTGCTTGTAATATCATACAGTACTCGATTCACATGATCCACTTCATTCACAATTCGGTTCATAACTTTTCCAAGCACTTCCCAAGGAATCTCTGCAGATTCCGCTGTCATAAAGTCCACCGTTGTAACCGCTCTAAGCGCAACTGCGTAATCGTATGTTCTCTCATCACCCATGCAGCCTACAGAGCGCATGTTTGTCAACGCTGCAAAGTATTGTCCGATATCTTTTGCCACGCCTGCTTTTTCCAGCTCCTCACGGTAGATTGCATCTGCATCTTGTACGATCTTCACTTTCTCCGCATTGACTTCTCCAATGATACGAACACCGAGTCCCGGTCCTGGGAATGGTTGTCTGAATACAAGGTATTCCGGAATTCCAAGTTCCAATCCGGCTTTACGCACTTCGTCTTTGAAGAGATCGCGAAGTGGTTCGATGATCTCTTTGAAATCTACGTAGTCAGGAAGTCCACCTACGTTGTGGTGAGATTTGATGACTGCTGATTCACCGCCAAGTCCGCTCTCTACGATATCCGGATAAATCGTTCCCTGTACAAGGAAATCTACTGCTCCGATTTTTTTCGCCTCTTCTTCAAATACACGAATGAACTCTTCTCCGATGATTTTACGTTTTGCTTCCGGATCTTCCACGCCTTTTAATTTTGCATAAAAACGCTCCTGTGCATTGACGCGGATAAAGTTCAACTCGTAGTTTCCTTCCGGTCCGAAAATCGCCTCTACTTCATCTCCTTCGTTTTTGCGGAGAAGTCCGTGATCTACGAACACACAGGTAAGCTGTGAGCCGACTGCCTTTGAAAGCATAACTGCTGCCACAGAGGAATCCACACCACCAGACAGTGCGCAGAGCACTTTTCCGTCTCCTACTTTCTCGCGGATTGCTTTGATTGAGTTTTCCACGAAAGAATCCATCTTCCAGTCACCTGAGCAGCCACATACATTATATACGAAGTTAGAAAGCATCTTCTTTCCTTCCTGTGTGTGAAGTACTTCCGGATGGAATTGTGTTGCATATAATTTTTTCTCTACGTTCTGTACTGCTGCCACCGGACAGTCTGCCGTGTGCGCAATGATATCAAATTCCGGTGCTGCTTTTGAAATATAGTCGTTATGGCTCATCCAACAGATTGTCTTCTCGGAAATATCTGTAAACAATTGGGATGTTGTATCCACTGTCACTTCAATCTTTCCATACTCGCGAACCGGAGCCTTCTCTACTGTTCCACCCAATAGGTGCATCATCAGCTGGGAACCGTAACAGATTCCAAGCACCGGTATTCCAAGCTCGAACAATTCTTTGTCGTATGTCGGTGAATCTGCCTCATACGCACTGTTAGGTCCGCCTGTCAAAATGATTCCTTTTGGATTCATCGCTTTAATTTCTTCCAGATTTTTCTTGTAAGAATATATTTCGCAATATACATTACATTCTCTGACACGTCTTGCAATTAATTGATTGTATTGTCCCCCAAAGTCAAGGACGATGACCGTTTCGTTCTTCACAAAAATATCCTCCTACTTTTTAATGAATAGATTTATTATATAAGAGCTTTGTTTGATTTACAAGTCCTTATCGGTTAATTCTTTCTATACTGTACTTCTTCCCTGTCGTTTACCACTAAAACAGCATTCCAATGTGATATACCACAAACGCCATGATCCATGCGATTACGCATTGTCCGATGGCCATAGCCACCGCCCATTTCCCGCCAAGTTCACGTTTTACAGATGCGATTGCAGCAACGCACGGTGTATAAAGCAGACAGAATACTAAGAGTGCAGCTGCGCCGACTGTCGTCAGGCTTCCCTGCAAAGTCACTGTGCTTCCAAACAACACTGTAAGCGATGAGACCACGCTTTCTTTAGCGAGAAATCCTGAGATCAACGCTGTCACAATTCTCCAGTCTCCAAATCCAACCGGAATAAAGATTGGAGCAAGTGCTCCTGCGACAAGAGCCAGAATACTATGTTGTGAATCGGATACCATGTTCAGCCCTGTATCAAAGTTCTGCAAAAACCATATGACGATCGTCGCAATGAATATAACCGTAAATGCTCTCTGCAAGAAGTCTTTTGCCTTATCCCATAACAAATGTCCCACATTCTTTGCTCCCGGCATACGATAGTTTGGAAGTTCCATGACGAACGGCACTGCCTCTCCTTTAAACGCTGTCTTTTTGAAAATCAGCGCCATAACGATTCCCATCACAATTCCAAACACGTACAGTGCAATCATCACCAAAGCTCCATGATCCGGGAAAAATGCTGCAGTAAAAAATGCATAGATTGGAAGCTTTGCCGTACAGCTCATAAACGGCGTCAGCAGAATCGTCATTTTACGGTCTCGCTCTGATGGCAATGTACGGCTCGCCATAACACCCGGGACCGTACACCCGAATCCAATCAGCATCGGCACAATACTTCTTCCGGAAAGACCAAGTTTTCGAAGTAATTTATCCATGATAAATGCCACACGTGCCATATATCCACTATCCTCCAGAATTGATAAGAAGAAAAAGAGTGTCACAATGATCGGCAGGAAGCTTAAGACTCCACCGACACCGCTAAAAATTCCGTCGATCACAAGAGAATGTACCACACTGTTGACATTTGCCGCCTGCATCGCCTTGTCCGCCAGATCTGTCAAAGCTGTGATTCCAGATTCTAAAAGCCCCTGTAAAAACGCGCCGATCACATTAAACGTGAGCCAGAACACAACTCCCATGATTCCGATAAATGCCGGAATTCCTGTATATTTCCCGGTCAGGAACTCATCTGCTTTTCTGCTTCTTACCCTCTCCTTGCTTTCCTTGGGTTTGATGACAGTCTCGCCGCAGATATCCTCGATATAATCAAAACGCATCTGGGCAACCGCGGCCGCACGGTCCATGCCGGTCTCTTCCTCTGTCTGTTTTGCAATTTCTTCCAAAACATGCTGCTCATTCGCTGTCAGCTTCAGCTGTTCCAAAATTTTCGTGTCACCTTCCATCACCTTGCTCGCCGCAAAGCGCACCGGAATCCTCACTTTTTCCGCATGATCTTCAATCAGATGCATGACCGCATGGATTCCTCTGTGGATACCTTCCTCCCGCTTACAAAAGTCGGTCTCCAAAGGCTGTTCCTGATATTTCGCCACATGAATTGCGTGCCGAATCAGTTCTTCGATTCCTTCTCCTTTTGCCGCTGAAATCGGGATAACCGGAACTCCCAGCTCTTCCTCCATCTCATTGACAAGTACAGATCCATCATTTTCCCGCAGCTCATCCATCATGTTCAAGGCGACAACCATTGGGATTCCCAGTTCTAAAAGCTGCATGGTCAGATAAAGATTTCGCTCGATATTCGTCGCATCTACAATATTGATGATTCCCTTTGGCTTTTCATGGATAACAAACTCTCTTGTCACAATCTCCTCGCTGCTATATGGAGACATAGAGTAAATTCCCGGCAAGTCTGTAATCAGTGTATTGTCATGTCCTTTGATTACGCCATCTTTTCGATCCACCGTCACACCCGGGAAATTTCCGACATGTTGTTTGGCGCCGGTCAACTGATTGAACAATGTGGTCTTTCCACAGTTTTGATTTCCTACAAGGGCAAATGTGAGTGTCTCACTGTCCGAAAGAGGATTTTCGTGATTTCTATCATGGAATTTTCCTCCCTCACCATATCCCGGATGATGTTTCTCTGGCTTTGCCACTTTCTTTTTCGAGGTTTTTGGCTTATGAGGCTCACTGGTCTCGATATTTTCTGCATCTGCTAATCGAATCGTCAGTTCATAACCGTGGATACGCAATTCCACCGGATCTCCCATCGGTGCATATTTTACGACAGTGACCTCCGTTCCCTGTATCAGCCCCATGTCCAAAAAATGCTGGCGCAGTGCGCCTGCCCCTCCCACACGAAGTATGGTTGCAGTGCTTCCTATTGATAATTCACTTAACTTCATTTGTTGCTCCCTCCTTATATTCCTTAGTCTTCTCTAACCTTCAATTGAAAACGGAAGCAATGACTTGTCCAGTCATTGCTTCACAGCTAATATTTTTAAGAACGCGAATTGCCTTTAAAATAGCAATAATCATTACTTCCGCGTCCGCAAAAATCACCTAAAATAAAGTCTTTATGTAATTAGCTCACTTGATCAACACTCCCTAGTTTACCATTTCTTTCAACATTTGCATAGTCCAGAGGTATATCCATTTATAGCAACTGCATAAAAAATAATTAGTGCAAAAAATTATTTGTGACTTTCCCACTCCCGTAAAAGCTCCCGAATGGTCTGCATGGACACGTCAAGTGATGCGATTTCATCTGCGCATCGTTTCAACTCACTTTTGATTACAGTCTCATGCTCTACACTTTTTTTATACTTCATCTGGTGCTCCAGCACAGCCCAAAAATCATGGGCAATTGTCCGAAGCTGTATCTCGGCGGTAATCTGTTCCATTCCTTTTTCTGTAAACTTTACAATCAAATGAAGGCTTCGATAAGCATTTGGTTTCGGATAGGCAATATAATCTTTACGTTCTATCACTTCCACATGTTCTCTATTGGAAATCCATTGTGCAACCCGATATACTTCTTCCCCGAAAGAACAGATCACCCGGACTCCGATGATGTCGTGTATCTTTCTCAGCGCCGTATCACAATCCGCCTGCAGTCCTTTTTTCTGCAATTTTAGCATCAGGCTTTCCGGCGCTTTGATTCGAGAATTTATATAAAGAATCGGCTGAATCCCGTCCGCCGTCTTTTTCACCGGATATTCCGCGATCATATCTGATAGATATTGCTGCCCGTTTCGCAACATCTGCAATTTTTCACCATAATATTGTTCTAAGGTCAAAATACCACTCCTTTTTATCCGTTACTCCATACGTCGTCTGCCGCCTGCAAAATATGCAGCTGCTCCTCCGATAAGAAATGCTCCTCCTGTCACCCAATAAACAATCATCAGCCGGTTGGTCGTGCCGTAGATTTCCAAAACGCCCTGCAGCAGACAACCGACAGTCAATGCTGCAATCCCAAACTGCCATAAGCTTCGAGAAACTTTCCCGGGAATCTTCCACTGAAAATACCCCATCAGGAAAAATAACAATGCTCCGCCCACCAGAGGAATCATGAATGCGTATAACATATAATAGGAAAATACACTGTGACTGAACAATTCATAGACTGCTCCGAACAGAGCGCAGAACAGAGCTGCCATAAAATATTGTAATCCTGTTTTAATAGCCGATGTAGACAATGTCACTCACGCTCCTCTCCTGAATACTTTTCCCATTTGTGGTCGGTTGATTGATGACCTCGCCGTTAAAGTACATTGTGGAAGATCCGCCGCCATCCAGATTATAAGCTGTTTTTACCCCGAGGGAATCCATAAATTCCGCCAGTTCTAAAAGTGACAATCCCTCACTTTCTTCTGTTCGCCCATCTGAAACTACAAACACATAATGTAAATCATCAATCATTCCAATCGCAGTCCTCGGATTGCTCGCCATCGCTTTTCCGACTTCATCGGACTCCGTCACCGCAATCTCACCATCTGTGATCAGCGCCGGACCAAAAGAAAGTACTTCCTTCGCCCCTTCTTCCAGCAATTCTTCTGCCGTCACCTCATCTTCCGAGATAATTTTCATTGTCCCATCTTCATAGATTACCAGATCTTGCTGGTCTGTTTTTGCCGTATCCCGATACAATACGCCATCACGGATCACATATCCCTTCTCCTGTGCTCCATAATAGTCTCCGTTGATTGCCAAAATCGCGCCCGCATCTTGTGCCATCTCAGATGTTTTCTCTGTCACATTTCGCCCATAACTGCTCTGCGCGAATGCTGTCTGCAAATATTCCGGTGAGGAGAGCACAACATCTGCCACATAAACGGTGGTGTCATTTTCCCGATATTCTGTCAGCGTAATCTGTACGTTGTCCCTGTCGAAACAGCTTCCTGCTGCTCATTTTCCGTATCATTATCACTTTTGTTTTCCTTTTTATCATTGGCAACGACATAGACTTTTGTAAGCAGAAATGTATCCATGAGCATATATCCGGTAAATGCAATCAAAATGACACTGCTAATCATTCCCCACCAATGAAAATGACACTGCTAATCATTCCCCACCAATGTTTTTTGAATCGATGCATACTATTCCTCCTTCTTTTGAAAGATAAAATGACTTTGTATAAACCAGCTTGCAAAGAAAAATATAAATTCGGTACACAGTTTACCGACATAATGGTTCATTCCGATTGCATTGACCAGTATCTCCAGCATAATTGTGTTTCCCACCAGAATTCCAACTGCAAGTGTAAAATACTTCAGCGCCGATCTCACCGGATTTTCTTTGCTTTGAAACACCATATTGCGATTGACCATATAATTAAATACTGCGCTTACTATTCTTGCCCCTATGTTTGAAAAGGCTACCGCACCACCATTTGCAAATCCGGTCGCTGTTATCGCAGTCAACAGGCTGTACATTCCGTAATCAATCAAAAAGCTTCCAAACGACGCCGCTGAGAATTTCAGAATTTCCTTGTAGATGCGATAAGAATCTTTTAGTGTATCAAAATGGGAAGACGAATTATTATCTAAATACACCGTCTCAATCGCGACCTCTTTGATTGGAATATGGCATCCTGAGCATTCTAACAGCACATTCATTTCATATTCATAGCGTTCTCCCACGATTCCCAAAAACTTTGGAATCAGTACTCCTTCAAAAGCTCGAAGTCCTGTCTGCGTGTCATATACCCGAATTTTTGTAAAAAACTGATAGACCAGACGAGTCACTGTGTTGCCGAATCTGCTCCGCAGTGGAATATCGCCCTTCATTTTCCTGCTTCCAAGTATCAAACAGCCTGCATGATTTTCTGCTTCTTTGCAGACTCTTTCCACATCATTTGGCTTGTGTTGACCATCTGCATCTACTGTAACTACAACACAGTCTGCCGAAAACTTCGAATAAATATAATCCAGTCCGGTCTTCAATGCCCGTCCTTTTCCCCGATTCTCATTATGTTTCAGAATGACTGCATTTTTCGCAGCCATTCGAAACACCTCTTCCTTCTCGGGTGAACTTTCATCATCTACCACAACAATTTGAAATCTCGTATCTTTGATCTCCTGCACCAGCTGTGCCATATCCGAATTTGGCTGATAAGCCGGTATCAAAGCAACTCGTCTGTTTTGCATTTCTATCACCTTCCTTCTTTATTATGATTATTAACTTTTTTCCGGAGGCGTTCCCATGTTTCCGCCGTCTCCCGAGCCTTTGCCCGTTCCATTGCCGTCATCTGGTTTCTGTCCCATATCTCCACCGTTTCCCGGACCTCCGCCATTTCCTGGGTTGCCTCCCATTCCACTTCCTGAGCCATAGACAATACTGTCCATCGTAATCTGTGTCGTATCGCTTCCTGTTGTTAACGTATACTCCTGTCCTGTTGTAATTTCCGGACAGCTGATGATAACAGAAGTGTATTCTTTCTCCGGAGTCCATGACACAAGTTCATTTCCGCTGCTGTCAGAAAGAGAAACCGCACTTCCTGCAGCCTGAGAATTCACTGTGACCATCATAACTCCCTGTGTAGAAGAATCTCCGAAATTCTCCGCCATTCCGGATGAACCGGCAGCAATAAAGATTCCTCCCGTGACTGTTCCTGTTCCGTTGTAATCCAACGCACTGTTTCCATCATTTGTCGGACCTGACACATAAGTTTCACCGCCTGTAATATCAATGCTGAGCCCTTCAATTCCCTCATAACTTTCTGTAATATCAATAGTTCCTCCGGAAATGGTTGTCGCTGAATCTGCATGAATTCCGTCATCACCGGAAGCAAGTGTAAATTCCCCATCACTGATTGTGATATTTGCATTGGAATGAATCGTGTCATCCGCGCTGTCCAAAGAATACTTTCCGCCTTTCAGAATCAATTCTCCTGCCGCCTTGATCGCTTTCATGCTGACAGTGTCTTCCTCTGTCGTATCGGTACTCTCTGTCTGCTGTCCAGGTCCAAACTGCCATTCTCCGTCACTTTTCTGGACATTTTCACTGCCGCCTCCTGCTTTGACCGTGTAGACACCACCATCTGCCTGAAGCCAGTTTCCTGCGCTGATTCCATCCCCGTCAGATGTGATATCAAACGTTCCGTCTGCCAGATAGACAAATCCAAGGCTGGTGTCATCTGCATTTTCCGCATGAATTCCATCTTTTCCGGATACAATTGTATAACTTCCGCTGGCGATGCGGACACTGTCTTTTCCGGATAGTCCATGTGATGCCGCGTCAATCTGATATGTTCCGCTGGTAAGTACAAGATCATCCTTTGACACGACACCGTGTCCCGCCTTTGCTGTAATTGTCAGAGAACCGGCGCCGTTTAACGTCAGATCTGATTTTGAAAAAATCGCAGCGTCGATATTGTTGTCGTCAATTGCAGTGTAGGTACCTCCATTCGTGAGTGTATTTTGGGAATCACTCGCCGTCGTGATAAACACCTTATCTGCCTCACGTACATAAATGGCTGCAGATTCTGCACTTGTAATATCCACTCCATCTAACACAAGCTGGACTTTATCGGTATCTTCCGCATCCACGATCACCATACCATCGGTCAGCGTTCCTGAGAGAATATAAGTTCCCTCGTCGATGATTGTCACTGTATTTCCTGATATCTGAACCGCATCGGAATCACATGTCGTACTATCATCGGAAAGTTTGATCACTGTACTGTTTTCTTCATCATATCCAATCTCTTTATCTCTGTCTGAAAACATGTTTGAGACATCGATGCCTTGTGCTGATGAATCCGTGCTCGTACTGCCAGATGATGTTTCGTTGCTGTTATTTGTCTTGCTGCATCCGGAAAGAACCAGTGCTCCAGTCAGTAAAAATGCTAATACTACCTTTCTTTTCATATGCATCCCTCCTATAGTTCACCAATAATTGTCTCCTGTTTTGATACGGAAATCTCAAGGTTTCCATTTCTGCACCGAAGTGCGTCAATCAATGCCTTTTCTTCCTCCGCATTTTTTAATGTAATATTATATGTAAGCTTAAACAAACTTCCCATGTTGGTTGTCTTTACCTGCACCACCTCATACGTTTTTGTATATTGTTTTAAGATTTTGTCAAATACACCTGTGTAGTCCAAATTTTCCGGAATTGTAATATGTAATGTCTTATATAATGCAGCTTTTTTCCCTGCTCCAAAATCCACCTTATTATATAGTAAGGTCACTCCTCCTAAAATCACTGCAACGAGAAATGCATATCCAAGATATCCCATTCCTGCTACCAGACCGGTTCCCATTGCAAGGAAAATAGCTCCAATCTCTTTTGCGGATCCCGGTACCGACCGGAAACGAACCAGACTGAATGCCCCTGCCACCGCAACTCCGGCTCCGACATTTCCATTTACCATCATGATGACAACACAGACAATCGCCGGCAGTACCGCAAGTGTTGCAACAAAACTCTTTGTATATCGTGTCACATACATATAGGCTCCTGCCAAAATTAATCCAATCACCAGCGCACATCCTACACAAAGCAGAAAATCCGGCACCGCAATCACCGTTGTCATATCCGTATCAAAAATCCCCTGAAACATATTATTAAGCATATTGAACTCCTCTCTGTACTTTTTCATCCATCATCTGCTGATATGCAGTTCCGTATTTCGAAAAAGATGTTTTAAATAATGTATTTTTTGTAAGTGTCTCGCTCATCCAAAGTGGTATCCCACCCGATGTCTTGATCTCCATCAGTGTCTGATTCTCTCCTAATATCGGTGTGCCATATATCTTACTTCCAAGTGAAATATCTTCCTCCCGATAAAGGATATTTTCATCAAATATCACTCGAAAATCGCTTCCATCCAGCGCATAGTACGCTTCTCTTTCATAGGTAAGAAATACAGTCGGATGAAGCGTTTCATAATAATCCCAGAAATATGCAATCTCCTCCCCGATCTGTGAATGAATCGGAAGTGGTTTTCCGTGTTCAAAGCACTTCATCACCTGTGCCTCCGGCAATACCAATCTTCGTTTGTAGACAACCGATTTATATTTCTTCTTTAATTCTACAAACACCGGATCGTCCGGTCCTGCCGGCTGATAGCTGCGGACACGTAATTTTTCTTTATAAACCGGTTTTTCCAAAGAATGACGAATCAGCCGGTATGTGTCTGTATCGAAATAAATATTTCAGATAGTTGTTCGCCCATAATCATCCAGCTTCATATGTTCTGCCATACTTTTCAACACATTTTGCTTTTCCTGCCGTGTCAGCAGATATTTTAATTCATAACGTTTAAAAGTCGCTTGATAAGCCATAATCATTACTCCTCTCTCATTTCGTTAAACATACTATACGCAACGAACCTTAAACAAACTTAAAAATATTTAACTTCTTTTTTTAAATACTTTTACAGACAAAAAAGAGCCTGTCTGCATTTTTGCAAACAAACTCTCGTTTTATGAAATCGGAAATATAACTGTGATCAACAAGGATTTTTCATCTTCCGTTGTCGCTGTAATCTTCCCTCTATGTGCTTCCACTGTAGCGGCTGCAATGGAAAGTCCCAGTCCATATCCTCCTGTCTCGGAATTTCTTGACCTGTCTGTTCGATAGAATCGATCAAACAAATGCTCCATATGCTCTTTGGAAATCTGTTCTGTCGTGTTAAATACAGACAAACGAATCCGTTTTTTCTGCTTTTCCAATGTCACACATATACGTCCATTCTCCTTTGCGTATTTCACTGCATTGTCCAAAAGAATGGTGATCAGGCGTCGGATAGCCTTCTCATCTCCTTTCATTGCAATCATTGGTGTGATATTACTCTCCAATACCTTATTTTGTGTCTTTGCCAGCGCCTGAAATGTCCCGACAGTCTCTTCCGCTACATCCGACAACGGAAAATCCACCATCAATTCTTTCGTCCGCTCCTCTTCCATTCTAGATAACAAAATCAGGTTATTTGTAAGGTCTGCAAGGCGCCTTGTCTGGCTTTGGATATCACTCAACCACTCATTTTCTCCAAAATCCATCTCCAATACTTCCGCATCCGCATCTATGATCGTGAGCGGTGTCTTCAACTCGTGTCCGGCATCTGTGATAAAACGTTTCTGCTTTTCATAGTTTTCCGAAAACGGCTTTACAATCCGTGCCGACAGAAATATCATCAGGATAAGTACTGCCAAAAGACCGGCGGTGGAGACCACGACTGCTGTGACAATAAAATTCTGAAACGTAGAAAGATTTCTGCTGCAATCCAGAAAAATCACTCTCACTTCGGAATCGGAATTCACTACAACATATCGATACCCCTCCAAAAATCCTCGTTCTTTTCCACTCTTTAAGACTTGTTTCGCATACTCTACCGCATCAGAAGTATCAATTCTGGCAATCTTTCCTGTATCTGTTGTGAGCACTTCCCCTTCACTGTCAAGCAGTACCGAAAAATATCTGGATTCATATGGAAGCTCAGATGACATTCTGCCCTCTTTCTTTTTTTCACTTGGCTTCTCAGGCGGTGGAACATCCGGAAATTTTCCGTTATTTTCTTCTAAAATCTCCAACGTCTGATCTGTCTCCGCAACAATTCTATTGTAGTTCAACGCTCCCGCAATTCCTTCTATAATCAGCAATACTGCCAACAATGACATCATAGATGCAATGATCAATTTCATACGCAGTTTCTTTATCATTTGACTTCCTCCAAAGAATACCCCACATTTCTTGTTGCCTTAATCTGAATATTGGCATGCAGCGCAGTCAGTTTCTTTCTTAGATAAGAAATATAGACCCATACTACATTCACCTCCGCTTCACTGTCATATCCCCAGATTTTCTCCATAAACCGTTCTGCGGAAATCAAGTGACTCGGATTGCTCATCATCAATTCCAGCATTTGAAACTCTTTATTTGCCAGCCGAAAGCTTCCCGCCGGTGTGGAAAGCTCAAAAGTCGCTCGGTCTAACGTGCCATTTCCAATCTGAAGCTTGGAATCTGCCTGTGCTGTCTGGGTTCTTGTCATCGCCCGTATCCGCGCAAGCAATTCTTTTGAATGAAAAGGTTTCGCCAGGTAATCATTTGCTCCGGCATCCAGCCCCGCCACCTTATCATCAACCTCTGACTTTGCCGTCAACAGTAAGACAGGAATCAGATTTCCACGATTTCGAATCGTCTTTAATACCGTAATGCCATCTACTTTCGGCATCATAATATCCAAAATCACACCATCGTAATTGTCTGCATCCAGATATTCCAAAGCCTCCTCACCGTCATAGACCGCATCTACGGAATAATTATTTCTTTCTAAAATTGCTGTAAGTGCCTTTGATAATGGTTTTTCATCCTCTGCAAGCAATAAACGCATCACTCATTCCTCCTCTTTTGTTTCATGATAGCAAGAATATAATATGTCAACCTTAAATGAAGTTTAAAGATGTTCATTTTCCAAATCAATACCGAACTACAAAATGTCAATATGCTCTCCATTCAGCGCCTTGTTCATACTTCTGACCGCACAGAATTTCCCGCACATCGAACAGCTCTCCTCGATTTCCGGCTTTCTCTCATCGCGAATGCGCTTTGCCGTCTCGGGATCAATGGCACACTCCCACTGTTTCTCCCAATCGAATGTTCTTCTTGCATCTGCCATCTGATCGTCCAGATCTCTTGCATGCGGGATATGCTTTGCAATGTCCGCCGCATGAGCTGCGATCTTGGAGGCTATGATCCCCTGTTTGACATCTTCCACATTAGGAAGAGCCAAATGTTCAGCCGGCGTGACATAACAAAGGAACGCCGCCCCCGCTGATGCAGCAATCGCGCCACCGATCGCTGAAGTGATATGATCATATCCAGGCGCGATATCCGTCACAAGCGGTCCCAGTACATAAAACGGCGCCCCCATACAGATTGTCTGCTGCAGCTTCATGTTCGCCTCAATCTGATCAAGCGGCATATGTCCCGGTCCTTCTACCATCACCTGAACGTCTTTTTCCCACGCACGTTTCGTCAACTCTCCCAGACGAACCAGCTCCTCGATCTGGCAAACATCACTCGCATCTGCAAGGCATCCCGGACGACAAGCATCTCCAAGCGAGATTGTCACATCATACTCCCTGCAGATCTCCAGAATTTCATCATAATATTCGTAAAATGGATTTTCTTCTCCGGTCATACTCATCCATGCAAACACAAGAGAACCTCCACGCGAAACAATATTCATTTTCCTTTTATGCTTTTTGATCTGCTCAATCGTCTTTCTTGTAATTCCGCAATGAAGTGTCACAAAATCCACACCGTCCTGCGCATGAAGCCGGATGACATCAATAAAATCTTTTGCGCTCAATGTTGAAAGATCTCTCTGGTAGTGAATGACACTGTCATAAACCGGAACCGTTCCAATCATCGCCGGACATTCACTTGTAAGTTTTCTTCTAAATGGCTGTGTGTCTCCGTGAGAAGACAGATCCATGATCGCCTCAGCTCCCATATTAACCGCCGCCATCACTTTTTCCATCTCTACGTCATAATCCTTGCAGTCTTTTGACACGCCAAGATTGACATTGATCTTTGTGCGAAGCGCAGAACCTACTCCGTTTGGGTCAAGACAAGTATGTCGTTTATTGGCACAGATTGCCACCTGTCCTTTTGCAACGAGATCACGTATTTCCTCCTCTGTCCGAAACTCCTTTTCCGCAACAATTTCCATCTCTTTTGTGATAATTCCTTTTCTTGCTGCTTCCATCTGTGTATGGTACATCTTAATTTTCCTCCTTCACAAATTTTCCTTGTAAATCAAATCCATGGTTCATCGAACCACTTCCTTTTCCCAGATCAAGCATCGCCTCCAATGCGCCGGAAATATATTCCTTTGCCCTCTGTATCGCTGTCTCCAGCGAAAATCCTTTCGCAAGATTGGATGCAATCGCACTGGATAGCGTACAGCCCGTTCCGTGTGTATTCGGATTCTCAATCCGCTTTCCCTCAAACCACCGAACAGCTCCTTCCCTATAGAAAAGATCGCTTGCATCATTTAAATTATGTCCGCCCTTCAGCAATACCGAGCAGAGATATCTGTCACCGATTTTTTTAGCTGCCACAATCATATCTTCCCGAGTTGTAATCTTCATATCCGCTAAAATCTCTGCCTCCGGAATATTGGGTGTAACAAGTGTCGCTAACGGTAGCAATTCACACTCCAACGTATGAACCGCATCATTTTTTAACAACTTAGAACCGCTCGTCGCAACCATAACCGGATCCACAACGATATTGTCTGCCCCATATTTTTTCAGGCAGCCTGCAATCGTACTGATTAGTTCACTGCTTGCAACCATGCCGATCTTCACCGCATCCGGTCGAATATCTTCAAATACCGCCTGAATCTGCTTTTCCAAAAACTCTGGCGGCACTTCCATGATTCCTGTCACTTTGGTTGTATTCTGAGCAGTCAATGCAGTTACCGCACTCATCCCAAATACACCGTTCATGATCATCGTCTTCAAATCCGCCTGAATACCGGCTCCTCCACTGGAATCACTTCCTGCAATTGTCAATGCTGTTTTCATTCTCTCTTCACCTCACACGATTCTTTCTATTTGTTTTAATAGTCCCCGACACCCCTGCTCAATATCTTCCGCTGCAAAAACTGCCGACACGAGCGCCACTCCTGCGATGCCGCTGCCTGCAAGCGCTTCTATATTCTGTTTTCCGATGCCGCCGATTGCGACAACCGGAATGTTCACACTCTCACAGATCTCCTTCAATATCGCATGGGAAATTTCTTTTGCATCGGTCTTGGTACTCGTTTGAAATACGGCTCCCACGCCGAGATAATCTGCTCCGGCGCGCTCTGCCTGCACCGCCTGTTCCACCGTCCTTGCTGACACTCCAAGAATCATTTTGGGTCCAAGTATCTCCCGTGCTCTCCCCGCTTCCATATCTTTTTGTCCCAAATGCACTCCTGCTGCTTTGCATTGTTTCGCAATCTCTACATGATCATTGATAATCAGCGGAACCTGATAGGTCTCACACAGCTTTTGCATCTCCATCGCCTCCCGCAAAAATGCTTCCTCATCAAGGTTTTTCTCCCGCAGCTGTATGCAGGTTGCACCTCCGCAAATTGCCGCCTCCACCTGCTCGATCAAGGACTTTTTCTTTGTCCACGCACGGTCTGTTACCGCATATAATCGCATCATCTCCGGTCTACATCTCATTACTTTTCTCTCCATCTTCATTTACTTTTTCTACTCGAGCCAAGCGCTCAAGCTTCTTTCCATCCAACCGATAAACTGCATCAGTCAGGTAATTACGATAAGATGCATTTCCATCCAGATCACTCATACGTTCATACGCCAGCTCTCCACAAACTCCAATCGCACTGACCGCCGCTGTCACCGCCTCCAGTGTATGCTTCGGATTCGCAGCCACATACGCCGCAGTCAGCGCTGAGAGCTGGCATCCTACTCCGGTGACTGTTTGCATCATTGAATGTCCGTTTTGAATCCAATATGCTTTTCTTCCATCCGATACAATGTCGTTCTTTCCCGTTGCCGCCACAACCGCACCACTTTTTTCTGCAAATGCAGTTACCATTTTTACGTTCTGATACAGATTCTTCTCCCCCATCAGATCTGCAGGCTCTGCGTCTACCCCTCTTGTGCCACACACTCCACACATCAACGTCCGAATCTCTGAGAGATTTCCACGAATGACAGTAAATCTGACTTCTTTTAACAGCTCGGATACTGCTTCTCTTCGAAATGCCGATGCGCCGACTCCAACCGGATCTAAGACAACCGGAATATGAAGTGCATTTGCCCGCTTTCCGGCTTTTTTCATTGCCTCTATCTTCTGTCTGTTCGGCATCCCCATATTCAAGACAAGCCCATCACACATTGCCGTGATCTCTTCCACTTCCTCGATTGCTTCTGCCATAATCGGAGAGGCTCCGCAGGCGAGCAGAATGTTCGCACAGTCATTGATCGACACCCGGTTTGTCATATTATGTATCAAAGGTGCATGTTTTCTCACCTGATCTGACATTAATTCTAACATGTTTCCATTCTCCCTATTTTTTAGCTGCCATACGGAGCACTCCTGCTTTTTTCAGCATCTGGATCAGAATGCCCGCCAATATTGCTCCCCCTGCTGTAGATACAAAAAACGGAAGTACATATGCATAAAATGCAACTTCGCCTGCTGACACACCCATGACAAGAACTGCCAACGGATATGCACAGAGTCCTCCAAGGATCGCTGTTCCAAATACCTCTCCAAGCAGTGTCAATAATAAGTTCTTGCTCTTCCAGTACACAACTCCACAGAGCAGCGCCCCAAACATGCTTCCCGGAAATGCCAAAATACTTCCAAGCGCTAATAAGTTACGAATCAAACTTGCGCAAAATGCAACTCCAACTCCGTATCCAGGTCCTAACAATACCGCACAGAGCACATTTACCATATGCTGTACCGGGGCACATTTGCTCCCAAATACCGGAACGGACAGTGTGCTTCCGACCACTGCCACGGCACATAAAATTCCTGCCATACATAATTTTTTCGTCTGTTCTCTTTTCATCTTCTCTACTTCCTTTCTGCCACAAAAAAACGGAGATACCTAATACGATATCTCCGAAAAAATCAGCAATTATGATTTCCTACGGCGGCATTATCCGCATCAGGTTAAAGGGTCGAAGTTGATTACTTCCTCTCAGCCTGCCAATACAAGCTCCCCTATGTTTTTGTTTTTCTTAGTTTAACACTCTCGATTTCGATTGTCAATGACTCTTGACAGGTACGCCCGAAGGTGTATAATATGATTATAGAAGAACAACCGTTCAAAGTGGTTGGCCTCTAAATGAGAATTAAAATTCCACCCTAGTCCGCCAAGACTTTTTATAGGGTGGTTTTTTATGCACTAATTACTTATCAAGTAAATAAAAGTCAATAGTGATAGTATGAACATACCAAATTGCATCAAATCTTTGAAATCAAAATGTTTGTTGTCCATTAGCATCACCTCCCGTATGTAAATGAGAGGTCAGTCTACCCTGTTCACGATTGTTCTGTAAATTATCTTATCATATTTTTATCCGCGTATCAATTAAAATTCCACCCTATTTCCCTCTCACCAGCTCCTGCTCTATCGTCTTTCCTGTCTCTAAAATCACCTGTTTCAACTCTTCCAACAGACCCGCATCTTTCGCTTCCAGTTTCTTCCTTGTCTCATGTTCCAGCACAATGCCTGCACCGTCTTTCAAAGCTCCCTCAAAAGCGGTTCGATCCATTTTATAAGGCTTCAACTCTGGGAATACATTCTTTTTGATGAACTGAAAAATACTGATTCCGCCGTAATCCATATCTCCCCAGTGTAAAAACTCGCAGTCTGCGTCAGCAAGCTCCGGGATTTTCTTTAAAAATCTCACTTCTTTTGGCGTGAAATACCCATGACAATAAATGTACAACGTTTCTTCTGAGAAAATCATACTCTCGTAATTTGCCTTATTTTCAATTGTCATAATCCGTTTGCATCCGGAAAGGTCTGTCACGCTGGCGTGTTCCATCGTCTGAGAATTAATCACTGTTCCATAAGTGTTTTCGTCTGTATCCACAACATTACCATTATCCAACCTATATTCAAGACAGCCTTTCCACTCCAGTGTCTGCGCATAGGAGTGGATATTATGTGCTGCCAGAAGCGTCTCTGCGTCTATTTCCTCCTCGTAGTACGGAGAACAATTTTTCAAAATCGTAACAATGCTGTTCTTATATTCATTCTGAAATGTCTTCGAATTGTGGAACACTCTGGCGCTGAACACACGCTCCCAAATAAATTCCTGTTGTGCTGCCACTGCGTTCAGACACAAAAACAATTTCTCATCTTCTGCTTCTGAGACTTTTTTGCCAAGTGTAAGCCTGCTCAAAAGCGTATCATAATAGTTTTCCACCCACTCACACTCGCTGACCTTATTTTTCCACATTTGTACCCGTGTTATCAACTCCGCTTGGTGTTCCCGAACATCTTTCACACCAAGCTTTCTGCAAAGCAATGGAATTGCGGCAACCTCATAATCAATCTGTGAGATGTCACTTCCTAAATTACACCACCGAAATTGAATCATCCCGCTTTTGCCAAGTGCCTCATCCTGTTCAAGCACTCTTGCCTGACGGATAAGGTTTTGCATCCTACCGACCGCATCAATCAGTTTTTGGTCTACTTTCGGATGTTTCTTCCCTGCAAGTTTTCCTGCACGATATGCTTCGGTATCATTCTGTTCGATGAGCCACTGTGACAGCGTCACTGTTTTCTTCTTCATCTGCTTCTCCCTCTATCATCCGCAAATATGCCCCTTTGTCAATATGAATCATCGAAATCCGATTGTTGGCTCTTCGGAATGCGTACACGCAGTCCACGTTCTGTACAAGTGACTGCAGTCTCTCATCCGGCACACACACGACAAGCTGGAGTCCCAGTTTGCGCGCATATGCAAGGCATACTTCGCTTCGCTCCTTATCCATCTTGGAAAATGCTTCATCCAAAAGTACAAGACGTATTTTGGTGTCACGGTTTGTCTGTTGATGATAGAGCATAGCAAATCCCGCCAGCAGCGCCACATATTTCGGATTCTGTCCTTCTCCTCCGGAATCACGCCCCGCCATATCATCCACGTAATTCTTTTTTATATTTCCGTCCTGATCCTCGGTCTGCTCGTACATGCTGAATTTCAAATACGTGCGGTAATCCGCATATTTTTCCATATCTCGTTTATGTCTTTCTCTCGCAGAAGGCTCGTCCTCCTTCGGCGGCATGAATTTGTCAGTCAGGCGCTTAATCTGCGCCTCGTATTTTTGATAAAAGGCATCCTCACCAAAACTTAACTGTCCTTCCATGTCTCGGTCGATCACTTTCATGTTCAGTTCCTCCGCCGTCAGCATCTCATAAAACTGTCGGTTTTCATCGTCAGTCGGCAAAATGTCAATCTGATAAATACTGTCGGAAAAACGGATTTCAGAAAGCATCGCATTGATCTCTCGGCGGTGTCGTTTCGCTTCTTTAATCTCACTGTTGATTGTCGCAATCACATTTTCCCGCAGCATCTGATAGATAAGCTGATACTGTTTGTCAAACTCCGCCTTATACTTCGGCTCAAAATTCTGCTTACAGTTTTCCAACAACTCATCATAGGCGGTATTATCTTTCTCGAACGGACTGAAATCATACGATGGAAATGCTTTATTGAATTGCTCTCTCGCATCTCCTCTTTGTTTGAATTCCTCTTCTTCCTGTGAGCGCAGCTGTTCGAATGTCTTTTTCTGCTCTCTCTCAAAACGGTATTCATTTCCTTTGTCAATGACCGCAAGAACGGTCTCTTTCAGTTCTGCATTCGGGACAAATCCTTCCTCAAGCTTCTCCAGGTATTCTGTGCGTTCCTTTATATCCTGTTCCTGCTTTCCTTTTGTCGCCGAATAATTTGTCACCTCTTTCTGTACCCCATTTTTCTCTTGTTCCAGCTTTCGAATGGACTCATTCAGACTCTGTTCCTGTTTCTGAAGCTCTGCAACTCTTGTACCTGCCTGAAGTTCTCGGATTTCCTCCGACAGACGCGCCTCTTCTTCGTAGTACTCTTTCAGCCGGCTTGCCGCATTAGATTTCTGCAGCATGGTCTCGTAATCATATGTCTGCAGACGCTCAAAATCCTCCGCTTGCTCAAGCTCTGAGATTTCCCCGCCAAGACGAATCAGTTCCACATTCAGCCTGTATACGCCTTCCTCCAGTTCCTGCATCTGCTTTTTGGAAACCTTTCTGCCGATTGTCTGATATCTGTAATCTTTCTCCCGCAAATGTCGGAACATGTAATTGCTGTATGAATAGCAATCCTGAGTAACACCGTCTTTGACCTCATGCAGTTCTTCCACGGTCTCACATTTTTTGATATGTCCAAGATAACGTTTCAGGCAAAAATCTACATATGGAATGTCCGTCTTTACCGCATCATACAGCGTCTCATCCATCGCCTGCGGCTCATCCCGCTGTATTGCTGCCGTGTTGATCAAATCCACCGTCTCGTATTCTCGCTTCTTCATTCCCCGGAAAATATTCGCTGCATCTAAAGCATATCTTGGCTCCACAATAAGACCGTATTTGATTCTTCCAAGTCTTCCCTCAATTGCATTTCGCCATGCCTCGTCTGTAATGTCGAACAAATCTGCAAACACTTCAACCGATATGGTTCTGCCGTATCTTGCTGACAATTCTTCCTGCAGTTTTCTCCTGACCACTTTCACTTCTTTGGAATAATGCTTTTTGTCATTTTGTAAATCCTCAAGCATCTCCTTCTGTTCCTGATAGTCCGCTTCCACACGTCGTCGCTCTGCCTTCAGCTCTTCCACCTCAGATTTGATACTCTCATACGTTTCCTTCAGTCGCTTTTTCAGTCCGTTCACATTCTCTTCTGTGATATTTCTCTCTTCGATTTCTTCCAGAAGATTGCAAAGCGGGTTACTGACATACTCGCAGACCCCGTCTGTCTCATTCCAACGATTCAGTCGCTTGAGCAATTCTCCCCACTCTCTTGCCTCATTTCCGCACAGACGGATTGTCTCCTGCAATTTTGTAAGGTCTTCTTTCTTTTTCTCAAAATCACTGGCACGAAGTTCCGTGCGCACCCCAATCAGTTCTTCTCGTTTTCCATTCAATGTCATCTCGAGATCTTTTATCTGTTCTTCGAATTGCGCGATTTTCTCACATGTATTTGAGAACTCCTCCGTCTTTGACAAAAGTTGTACCCGCCTGTTTTCAATCTCCAAAATCCGTAAAAGCGTTTCTGTCTTTACCTGCTCTGCCTTTGCAAGCGTAAGCTTTCTGTCATGTGCCTGCACCTCCTCTAAAAGGGTAATCTGTTTTTCCAAATCTTCGACCCGCTCTTTTATCTCCCGGTAAGCCGCAAGCTGTTCACTGATCGCAGTGATCGTATCTTCCTTGCTCTTCGGAAACATATAGTCTTTGATAAACTGACTCGTTCCCTTTGTCATGCGAAGCGCGATCGCACTTTTTTGCATTGTTTTAAACCGACCTGCATCTACGTACCCGAAAATAATATCATTTACGATGTTCAGATACGCTTCTCTGGACGGATAGATCCGGTTGATATTTCCTCTGCTTTTCGCATCTTCTGACTGTTCTCTTTCATGGACCAGTTTCTGAATCTGTGCAATTGAATACGGAATTCCAGACACAGTAACATACTCATCTTCCGGAATTTTTCCGGCATGGCTGAAAAAACGGAACCGTTTCAGGTCCATATCATTTTTTCCGACTTCGAAAACTGCTCCGATACATGTGTAACTTTTCCGCCCTGTATCCTGTATCTCCAAGACAATATGGGCATAAAAATCCTGATTCTCACGGTTCGCCGTACCATCTTTTTGCTCTCCGCGCAAATAGCTTAACACACTTCTTTTATTGGCGCTGTCATCTGCCGCTCTGTTGAGGAAATCATTTCCGACACTTCCATATAGCACGACCTGCATGGCATCCATCACAGATGATTTTCCGGAACCGCTTTTTCCGCTGAACAGATTCACATATTCATTCAGACAAAGTACCTGATGGTCAATTCCGCCCCAGTTATTCATCAAAATTCGTGTAAATATCTTCTTTGCCTGCTTCATCCTCTGCATTCTCCTCTCTGTACGCCTCAATCAGCTCGTTAATCAACGCCGAACTGCAATATAAATTAATCGTGCTGTAAATATAAATCGGTGTATCGTCCTCAAGATCACGAAGCGCCCCCGGATACTCCACAATCTGATGTTTTTTCATAATCGCCAAAGCGCTCTTCCATTCACCGTCCGGAAGTTTCTGATTCAAAAGATTCGTATTCTTCCCGTACTCTCTGATTTCTTCTAAATTTGTCACCGTCGCAGCAAGTCCCTTTCCCATGATCTTATCCCGATAGATCATCTTTATGAGCAGAACAATAATCGTTGTCTCCTTCGACAGGACCTCCGCCTCCACGCCTTCTCCGACAAGCCTGAAAATGCGCTCCTGTGAATCATACAGCAATTCACATCCGAGAACCGAAAGATAGTTTTCAATAAAGTTGCGATGTGTTCTGCATATTGCAAACTGCTCGTTGTCACTTGGGACCAGTGTAACCGGGTCATATTTTTCCTGCAAAATACACGTCTGGCGAAACAGACTCAAGATAGTCTTCTTTAATTTTTCTGCTTCCGTCACAGATAAACTTTCTAAATATTGTTCCATATTACTTCCTCCTGATTGTAAATCCTGAATACTGCAAGCCTTCCTCTGTCGTAAATTCCTCTCCGATCACAATCTCTTCTGTCTCTTGCGCAATCTCAGTGGCTTCCTGCCATACAAATAAAAGCTTCTCTAAATCTTCCACTGTGTGAACGGTATCTTTTGTCACCTGAAATGCTCCATCCACCTCATTTTGTCTGCGAAATTCCCGAATCTGTGCCTTTGTATATAATGGTTTTACAACAAACTCATCCAACTGTTCCTCACTTTGTCCCGTCTTTACAAGTTCCTGTGGTTCAAACGCTTTCTTTTTCGCATCTCTCGGTTTTGCAAAGCTCCTCTCTTTCAGCACTGCAAAACGCTCTGTCATGCCCATACGTTCACCAAGTTTTTTCAATATCTCATCTTTTCGGTCGCTCATATTTAATAGCCTGATCAGCGCTTTTGTGTGGTCTTCCTCCACATCACCCTCCGCCAAAATATATCGGATACGAGCCGCCGCACGTTTTGCAAATACTCTCTTTTGATCAATGAGACGATTGTATCTGCGCTCAATCCCGTCAAACTCCCGATTGATCTGAAACAAGATCTCCATTGCCTCATCGCAGCTCTGTACTCCACGTTCATTTCTTCTCCACGCAAAAGAATCTGCCTCCAGCCCTTTTCTCCTCTGAAGCAACTCCTGCTTTCTAGCCTCATTTCCCATCAGATTCTGATCAATAAGCTCTTTCACCTCTTCTTTATACCGGTAAAAACTATCCGTTGTCGTCAAAATCGCATACTTTTGGCTATCTGTATTATTCATTTCCTGCACAAGCACTTCCTGAATTCCAAGAAATGTCTTCTGCTTCGTCATTTCCTCAAAAAATCCACGAATTCCTTCTTGCATATTCGAGAGCATCTGAAGCAATGCCTTCGAAGACTGCAGCGCACTTTTCAAAATCTCATTGTCCTTTTCCTTAGAAGAGTGGTATGTAAACAGATGGCTGTATATCGTCAACAGACTCTCACGCTCCATACTGCTTTCTTCATTATATAGTCTGCCAAATAACTCTGTGAACATCTGGCTGTAATCCGGAAATGAAACGACATAGCAGTTCAGAGATTCGTCATAATCCTTTCGGAGCCATCCCCACTCTTCCAGCTTTCGAAGCATCACTGACGCCATATTCGCCCGCGTGAGAAGTTCTCCCTCTTCCTCCAGGTCACTTTGACTAAAATCCATCGTAAATGTAGAAATCTCCATCTCGATCGTGTCCTGACATTCCTCTTCTGTAAGTCCAAGCAATGAATACGAACTTGCCGACTGCTCATAAAGTGCAATCAAAATCCGCTGAAAATACTCGACGTACTTACTGTTAAATAATTTATAAAACTCCTTTGGAATTCTGTTTTTTATACTCATAGATATTTGTCCTTTGTCTCTATATATGGTTCCGTTCCCCTTAACAGGTCAGTTTATATTTTCCCGCAAGTTCCTCATTCAAAACGGCCACTTCAATTCCCCATATTTTTCTATAGGTTTTTAAACGCTCTTTCAGTTCTGCCATTACACCTGGAAGCCATCTTTCATCCGCATTTTTTATGACGAGAACACACTTAATTTGAATACCCCGAAAACTTTTGATATCTAATAACTTCGTTCCTATCTCCGAAATATCTTCATATTTATCCAATATAGCTGCAATATAAATTTGTAATGACTCAATAAATTTATCTGTAATAGCTAAATAGTATTCCTCAAACTTTTTCTCTTTTTCTTCTGAGTCATATCTATTGTCTGAGTTTGGACAACTCTTTTTGGCTTCTAGAAATATGATACTATTTTTATTGTATCTCAAAATAAATTCTACCGTCTTTATCCCAGACCCCATTTTTTCATATAACTGCGAGTTCTCTATATGAAATAAGTTCATTTCCTCAAATTGACCAAATCTCATGTCTGATTCTGGTATTACTTTCACTGAAGCACCACCCCGATTTCCTCTCTGTACAGTTGACGAAAAGTATCCATAATAGCATTGTGTTCTAATAGTTCAAATTCTTTTTCTACCTCGCACTTTATTATACTTGTTTTATCCTTGTATAACGAAATATATTGAATTTCACTGTCTTTTTTCTTTTTGACTTCAATATATTTAGACAAAAAATAATCATGCGTGGAAACAAAAATCTGAACACCTTCACGTTCCAACATAATAAGTAATTCTGCCAAAACGGGAATATATTTAGGATTAATATTTGCCTCGGGCTCATCCCAAAATAAAACAGAACCTCTTTCCAATGTACCGTTCTTTATTAACTGCCACAATAATGCAATCTTACGTAATCCTTCAGCTACCAAATTAAACTCCAGCCTTGCCTGTGTACCTGGTTTAAGATAAAATCTATCATCGTGCAAAGCAACTTTGCCTGAACTGATTTTTTGCAAAAGCTCCAAATATTTTTTTCTTGCCCCTGTATCAACACCTCTTGATATATCAATCTTGGCAGCTGCAATAATATCAAGATACGTATCATCAAATTCTACATTTCCCATTTTAACTGCTGCATCAAGGTTCCATGCATTTGATAAAATTTCTTTTGCCGGAATGAATACACTTGTCAAATCTGACATCTGTTTTTCCCAATTTGGCTCAGTCTTAATCTCTGCATCCCATTTTTTTGTTTTAATAGAAAATGACATTCCGATTTTTGCTACATCTGACTCAACAGAAATTTTCGCCGTATTATTACCATTTTTTCTTCTATTTACAAGACGTCCGATACTGGACTGATCAGGTCTAAATAACATTACGCTTTTCTGCGAAAATGACACATCATGCTTTGATGCTTGACACGCAGCATACGCAATCTTCATAACATGCGTTTTCCCCACTCCATTTTCTCCTACTAGTACGTTCAACCCTCTACAAAACGGGATTGATATCTTCTCAAATACTGTAAAGTTCTCCGCTTCCATCTTTGTTAATGGCATTATTTTCACCTCACTAACTGTCTTTGCCGTTCCCATATTTCTAATCCTAAATATCATATCATGCAGTGAATCTTTTTTCAATCAAACGCAATATCAAACGCAATCCTTTCGCTGCCATTTGCAACGTGAATAATTCCGCATTTTTGAAATCCGTATTTCAGGATTGCCGCCTGCATTGGTTTGTTATCCTGATGCGTGTCAATCCTAAGATAACGGCATTTTGTTTTGCAAAAATCAAAACAAATTTTTGCAATCCCCTTTGCCTGTCCATCTGATGCAAGTCTGTGTATTGTTCCATATGTTTCTGCGCTGTGCCATGCACCATGCTCGATTTTCTGATATGTCGGGTCCTCTCCCACTATAAACGAAAACACACCTACAACTTTCCCCTGTTCCTCACAGATGTAACAATTTTTTTCTATAATATCCTTTTCAACTAGCTGCTGCCCCGGATAGCCAACCGCCCATTGTGTAGGATTCCCACTGTTCTCCATAAATACCCTTGCTTTTTCATATATCTTCATAATGGTTGGCACATCCGCCAACTTTGCCTGCCTGATTTCCATTTTTTCCTTCCTTTCCTTCCAATCTGTAACAGTTCAGTCATAACAGCTCGAGTTTACTGAACTGTTACAAAAAAATAGATACCTCATTCATCTGAGATACCTATTTTATCAGCTTTTTTCTTAAAACACTACTCCTAATAACATTTCAAATTGCTCTTAATCTAATATTTTCCCATCAATCGAAATCGTGACAACTTGCCATGGAATAAACTTTCCACTTTCCTTAAGTGCTTTTTTCGCAGCCATCTCAAGACCACCGCAGCAAGGGACTTCCATACAAAGTATTGTGACACTTTTGATATCATTATTCTCCAAAATCTGTGTCAGTTTCTCGCTATAATCGACATCATCCAGTTTTGGACATCCGATAATTGTCACCTTTCCTCGCATAAATTCCTGATGCACATTAGCGTAGGCATAAGCCGTGCAGTCCGCTGCAATCAGCAATTTCGCCCCCTGAAAATAAGGTGCATTTACTGGCACAAGCTTGATTTGACATGGCCATTGTGCAAGCTGTGACGGCTGGATTCCCGCCGGTGCTGCTTTTTTCTGATTTTCCAAAACGGCCTGTTCATCATACGCTGCTGCCTCTCGCTCTACAAAACGGATTGCCCCTGTCGGACATGTCGGAAGGCAGTCTCCAAGTCCATCACAATAATCATCACGAAGAAGTTTCGCTTTCCCATCTACCATACCGATTGCTCCTTCATGACAAGCCGCTGCGCAAGCTCCGCACCCATTACATTTATCTTCATCAATCTCAATAATTCTTCTAATCATATTTTTTCCTCCTTGCATTTGTAACCTGAGTATAATATAATCAATCCAATAATTCAGTGGTTATAACCACGGAAATGAGGATTTTATGAAAAAAATTGAATCAGTTTTATTTCAGGGCATTACTGAAAATGAGTGGATGCACATGCTGGATCTTGGCTGTATGCGCACACAGCACTTTGAAAAAAATACTATTATCTTTCACACCGGAGAACATATCCATGAAATCGGTATCGTTTTAAGCGGAAGTGTCAATATTGAAAATATTGATCTGTGGGGCAACAAAAGTATTTTAAGCAATATTTCAGCAGGACAGGTATTCGCCGAATCCTACGCGCTCTGTCAAGAACCGATGATGGTTGACGCAGTCACTGCCGAAGCTGCTGATATCCTCTTTCTAAATATCGCACCTCTGAAACAGATTCAAGATAAAGAGAGCTGGAGTGCTAAAATCATGCAGAATATTCTCTATATCTCTGTGCAAAAAAATCTAATACTTTCCAGACGCATTTTCTGCACTACTCCTAAAACCGTTCGCAGTCGTCTCTTTATCTATCTTTCTACAGAAGCGGCAAAATCCAAAAGTACAACATTCCAAATTCCGTTTGACCGTCAGGGACTTGCCGACTATCTCAATCTGGATCGCAGCGCCCTATCGAAAGAGCTTGGAAAGATGCGCGACGAGGGGATATTGGAATTCCATAAAAACAAATTCGTACTTCATACAATGCCAGCGAAAATATAGTTTTATCCCACTAAATATTAACTACTCTTCTCTCCAATACAAACCGACGAAAGTTCTGCACTGCAGGCGGCATAAATACACGTTCGTCATGGACCATAAACAGCACCTGTTCACAGTTTGGTGAGACAATTGGAAGAATTTTTACATCCAGCTTTAACAGCAGATCCATGTACGGAACAATCGCAATCCCAAATCCCTGTGCAACCAGACCTGCAATCACTTGATCTTCTTCGGTCTCATAGGCAATATTCGGTGTCTCTCCAATATTCAAAAACATCTGATCGATCACACTGCGAATACCTGCACTTTTCTCAAAATAAATCTGTGGATACGAGACCGTCTCCTTCAGATCAATTGTATCCTGACCTACCAGCGGATGGTTCTTGGGAGTTATCAATACCAGATTCTGCTTTTGCACCGGGGTCGCACTTAAATTTGCCTTTTCAGATGGCTGCGAACAAAATACCAAATCAAATTTTCTGCTCTCTAAACCATCTAAGAGTGTCTGCGTTGCCCCCGTATGAAAGGTAAATTGTATATCTCGCTCTTTATTTTCCCTCAAAAATTGCGCAGCCAGCTTCGGTATATACTCAATCCCTAACGTGCGAAGCATACCAAGGCGAATGACACCTTCTCCCTTTGCACTCCGATGAATCGAGGCAACTCCTGCATCTAAAGTAGATAACGTGTGCTCTGCACAGACAAGAAACTCTTCTCCAAATTGTGTCAATGTCGTATTTCTCCCATTTTTTTCAAACAGCGGAATTCCCAATTCCTTTTCCAGCTGTGTCACCGCATGGCTCAGACTCGGCTGTGTAATGCATAACTGTTCTGCTGCTTTCGTGTAATGTCGAACATGTGCCAGCGTGACGAAATAACGTATATAAGACAGATTCAATGATACCGCCTCCTTTCTTACCGTCAGTATATCACCGCATAATAGACATAGTCTATAGTTTGATTAAAACTATTCATTTGATTAATCACAAATAATTTTATACACTAGAAGAAGTTTGAAATGATTTTATTCACGTCAAAAACAAGAGACAAATGTTGTATCATAAGGAGGAAGGTCAAATGAAAAGACCAATCACAAAAGAAGAGCGCCCCATACTTTCCGGTGAGTTAGCTCTTGCAATTAACATTATCATCAACAGCTTCGCAGTAGTACTCATGCTGTATTCCGGTGCCGGAATTTCCGCGATTTCCAGCGTACCATTCGCTTTTTCGGAGGTGCTTCCCCACTTGTCACTTGGGACATGGACATACCTCTTTCAAGGACTTCTCGTCTTAATTTTGATGTTTTTGCAAAAACGCTTTGTCCCACAATACCTTTTTAGTTTTGTAGTCGGATTTTTATTCGGACAATTGGTGGATGTCCATGAACTTTGGATTCATATCCTTCCACAAACGTTGCCTTGCCGCATTCTTTATTTTATAATCAGCTATCTGTTACTCAGTGTGGGAATTGCGCTTTCCAACCGGTGCGGTCTGCCTATCGTTCCTACCGATCTTTTTCCTAGAGAAGTATCACAGATTTCCGGAATTCATTATCCAAGGATTAAAATTTCCTTCGATGTACTCTGTCTGGTAGTCACCGCATGTATGACAAAACTTTTTCTCGGACATTTGGACGGTCTCGGAATCGGAACTGTTTTAGCTGCACTTACCATTGGAAAAATGGTCGGGATTATTGGCAGCTGGCTGGATAAACATTTAGTAAACGCACCATAGTGCGTATATTGAATTCCCTCTAGTTATTTGAGAAAATAGACTCAACAAATGATACTTGTCAAAAAAGTTTAGTCTAAAAAATTTAGCCTAAAGTTTCGACAACATGGAGGTGGTCTATTACGAAAACTCAAACAGCTATAGTTGCACGTAATTGCCGATTACAGGAATGGGCTCAAATGATTCAGGATTGCCAGAATCGTCCGATCGGTGTAACTGTCAGTGAATGGTGCCAAGCACGGAAGGCAATCGGTAAATATGTGCACACTTACAACTTTGAACGTTGTCATTCTGCACTCAATAATCAAACACCGGCATCCTGCTATTATCCGATTCTGTTACTGGATGATCATGCAGCCTAAGGGGGGGGATTTTCTCCCCTACCCAGTTACATATATCAGTTCATTATAAAAAGCTTAGATTTTTGTCTTGACAACTGAACCACTATATGATGTATCTTGATAAGCAGATTGTCCTATATGAGTATCAACCTACTCGTAATGCAAACCATCCAAGATCCTTCCTAAAGGAATTTCGTGGAGTCTGTATAACGGATGGCTACCAGGTTTACCACACGATTGCAGAAGAACGTGAAGACCTGAAGATTGCCGGACGTTGGGCACATGTGAGACGTCGCTTTGATGAAGCGGTAAAGGCTTTGCCGAAGGCGAGTCAGAAAATGTCACTTGCATATCTTGCATTAAAACAAATCCAAGCGATTTATCGTGAGGATAATAAACTCAAGGAGTTAGGTTCTGAGGAACGTTTGAAACATCGACAGCTGACTGTGAAGCCTCTGGTAGATGCTTATTTTGCGTGGGCAAAACAAAACTTGTTGTCTGTGATGCCAAAGAATAAAACAGCAAATGGATTCACGTATTCATTGAATCAGGAAAAATATTTGCGTGTGTTTCTTGAAGATGGTGATGTCCCACTAGACAATAATGCCGCAGAACAGGCAATCCGCCCATTCTGTGTTGGCAAGAAAAACTGGGTCATGATTGATACCATTGCAGGAGCTGAAGCAAGTGCAATCATCTATAGTATTGCTGAAACAGCAAAAGCAAACAATCTGAAACCATACGATTATTTTGAATATTTACTCACAGAGATTCCAAAACATATGGAAGATCATGATACAAGTTTCTGTGAGGATCTGCTTCCTTGGTCAGATAAGTTGCCAGAGAAATGTAGAAAGTAACTTATAAAATATGCCACTCTGATGAGTGGCTAATCAATTGATAGTACGCACTATGGTGCGTTTACACCACCACTTCAACATTAATATCTGAAACGTTTTAAACCGTATAACACAAGAAAACTGATTCCACCGTAATGGATCAGTTTTCTTTAAATAATGGCTACTTCATTTTTCTCTTTTTATAAAATCCTACAATCAAACCAAGACTAACAATCGCTATTAAAAACCATGCAACTATATTGGTTGTATCTCCAGTTTTTACCGTATTTATTATTTTCTGAATAGTATTTGGCTTATCAGGTTTTGAAGGTACCGGATCCTTTGGCTTATCTGGATTGTTCGGTGGTGTTTCTGGTGAAACCCATTCAGCTTTTGGCTCTATCGTTACATTATATTCTACACTCCCATTGATTTCAGATGGAATATTAACAAGGAATGGAGCAGATTCAAATTTATCTGTACCACTTTCCACATTTTCAATCTGTGCAATCAGATAAATTCCTTCATCCAATTCTCCAAAACTCGTGCGTCCTAAACTATCTGTTTCTTGCATTAAGCTGGAAATATCATTTTCCTTCGCAAATGCAAACAATTGTTTTGCCTGTTTTTCTCTTGCTTCTGCACTGGTATCTTGTAATGATATACCTGAATCTTTAAAACCATCTTCCCAGACCAGCTCATCATTTTTCATATATTGAATTGGAAATATCGAGAACTTTGCTCCGGAAAGAGTCACTTCTTTATCCGAACTATTTCTTCCCTTGTAACTAATTTGAATGCTTCCTGTTCTACTTCCTGCTTCAGCATGGATTGTTGAAATATCTATAAAATTACCGACAAGAAAAAGCAAAACGAATAAAATAATGTGAATACTTCTTATCTTCTTTCTCACCTTACTTTCCTCCTTTTTCTATCTCGTATACTATAAATTATAGCTATCATCAGCCCTATAAAAATTACTATAATTGTTACAATCAGCACTTTAGCAGTAAAAGATAACTCTGGTTTTATATTTGTATCAGGTTCTTGCTTTGTTGCCTCTTCATAAGGTATTCTCTCTCCACGAACTAAAAGTCTATGTGTGTTGATTGCAAATGGTGTACAAGTAACAAGTGTTGCATAATCCTTACCTGGTTCAATGGACAAGCTATCTGTCTCTTGTGGCAAAACCGTTAATATCTGATCAATCTGATATGCCAGTGTTTCATCTAAGACTTTAATGTAAAAAATATCCCCTACTTCCAGTTTATCCATATTGGTAAATAGTGTTTTTGTCGGAAGACCTCTATGTCCAGTCAGAACTGTATGTGTACTTTCTCCACCAACCGGAAGAGATGTACCCCAGAAATGTCCGACACCTGCCTGTAACACAGCTTCACTTGTTCCATGATAGATTGGAAGTTCTACATTAATCTTAGGAATGCGAATGTATCCCATCATTCCAGAACCATCTACGTTTAACAGGCTCTCATAGCGAGCATCTATTTCCACATCTTCCTGCGAAAATGGATCAATCAAATCAATATTTCCCAGCATTTCCTTATTGTATGCTCTCGCATCTTCCAGCATTTGCTCTTTTTCTGCCTTACTTAACTTTACGCTTTCCTCATCATAATAGGATACAACTTTGGAACCATTCTTTTCATTCAAATAACTACTAAACGTTGGATATAACAATACGGAGAATGCCACCAAAAGCACAATCAGACGAATAATATCTTTTATTGTTACCTTCTTTTTTTTCTTCTTACTCTTCATTTCATTCTCCCTGTTGTTATACTTGGAATTGCGGTTACCTTCCGTGGAAGATAACCGCCAATTCCTTAAATATTATCTTATATCTCTGGTAAAATTATTATGCTTCTTTTCTTTTGTCACGGATGAAGCTTACTGCTACACCGAATACAAGAAGAGCTGCGATTACAGAAAATGCAATTGCTCCACGTCCACCTGTGGATGGAAGGAGGGAACCTGTGCTGTTCTGAATATCGATGATTTTATCATTTTCTGGAGTTTCATTGTTATCTTTTGTAATAGTCCATTCAGTGTCGCTGGTCTTTTTGATTGTGACCTTAACTGGAGCTGACAGCTTGTTATAACCATCTGGTGCCTGTGTCTCTTCCAAATAATAGATTCCTGCTGCCAGACCGTTAATGTGTAAATTGTAATTTCCATCAATTTCACTTGCAACTGTTACCATTTCGTCAATTGTATCTGCTGCACTTTGATCAGCTGCATAAGTGTATTTACCATCAGAATTTTCTACATCTTTTGTTACTTTGATTACTGTATTTTTATCGATGTTACCATCTGTAGTTGAAGCATACAGCTTAAAGTGTGCCCCTGCTAACATATTATCTTTTGTGTCTGTTTTCTTTACATCCAGTGGATATGTAGGTGTTACAACTTCAGACGGTTTTGTTGTTCCTGTTGCATCTGTACCTGGTTTATTGCTATATTCTAATGTCGCACTATTCTTTGTTTCAACAACTGCATTTTTGTTTACTTTTGCTTGATAAGTAACTTCGATTTTAGCTCCTGTAGCAGCTGTTTTCACTTTTTCAGATAAGTCAATTGTCATATTTCTTGCGTTATCCTTAGAAATTGCACCTACTACATCATTACAATTTGTTTCTCCAATTTTAACTGTTACAACAACGCTTCCTGCTTCATTTGTTACAAAATCCAAACCATTTGTTAATGTATCGTGGATTTTATATACGTAATTACTATAACCTGTCATATCAGGAACCTGTCCTGTAATTGTATAAGTTACAGTCTGTCCTACGTGAACTGTAGTTGCATCATTATCTGCTGTTTTGGTAATATCTGGTGCTTGAGTTTTTAAGTTCACTGTTGCTGTTTCTCCAACTACTGGAACTAATGAAGACTGAATTTCTTTTGTACCAGTCTGGCAAACCAGATAGTAACCAAAGTCTAACCCCGTAACATTAAAAGTTTTATCTGTTGCATCCTTACCAAATGATTTAGTGCTTGTTGCCTCAATCATTTGGTCTGGATGTTCTGTATTATACTTTAATAATTCTTTTGTGAAGTCATTTGCAAATTTCTGCGTATTCGTTCCATTAGCAGTATCTGTAGCTTTCTGCACTGCGTCATAATATCCCTGATCTGTTTTATCAGTGAAACCAACACCTAAAACTTGATCCAAAATTGGCGTATACATACTATTTACTTTGTAACCATAATTAGTACCGCTGACTGTCATATCAAATAATTTGTAGATATTAACTGTCTGATTTGCTAATGTCTGTCCATCTTTTACATTTACTGTAAGTGTGCCTTTTGTTGCTCCTTCTGCGGCAAATGCTGTGACAGACATAGCCATCATCATAATCGCTGCCAGCATTAATGCCATGATTTTTTTCATTCTCTTCATGTCCTTTATCTCCTTTTCTTGAGAATTTTTTTTATAGTTTTTCTGCTTTTTTATTTTCCTTGCATTTTTTATATCTCATTACGAAATATACCAGGAAAAGCAGAACAGCTATCAGGTAAATCAAATAGCTTCCGTATCCTCCGGTATCCGGAAGACCTGGGAAATGTCTATTAGTTATTGTGAAGGTAAATCCATCTTGCGATTTATCTATCGTTGTTGTATAACCATCCACCTTTGCTTCTGTGATGGAATACGTGTAATAATAAATTTCATCTCCATCTGTCTTGTATGCCGGGAGTTCCTTTATCACCTCCTGCCATTTAGATTTATCGATAGAACCTTCTATTTTGTAACTCTCGTAACCTGGTACTGGTTCTGTCATTTCATTTCCTGCCTTATCTTTCCAAGTACGTGATATTGTTACCGTAATACTGTTTGGTCTTGAATGATCAAAATTGTTTAAATCTTTCCAAACTTTATTGATCGTCAGCTTGATGTTCTCATCACATGGATCCTGTGACTCGGATGGTTCCGGTGTATCACTATCTCCCGTGTTCAATGTTGTTCTAGTATCTGCCATCAATACTGCTTTTGCTGGTGATTCATAAGCTTTAAGCTCTGCTGTCGTAGACGAAGTATCATCTGTCAGCTTTGCATTTTGCAAAGTTTCATAGCTTTTTATCGAATTCATATGACCCAGCGTGTAAATATCCCATCCACTGGAAGTATCTTTTTCATAGCTTAGATTCAGCTTGTCTGAACCCTTTTTGATTTGATCCAGCGCTACATCCAGCTTTCTGTAAATACGGTAATTATTATTCTCGCCTTCCACCTTCTCCTGTGTGTTAGCTTCATATACAGAATCCAACTTACTCTTTCCGCTAAATGGTCCAACAAGATCTTTTGTTCCCCGAACCACATCACAGTAATACATGTTGTTGTTCTTCAAAAGTCCTTCATCGTTGAATCCAACAAAGCCACCACTTCGTCCGTCTTTAGCATCACCATCATTGTTATTTCCGGCTCCACCGGCATAGACATCATATCCTTGACTGACACCGTAGACATTACTATCTGTGATTTTTGTTCGATTCGCCTTGATCAGACTCACACTGATATTGGATTTGGCATCATTATCATTCAAAAGTCCATTTTCATCGCATGGAAGTTTGATGGATGAATCTCCAATCGTAATAATTGCAAGGTCTGTCTGTTGATTGTTATCCGTTGACTTTTTTGAAAGTCCTACAGAAATATCCAATCCAAGCAGATTTACATGAAGCAGTTTGCCATCATACAGCGCATCCACTTTGATGATTCCAAGATTAATCTTCAGAAGATCGGAATCCTGGATTTTATCCAGATATAGTGCTTTTACAAGTTGATTAACAACTGAGAATATTACATTCACTGCTCCTGAATCCAACTTCAAATCTGCAAGATAAGCGAAACTTGTTCGTCCTGCAAATCCACCGGCTGTTCCACCTGACGCTACCTGTTTCAGTCCAATTTTCTGGTTTGTCTTGTCACCTGCTGTACAATTCGACATTCTTGCAAGATTTGCATATCCGATAAATCCTCCGGCAATCTGCTCATCTCCATTTGTACTCTGCACAGTGTAACCATCATCAGTTCCTGTAACTGCACAGTCATCAATGTGAGAACCAAAAATGTCCATAACTCCAAGAGCTCCACCAAGTAACTGTCCTGTATTGTCTCCAAGAACGTCTATCTTGTCTGCCTTAACTACTCCGCTCTTTCCAGAATAGCCGACAAATCCTCCGACACTATTCAAACCTCTTACATTGCTTAATTCTGTTACTTTACTGTTTTTCACAGAACCATTTAGCAATGAGCCGCCAAAACCTCCGGCTGTTCCGCTATATGTAACCTGGTTGTTCTGTCCGGATTTTATCGCTGTGTTTGCACTGACACTTAATCCAGCATCCTTACTTCCGCTTACAGTTCCGTAATATACATAACTTCTAAACGCATCCAGCACATCGGTTCTTCCAAGCTTTAACAATTTATCAAGGAGCGAGGTCTCATTTCCTGCACTGATATTGGCAACTCCGGCTACGTCAGCAACACCGAAGCATCCTCCGGCATATTCACCTGCGACTACGGAACGGATATTCTGTACAGAAACTCCTGCTTCTTCCGTATCCTTCTTACCGAGTACCGTTCCTTCCAGATTTCCGGCAAATCCTCCTGCCGCTTTTGCATAAGAAGTGTTATTACTTCCACTTGCATAAGCACCATTTACGATGATTCCCCAGTCGTCCCAGGCTTCCACATCTGCGTAACTGATCGTTGCGACTGTAGCATTTAATACTTTTATCAAATCTGCCGGTGTACTTAACAGTTTATTCAGAAGCTGACTGAGCAATCCTTCTCCTGCAGTTGGATTCAGTGTTGCTACACTTCCCGGTCTTGAGCTTCCAATAAATCCACCAACATAGCTTCTTCCGTCAACTCGTCTCAGCTTTGTGACCTTGCAGCGTGCATCATTTTCGCCCCAGATCTGCCCACCGATCAGTTTTCCTACATAACCTCCGGCATAACCACAGGTATCTTTGTCATCTACACCTTCTGACTGGACAATCAGTCCACTCTGATAACCCTCTACCGAAGATTTCTTGATTACTGGCACAAAGACATTAAGTACCTGCAACATTTGTCCTAATTGCAGATTAAGACCGAGGATATCAACTCCTCCAAGCTTTGCTGCTCCGCCGTTTATCATTTCACCTGCAAAACCGCCGGCGCATCGAAGCCCTTTAATTGTCTTCGCCTGATAAGCCTGTCCATTTGTTATCGTTCCGGTCTGCATTGATCCGACATAGCCACCAGCTGCTCCGCCATTTGCCAGTTTTGTCTCATCCCGATAATTGACTCTTCCTGCTACAACATTGTATCCGTAAGCATATTTTCCAATAATTTTATCCAGTTCTGCTTGATTTTTTACTGTTCCATGCTCCGCAAGATCACTTCCGTAACCACCCTTTTTTCCGACAAACTCCACCCATTTATTCCAGGTTTCATAATCCATCAAGGCAAGTGGTCCGTAAACTGCCGTATTTTCTTCCGTCGGATAGACAACACTAAGAGCTCCCAGGATGTTATCTACTTTTACCAGTCCCCACAACAAGGACAGGTTTCCGGTACTTGCCGTATCTGCTGACTCCATAAGTCCTGTGAAGCCACCAGCAATTTCTTTTCCGTATACTGACCGGATCCGGACTGCTTTGCAGACACTTGTTGGTCCGGTATAAGCTTTACCTTTCCAATTCTTTGTATTGTTTCCCCAGATATGACCGCCTTCATTATGCCCTGCATAACCTCCGGCCATACCTCGTTGTACCTGTGTTGTGGAAGCCGCATCTGCACGAACTGCACCACCGCAAGGAACACAAGTCGTAGAGCTGTTTCTGATCGTCGGTACAAAGTCCTCCGCTAATGATGCCAATGTATCTGACACATCAACAAGACCACCTAAGATACCAGTATCGCCAAGTACATTTGCCACATTTCCGGGTTCAAGATCTCCCACGTAACCACCGGCTGTAATCTGTCCAATGATATAGGAGAAGTTATTTGCATTAGAGTCCTGAATATGTCCGCCAGATATCTTTCCGGCAAAACCTCCTGCATCTCCAAGAACGTCATTTGCTGAGGCATCGGATGCTGTATTTTTCCAGGTCGCTTTTACTGCAAAACCTCCAACATCTCCTGTAACATTCGAATGTTCTATTGTAGAAACAACGACATTCAATGCATCCAGCACATGATTGATTCCTATTGAGTGACCAAGTACGCTCAATCCTTTTCCAACAGAAGCTGCGGAACCAATATTCATATAACCAATATATCCACCGGCATATCTTGCACCCGTTACTGCATATGTACTATCCTGTCCAAAATAATTTGAACTATCTTCACCCTCTAAATCTTTAGGAGGTGTTACCTTTGTATGTTTTAAATTTGTTACATCACAATGACTAACTTGAACTCCACTGCCATAACCAATAAAGCCACCAGCACTACCAGAATTCATATCATCCGATTTGATTTTATTAGCCGTAACCGTAAATCCATTATCGGATTTAACTCCTGCATACTGTACATATGGAATGTAAGCATTAATCAGGTTCAGTAAATCTCCGACATTAATATTCAGACCTGTGATTCCTCCAAGAATGCTGATTCCACCTCCAGCATCTGCCAATGCTCCGGAGTAAACATTTCCGCCAAAGCCTCCGGCATAAGACTGCCCGTTTACATGATCCAGATTATATACAGAATAATAGTTACCTTCTCCTGCGCCCTGGTTGTTAACCGTTCCACTCTGGAAGTTTCCGGCAAAACCGCCGGCTGTATCTGCAGCAACTCCGCCTGTATCAACATAAGTAACCTTGCACTCTGTATAAGAAGGAAGCAAGTACGTGACAGCACCTAACAACTTACTTGCATTTAACAAAGCCTTGACATCCGCTTCACCAGCTACATCTGCAAGCCCTCCAGTCTGTGACGAACCTACAAATCCTCCGGCAATACCGTCTTTATCATTTGCTGTTACTTCTTTTAAATTTTTCACATCGGACTTAATGATCTCACAGCTGTTACTCTTTCCGATGAAACCACCGGCTGTGTAATCCACTACTTCGCCGTTTGAATTTGCACCTGTTGCTTCTACAGTCATGCCTCCTGCGATGCCATTTACATGAGCTTCGTTGATTTTAACTCTGACACCTTCTGCCACAGAAAGCAGATTTTTTACTTTCAGCAAGTTGTTCAGTCCTAACAGATTCAAAGTCAGTCCATTTCCACCTGCCAGATCTCCCGGACCTGCACAACCGATAAAACCACCTACTCTGTTTTTTGCCGAAACAGATTTTACCTGATTCAATGTTACAGTATCCACATCTCCACCAACAGCCTCGCCAAGTGCTCCGCCGGCATAGTTTTCTTTTGCTTCAACTGTATATCCATCATTTACTCCCGTCACTGTTACATGATGCACAGTAAATCCAAGGAAGTTTCCGATTCCAAGCGTATTATTTAAAAGTCCTGTGACATTTGCTGTTGTTACACTTCCGGCAATACCTCCGACACGATTTTCACCTGCCGTAACTGTTTTTAATCCTGTAAGCACATTATCTCTTTGTGCTACGCTACTTGCATCTGCTCCACCATGTTTCCAATAAGGAAGTTTATTTAGATACTCTGTACTGGATTCCGCAATATAGACGCCATCACCGCCACCAAGAATACCACCGGAATAGCTCTTACCAGCCTCAACTGAAACTGATGAACAATCCATGTTACATCCCAAGATTGCTGATGGTGCAATTCCTACAAGTGACAAGAGCATACCTGCTTTTTCCGGATCACTCGACAAAAGACCTGTCAACAAGTCTTTCACTGTTGTTAAAAGGCTTGCATCCTTGACTTCTTTATTTCCAAGGTTTGTAATCCATCCAACTGTTGAAATACCACTCACACCACCGGCATAACTTCCGCTTGCTTTAACTGCAATGCTTCCGCTCGCTCCACAGTTGACTGCATAGCTGTTGGTCTGTGCTCCTACGATACCGCCTTGATAATTTTCACCGGATACAGTGACATTACATCCTGTCAGATTGCAATTTAACAAGATACTCTGCGGTTGCATTACTCGAATAAGTTCAACACCCACATCACTTAACAATCCACGGATTTCCGCATCTCTGCTGATTCCTGCAAAACCTCCGCCGTATTCTTTTGCCGTTACAGAATAACTACTGTTTTTCACGGAGCAGTCAAAGATTCTTGTTCCTACCTGCTGTCCTACAAAACCACCTGCATAATCTTTATCCGCAGCTCCGATAGTTCCTGCCAGATTCTCTACATGACAGTTTTTGATATTTACATTTTTGTATCCAGTAGGGATTAAACTACCAACCGGCAATGCATTCTTCAGAAGAATTGTGATCAAATCTCCAAGTCCAAGTCCCGGTATAACATTTAATAAAGCCGATAATGCTTTAACTGTCACCCCAAGTGCCTGGGAAAGTCCCTCATACTGCGTAACACCTTCTGTGTAACCGACAAATCCACCTGTTCGATCATTAATATTCGTAACGGAAACTATTCCTGTCACATCGCACTTTTCTACAACAACATCGCCTACCATTCTTCCGGCAAAAGCTCCTGTTGCATAGATTGTCGGATCCTTTGCTCTGGCATTTAAAAGAGCCTCCAATGTGTCCTTTAAATTTAAGTTTAATTTGCCAAAAGTCAGAATTCCTAGAAGGGTATCTACTGTTCCTCCAAGTATTCCTCCAAGCAAGGTTGTCAACCCACTGATAATCGTTTGTGTATCTTTGTGTTTATTTGTATTATTTTTTACGTCTACATTATGAAGTTCTAGATTGGAAACCGTAACCGTTCCGGCGCTGACACCAATATTGTTTACATTAACCTCATTCGTAATTGTTCCAAAAAATCCAATTCCTATATACTTAGAACCATCCATTGCTTCTGTCTGGTTCACATTCACATTAGAAATCACAGGTCTTCCAGTTGCCAGAATAGTGTTACCATCCGTAATCTTTGTTTGTCCATCTGCTAACTTAGCACCTTTGATATCCCCCGATACCATAAGAGGTGTCCACAGGTCATCTTCTTTGTTGGAGTTCACTCCGTCCGTTGAAAGGTCAATGTCTCGGAAGATAATATAATTTGCGTTGGATGCGTATTTCAAGTCGCCATATTCATTCTTTAATTTTAATTCACTTGCCTTATCTTTATTCGGAAGTCCATTTTCATCAACTCCGCATATTTCCTTTGTTCCTCCAGTTAAAATTCCTAATAAACCACCAACAACATCCAGTAATCCTGTTATTATACCTTTGTTATTTAAATCCACATCCGCTAATTCGTACTTACTGTTTTTGTCATAATATAAATATTTTTTTTGTTTAACTTCGACTGGTTTCTTTAAATATGTTGTTCCGCCTTCCTTCGCTACAGCATCTAATCCAAGATCTGCATCTCCTGGATAATATGGAATATATTCTGGTCCCTTGAAAGCAGTAAGCGCTCCTGGTGTATAGTAAACATACAATCTCGGTGTTACATGTTTATTACTCCCAATCGCCCGCAACTGTGACTCATTTCCGATCAGAATATATTTTTTTCCGGAAACCTCCACATATAGCTGTCCCGGTTTTGTTCTTCCATCTGCATGCTCACCATCTAGCCACTGAACTCCATTCGCCGCTTTTTCTGTCAATTGATCCGCAACTAATTCAGGCTTATCTGAATTAAATTTCTGCGATAACACATAATTATGAGACTTACTATAAGTCAGATACGCCTGATCTTCACCATCCGGATAGATCATCTGCCCCATACCAAACTGTGGTGCATCATAATCTAATGACATAACTGGTTCCGTTTCAGATTCTTCCTGTGCAAGCACCATCAACTGATATGGATTGTATATGTAGATTGTATCCGTTTCCTTATCATACAGCGTTGGTGTTTCGTTTTCTTCTAGTTTCGTGCCTGTGATAGTTCCGGTAAATGAATCCGGTACTGACCAAATCTGTTCCGAGTTCATCTGGATGTCATTCATCAAAATGTACTGAGCATCTGCACCGTATTTCAGCTCTGTGCCTTCACTCTTTACCACTTCTCCAGAACCAATCTGTCCATCCTTATCACCTGTGTAAATATAAGCATCTGAACCAATCTGTTTTAATTGTTCATAATTATAAATGCATATTTTACTATCCTTATAATAAGCATCTATATTATCTGTTGATTCCGCTTTAACATTTCCACCGGACGATTCCGATTCGTCATTTTTCGAGTTTTCACTTGTTTCCTCCGATATCTTAGATTCGGATTCCGTGGTGCCATTTATTTCATCTGAAACTGTGGACTCGGTTGATACTTCACCATTACTCTTATTGGCATCATCAGAAAGTGCCACTTGACTAGTGTTGGTACCCGATGGATTTACATCTGCTGCATCCGCAATATTCACTTGAGAAAATAAGATAGCCATACATAGTATTACTGCGATAATTCTGTTCTCTATCCTTCTTTTTTTCTTCATATCTGGACCTCTAATCTTTTGTCTTCACTTGTTACTTTAATTTTTTCCTTTTTAGCCATTTTTGCTGCTTTGCTGCCTCCTGAAAGCATTGCATCAGCTGATTGGAAAATGCTCCGCATTCACCATTTGAAATCATCTGGATTGCCTCTTCAGGTTCATATTTCCTTTTGTATGGACGATCATTGATCAATGCATCGTAAGCATCAACAATCCCAACGACCTGTGCACACATCGGAATCGCATTCCCTTTTAAACCGTCCGGATATCCTGATCCATCATATCTTTCATGGTGATGTCTGCATATTTCATAGCTATATTGATTCAGCTTTTCCGTTGTTACCCCCTCTGGGAATCTCTGGGTCATCGCTGCACCTACTAATGGATGTTGCTTTACTACATTCATTTCTTCATCCGTCAATTTTCCATTTTTATTTAAAATTTCAAGTGGTACTTTTATCTTTCCAATATCATGAATCGGTGCCAAATGAGCTACTGACGCTATTTCTTCATCCGTAATCCCGTATTCCGGATATTTATTCTGCAATTGAAGATATACCTGTTTCGTATAGAAACTGATATCGTCTTGGTATCCTGCTTCAACTAAATGATTATGATTCAATAGAGTAGTTAAAAGTGATACCATATCCCAATACTGCTTTGCCATATCCTGTTCTTTTTTTATGAGTTCTCGTTCCATCTTTATAACTGTGTTCTGGACAATCTTCTCATTATGTAAGGTAATAATTGCAGTATTCTCATTTGCATCTATATATTTTTTTGCTTCCATCCAAACATATGCATTCTTATCTTTTCCGGTAATTCTACGGTACGGAAGATCTTTTTCCATACATCCATCAACTAATCTTTCTTCTAATCCTTCACTTGATAAGAAGTCCTGAACCATTTTTTTGTCAGAAGCATACACGTATCTTTCTACATATTGGCTTATGAACTCTTCATAGTTTTCTGTTTTTCTTGCTTTCTCATATACTTCACGGATATGTGAATACACACACTCGTAGCTTTTTTCCTTTAAGCTCAGTTTTAATACAACATAAAATCTTCCAAAATATTCATCTTCTCCAGGGCGGATAACGTCTGAAACCTTTACACTCTCTAATTTATTATTGTATGTATTCTGCAAGCTCAACAATATTTTATGTATCTTGCAGGTATCTTCCAAATTTCTGGAACAAAAACGATCTTCTTCCAAACAACGATTAATTGCCATTGTTTCCTCTACACACGATATAATTTCCATCAGAGAAATATTCTCCGGTTGTTTTGCCAGCATATAGCCACCATTTATCCCTTCACAGGCAGTGACTATTTTTGCATTTTTCAGTTTTTTCGCTATTTTAGGAACATAATTAGCAGAAACATTTAGCTTCCGTGATAATTCTGATGTAGATACCATCCGTTCCTGTGCTGCTAAGTAACATACAATTCTAATTGCGTAATCTGTTGAATTTTTTAGTTGCATCGTTATCCATCTAATCTAAACCCTGCAAAGTCTTAGTTTATATCAAAAAAATATTCAGAAATTGATATATTCAATGTTTTTCACCGATAATTTTTCTCATTAATTTTATATTATACGCTATTAAATTTATAAATATAATGTGCAACGAACGAAAAATTTTTAACGTTTTTTTGTTCGAAGTGCTCCATTTTCGATTAACAGGCAAAAAAAACGAACCACACTAACCATGTTGTTGTGTGATTCGTTATCTTTTATAACAATTCTAATATTTTTAATATTATGAATCTCATCTTTGCCTCTCCAAAAGATTCTTAAAAATTCTACATTACTTCAAGAACTCGAATTGCTATCAATCCAATTCGAACACTAAGCACTTCTGCTGGATTATTAAAATCTATATTCGTTATTTCTATTATTTTCTGCAAACGATATGAAGCAGTTCGATAATGAATAAACATTAATTCAGAAGTCTTTTTTAAGCTTTGGTTGACATTCAGATAACATTCCAATGTATCAACCAGCTCTCCATTTTTCTGAATATCGTGCTGGCGAAGTTTATTCAATGACTCTGGTATAAACGCTTGCAACTGATTTATATCTTTCATCTTTTCCAGTACATGATTAAAGAATCCTATCTTTGTACTATCTATAACTGACTTATCCTCGTCTCCGATTATTCGTCTAATAACTTTAATATATTTAAGCGCAATTTTAGAAGATTTAAAAGACTCCTTCAATTCATGGTATCCTGTGACAGTTTTACCTATACCAATCAGAAAATCTATTTCAACTCCCCTATTAACTAGAAATTCTTGTATCGTTTGCTGCAGTTTCTCCAGTTTTTTACGAAATTCCAATCCGGTTTCCCGTTCCGTTTCTCTGTGAATATATACAATCTGGTTGGTTTGCAAAAAAATATGCTCCCTCGGTAAATAACGTATAATTTCCTTTTCGACCATTTCTGTTTCTTTTATCTGGGCATTGGTAAATTTTTCTATATTCTTTATTGCATCCATACGGAAAGTGACAACCCGATATATCTCTGCATCATTAAGACCAAGCATACCTGCAACTTCATTTTCTTCATCATTTGACAGCGAACCATCCAGCATACGATATTCCAAATCTCTTAGATGTCGTTTTTCAAGATTCTCTTCTATTACATGTCTGATCAAACTAAACTGTAATGTAATGATAATATTCTCTAATGCGATAAAATCCAATTTTCCTAACGGTTCATTCTGTTCTGAAACAACAAAATACATTTCTTGCCTTTTAAAAATATCGAGTTTCTTAATGTATTCAACATACTTCGTATTTTTCCTTTTTTGACACAAATATTGATATCTTGTGATAATTTCAGGCTTATATTCCGTAATATTTTTTTCCATTCTAAAATCCTGTGTTTCCGAATTACTTGAAAAAAAACAGGTTCCATCTGCGTTATATAAACCGACCGGATTCCCGAGCATGGTACTGATCAAGAAAAATATTCTCTCTATAGATTCCCTTGAATCTATCATGTTCAGTAAAATATTACTTAAATTATCATGTGTCATCTTAAAATATTTCAGTTTTGCAGTTTCAATATCACACAACTGAAGTAGTATATGCTTAATAATTCCCCAAAAATACAAATCCTCAGAAATTTCTATCACGGGCAAATGATACTCCTGCGAAAATTCCATTAAAATATTAAACAGTCTTTTCAGGTGTTCAGTTCTCTGATAGCACTTTACTATAAATCCACTTATCTGCTTTTTATCCAATTCTTTTAAATGATACAAAAAAACATCTTCCTCTGTATCCTCATAGGCTCTCATACTCGTTAGGAGCAGCTCCCCCCCCACCAGGAATTTTTCCATTTCTGGCATTTCAATGATTCGGGCTCCTTTAATTTCACGATCAATTCCGGAATGATCACTTATCAGCTGCATTTCCGGGAATTTGTTTGATTCAAGCAAGTCCTTTACTGTATACCCCATTTGTATTCCCTTCCTTTTACAATTGAATTGATTCATCTTTCTTTTGCTTTATTATGCCATATCTATTTTAATATATTGGTGGAGTTATTTCTATAATTTTTTTTCATATTCTCTAGTTTGTTTTCTTAGCTATTCTGATAACCCATCGGCATCTGGTTTTATAATCTCCGAGACCTTTATGCCCTTTAGTAGATTGTCATAAGTTTGCTGCACATCCAGCAATATTTTATGTACTTTACAATGCTCTGTTGCATTTCTGGAACAAAACCCATCCTCTTCTAAACAACGATTTAATTTCATGGTTACTTCCGTGGAGGATATTATGTCAAACAGAGAAATATCTTCTGTTTTTTTCACAAGTGAATACCCACCTTTTATTCCTTCGCAAGCTGTAATTATATTCGCTTCTTTTAATTTTTTTGTGATCTTTGGAATATAGCTTTCTGGAATCTTTAATTCGTAAGCTAACTCAGACGCAGTGATTACTTCACCACGACAAGCCAGATAATATACTATTCTGATCGCATAATCCGTTGTAATTTTTAATTGCATAATTGCTCCTCTCCAAAGCAGGAAAAATCCCGAATTATTATCCTTGCGCTTCATCTTTTATCGCCTCAAGTCTAATAAATTCGGGATATTGTATAACCTTTCCTCTTTACCTCATTATCAGCTTTTTCAGTTCTTCTTTTTTATTCCTTTAAAGAATACCATACCAACTATACTGATAGCAAGAACTAAAAACATCAAAACCATCAGGCCATTGTTTGCAAGTGTTCGTCCTGTTACAGGCGGTTCCATTGTTGATTTATTAATAAACGCAATGTTTATTTCTTTGTCCATCTTGAAAGATGCATCTCTTCCATCTGTGGCGGAACCATTATTTATTTTATATGTTGTCTTATAATTCTTACCCGGATCCTCTTCGGACACCTTATATGACCAGCCTGTCGGCAGACAATTAATCTTTACAGATTCATCTTTTTTTAATGTAAAGGTCGCTTGGTTATTTGCAAAAGAAAGGGGTATTGCTGTCGCCTTAGACCCTTTTGTAATATAAATCTGTCCGTCCTTAATCTGCGATATGCCCGGATCTGCTCCTGCAGGTGGAGTTGCTGTAAGTGTAAATGTAAATTCTTTATTCGGTTCCTGATTATATCCTGCCACTGTTTTACTGACTTGCAAGACAGTAGGTTTATAATACAGTTTTAATACGACAGGCTCTGATAAAGCACCGTTCTCCACATCCTTTTCTAATGTATTTCGCTTATCACTTTCATCAAATACATAACCTGGAAATGTTCCATCCGGCTCAGGGTTCGCAAACGCCTTAACGGTCTCGCCGTCAGCAGAAAATGAAATGGTTCCTGAAGTTGTCTTCTCAAGTTTTTCCGTTCCATCCGGTATCTTGAGATAATGCTCAACCTTTATTTCTTTTTTGGCTGTTTTTTTCCACTGTGCAACAATCTGATATCCTGTATAATTTTTAGATGCAAATACAGGCAGATTCGTATTATTTGCATATCCGTAATTCTCATCAGAAATCGTAAAGAGTTCACCGTTACTATATGTCTCTTGACTTAACTTACCAGCTTTGTTTTTCAGCTTCCATCCTATAAATTCATAGCCTTCGCAAGTGGGTTCTGCCCAACCTTCACCCATAATAAAGGTAGTACCTATAGTTCTTATTCCCTTTCCAGTTTCCAGATCCTTTCCATAAGAATGCATAGGAGTGTTGTTATAACTCCTTGTCTTCGGATTATCCGGAATGTTCTTCACATCTGCATTGTTAGGAAGCACTCCCATACCGGCACCGGAATTATAATGTACATATAGGCTACTGGATGCAACCATGAAAGAGGCAGAATATAAACGCCAGTCATTATCTGTTAGTAAAGGTTTTGCACCTCCCCACGCTAAATATCTGGTATAACCTTTTTCCTTCGCAGCTTTTTGTGCAGCCTGCCATTGATCATCATATATTTTAAAGGAATTATTCCCTCTTATAAGTGACGTAGCTGTCATTGCATCTATGTTACCAGCATCAGCATCATTCTTTTTTCCATCCCCACTAGGATTGTCGCCATGAGGCTGTCCATACATAACACCAATAGCATTTTGAAGTCCATTTGTAAATTCATACCCGGCTTTTGGCTTGGCAAAGAAAATTCGTACCTGTCTTATGTTTTTACTTCCATTATACGTTACTGGGTCCATATCTATGGTTTGATTATCTTTTACAGGAACCAGTGCTTGTTTCTCATAGTCCCACATAACTACGTCCAAACCTTCGCCGCTTCGGGTTTGATTCGTATATAGCCTTACTGTCACAGCCTGCTTTCCGCGCTCTTCTTTGTATGGTACTAAGGTAAAATTATAATCCTCAAATTTACCGGTTCGGACTTTCAAATCCATCTTATATTCATAAGAACAATTTTTTTCATCACCTCTAGTAGTTGTGTAGCTATCTGTCATCTTGGTAATTAAACTTAATTTACCTGGAGCCGATGAAACACTATCGCCTTTACTTATTGGCACCTCACTCACTCCGCTCTCAGAAGAGGCTTGAATGGAAGTACCATTCACCACCATATGTATTACACGGTAGCCTCTTTTCGTATGAAAAGCAGGAATATCTAAGTTGTAGCCTGACATTTCATAAACATCATCTGGTGTAAAAGTCCACATGATTTTGTCCTGATCTTTCAAATACTGCCAGCCATTCTTTTCACTATGCGCAATATTAATATATTCTTCTCCATTAATATCTTTTGTATTAATGAATATTCTGTAAATACTTTGTTCTTTATAGGTAATTGTAATCGTATCGTCTTTTACAAAGTTAATGGAATAGGTAGCTTTGTTTTCATTTCCATTTTCCTTCGTAATTGTCGCACCCTCTTGAGAAACAACGGATTCGATTATAAATCTTTTCGCTTTGGGATTATTTGCTTTTGCTGTGTCTGTGCCAGGAGTTACTGAAATTATAAAGTTTTCTCCCGCATTTACACGAATCTGATTCGATATATCAAGCGGCGCATCAAGGCTGCCATTTTTTTTTGGTGATTGTACCAGGTGTACAACTATCAGGAACTACTTCCTTTATGCTGACCAGATGATACTCCTGGTACATCATCGTTAGTTTCTGAGTATCATCCATTTTAATTGCAATCACACCATCCGTACTATAGTAAATGGTGCCATTATATTTTCCGATGTATACACAGTTCTTTCCATCTACTTTTGCACTCTTAAACTCGAAATGTCGGCCTTCTATAGATAGCTCTTTATGATCCGCAATTGCTCCAAATTGAATGACAGAAGGTGCTCCTGTAATTGGATTTCCATTGACATCTACATACTCTACTCTATTTGTTGAGGCTTCTTCTCCATTCTCGGCAACCGCCAGTAATTCTTCCTCCAGACTCTGTACAGACATTTGTTCCGGTGCATTCAGATCTGTTATCTGGTCTGCGGAATCCTCTGTTTCAGACTGTTCTCCTATATCAATCGTTTCTTCTGTCTCAGACTGCTGCTCACTTACTGGCTTCATTTCCCTATCTGTGTCTGATGCTTCAACTACTACATTTAAGGATAAAAAACATATAGAAAGAATCAAAATCCAAGAACATAAAATTTTTAAGTATTTTTTCCATATATTATGCCTCATCTTGTGATTCTCCCTTATTTCTTTTCTGCTTTTTATGGATTAAAACGCTTAGACAAATCAGTGAACCAAACAGCAATAAGAAATATCCCATAACAGGACTGTCATCTCCAGTCTTTACACTATTGATCTTTCCTGATTCATCTGAATTGGACGGACCAGATGGTTGTGACGGGTTTGAGGGCTGTGTTGGATTTGGCTTCTCTTCTCCAATATAACTATTCTTAAAAGAGATTGCTTCTATTTTCTCCCCCTTCTCATTTGCTACAATTGTGACAACTTTTAACTGATTCGATTCATTATAGTAAGCCTCGACAGTCACATAGTACCTGTTTTGATCATATTTATAATCATCCTTTTTTTCTGTCGTCTGATAAATGTTATAATGATACTGTCCTGCTGTTTTTACATTCAGTATAATCTCTGTTGCTGCATTCTTTTCCATTGTCCAGGAATACTGCATATTGCAGCTTCCGGCGGGCATTGGTGCGTCGCTTTGATCTGTTGTCATAATATAAGAAAATTCATCTGCAATGCCTTCCACTTCACTGTCAAAAATCTGTCTCACCGGAATTTTTACTACAGTACAATTATCAGATGCAAAAGCTGATATCTGCATGCTCAGAAAAAGGAGCATAGTCACCAATATGATAGTTACTTTTTTTAAATCAAGGATTTTCATGTTTTTTCTTTCCCTTCTTCATTTTTCTATCTACTATCAATAGTACGATAATAAGCAAAAGTATCCAGTAAATAGCCGGCACCTGAATCATCATTTCTTTAAATTCATCAATTCCCGTTCCCAGATTCTTGGCTTTCTCTTTCTCAGGATAGACCTGATCCGTAAGCCTTCCTACTAATATATTTCTTCCATTTGTCATCTCTGAAGTACATGTTATCAGAAGAACCAAATGGTCATTTTCCGTAAGTTCAAAGTTTCTTTTATATAAAGCATTGTCTGATATTTCCTGCAGATACGCCTGTTTTGCTTCCGGTTCCTCTGAACTGACACTGAACAGCCGTTCATTATAAGCATCTGCCTGGATCAATGCATAAAATTCAATTCCATGATCTTTTCCATCAAAAAAAAGATTTCCGTATGGATGTTCGTCAAAATACTCCTTATCTGTGAATAGCCCCACATCTCCAAACATTATGTGTTTTTCCATATGGTGTCCATAAATCATATTGTTAAAATCGGAAAAATCCGGTTTGTTTGCACAGTGCAAAAATATGGAACCACTTAAAGAATACTTGCCTTCGGCATCCGTATTCATATAAGTATCATCATCTTCTGCCTGAAGCAGCGGATAATTAACGTTTGTTTCATTTATTCGAATCCAGCCAATAATATCCGGATTGATTTTCTGCAATTCTTCAAAAGATTTCGTATGTTTTTCTGTTGGAATATAGGCTTCGTAGTTCTTCGCATCAGCCGCCTGATATACCTGATTGGAATCCCATAACATATAGCATGACAGGAACATTACCATAAGAATCAGCAATAACGCTATAAAATTCACCATATGATCGACTATTTTGACTAAAAACTTTGCTGCTTTTTTCATATGAAATATTCCTGAAGTTTCCTTTCTTATTGCAAAAGGGAATGCGACGGAGTATCGCCGCACGCATTCCCTTTGCTGTTTCTTTTATGATTTTATAAAATTATTTCTGTACTTTTTTGCGTTTGAAAGCAACGAATCCAAACAGTGCTACAGCACAAAGAGCAACCATCAGAACGTATGGAAGAGTGTTCATGATAATACCAGTTGTTGGTACGTTGTTGAATTTGTTGGTTACGTCAACAATGTTCTTTTTCTGGCCGAGTTTACCACTGGCTGTAATTGCTTCATTGTATTTTGTTGCTGCTTTAGATGTCTCTACACCATTAAGTGTAACTACAGTGCTTCCCTTGTAGTTTGCTTTTGCAGCCTCAGTAACTTTAATTGTTGTTCCTACTGGAAGTTCTGTGAATTTCATATTTTCGTTATCTTTCAGTTTAAATGTATGAGTCTTGCCATCTGTAAGATCAATCACAGTACCATTTGCTTTTACGCCACCAAGAGTTGCCTGATCTGTTCCTGCTGGGAAAGTAAACTCTGCTGTGAAGTCAAATTCTTCATTAGAATCAGGTGCAGTTGCATCTTCAGAGTTTACATTCTTTACAACCTTCTTCAATACATTTAAGGAACCGTTTGCAGTATAGTCAGGATCTGGATTTGAAGGATCTGGTCTTTCACCTGTACCTGCTTCCTGAACATAAGTGTTGACAAATTTGAAGCCATTCTTGTCTGAATCTCCAATATCCACTTTACCGATTATTCCTGTTCCTTCTTCAAATTCCTCGCCCTTGTCATCTTTTAATATATTTACAATAATCTTATTAATCTCAAATCCACTATCTGTATCTTGAACATATACATCCATTCTGTATTCTGCCTTGGACATGATTAACTCTTCATATTCTGTTTTTGCAACAACTGGATCAGCCTCTGCATTCTCTTTTACTGTATAGGAATATTTACCAGCCTCAGTAAAAGTTCCGCAATCAATCTTAGCTCTTTTTGTGGTTGTTCCAAGATCAGTTGATTCAAAACTGATTGTTGGAATTGTAACAGTATGAGCAGTCTTTATCACATCATTTCCATCTGTAATCTGTGTTGCAGTAAAGCTGAATTTTTCTGCCTTTCCCACCTCAGTATTATAGATCTTACTGATATAGGCTTCCTTTGCATTATTTGTTGTGTCTGTCGTTGTTTGATCCGCTGCCATTGCCGGCATTGCCAGTCCCATTGTCATAGCACCTGCTGCGACAATAGCGAGCATTTTCTTGGTGAATTTTTTCATGCTCATTTTAGTTCCTCCCTTGTGAATTCTTTTGTTTTTTATTTGATTAATGGATCCGGTAATTAAATTCCCCTGCTCCGAATAATCGCGATGACTTTTCCTTTGACATCTTTTATATCAATACAACCATAAATTCGGCTGTCCGATGCCTGAGGTCTGTTATCTCCAAGTATAAATACCTGGCCGCTCCCGACTGTGACCGGGAAATCCACTCCATCTTTGAATTGGGTGGTATCAAAGTAAATGTCCTGAGATATCTGTTCTGCACCATTTATCTTTAGTCCGTTTTTGGTAATGTCAACGGTGTCTCCCGCTACCGCCACAACACGTCCGACCGTGGTTCTGCCGTCGTCTTTAAACACTGCAACGTCACCGGAAATAAACCTTTTATCCAATCGGTAATACATGACCAGATCACCGTCTTTGATTGCCGGTTTCATGGAGACATCATTTATTCTTACAATTCCATAGAGAAATGTAAAAATAAGAAATACTGCTAAGATAATAAATGCAATCTTCAATAACAACTGAACAATATCCTGTGCTACAGATGTTTCCTGTACTATATTGTTGTTTTCATTTGACCGTTCAGTTTCGTTCTTCATCCTATCCTTCCATAAAAATGGATGCCCATAACCCTTCTAGGGGATTTATTTGTTTTATGTCAACTCAGACATCCACGGTATTAGTTTGTACCCTTTATTATAGTGGTTTATTTTTTTATTCCAATGCAACAAACATGTAAAATGTCTGATGTATTTTTGCAAGTTTTGTTCCATAGCAGTGTTTATCTTATTTTCCGTCTTCTTCTGAAAAACAGAATCATGATAATACTTATGGCAAATAGTAACCATACATGCCTGCTTGTTCTCAGACGAACCCCTGTTTCCGGTATTAATTGTGTGTTTTCGTTTGTGATTTTTAACTCAATCACATCTCCTCGCGCAGCCTCAATCCGCTGTTTCATGACAGCTGTATTTCCATTCGATGTTGCCTGCACTGGATTTGAATACTTATCATTCTCTTCTTTTTTAGAAATCGAAACAGCGTATTTTGATGTATCAACAGTTTCTGTTACTATGATATCCGAAGATATATCTACATTTTTTAATGTAACTTTATCTCCATGTTTCAAAGAAGTTCTAATTGTCTTGCTACGCAGCTTTTGACCATCTTCCCAATAGAGAATTTCCATATCAAATGGCTTCTTGCGGTTTCCAAGTGGACCAGTGACTTCCTTTGTAATCTCAACCGTCACCCCGCCTTTTTGCGGATGATTGACGATATGTCTGTCCGAAACAGCTCTCCAGGTATTTGTCATCGATGATTTCTCATATAGGAATAAAATATCGGATTCTACATCGACCATATATAAATTAAAGTTATCCTGATACTGTGTTTTGGTTTTATCTGCTTTGTCCTTTTTGTTTGGAGTAACAGATTCTACCATCCAGTATCGTCCGTTCTCAAAGTCCTCCGGTAATTGAAGCATTCCATTTTCATCTGTTTCTAAGGAACGATACGTCGTACACGTTTTTCCATCCTTTTTCAGAACGATATCGTCCTTGCTCTGTGTATTGTCATAATCTACTGTATATCCTGTATCATCCGCATATTCTTTCGTAACATCATCATACGGTACTTTGTAGAACAGAAAACCTGCACCAGCAAGTCGGTTTCTTGGAAGATCATCCGTCTTTAAGAAACTTCGTTCAGCAAGATTGAAATGCAGATTCTGCACTTCCAGTTCCATCTTGGAAACATCCTTGAACTCATTCCCATCCTTTGGGAATAATTGTTGTCCATTTGAATCGAAATACTGAATCTCTGGATAAATAACTTCATAATATAGGAAACCATCCCCGTATTCCGAAGAATAATGTGTCTTTCCTATCTCAATTTCTTCCACCTTATATTCCACCGGATTTCTGTCCTGGAATAGTGGAACATTGTCGACTGTGTGTTCCCATCCGTTCTCTTCATTCAGCAGGAATTCCTGTCCTGTAGAAATTCCATTCTGATACAATCTGATTTTCACCTGTTTTTCCATCAGTGCATCATTTGGATTTCCCCATGTCTTTTTGATATGCAGAGTGCCTGTTTTAGCAAAATTTCGGATATTAAGGCTGGTATCTCCTCGCTGAAGCAGAACGGATTTTCCGTTTATCTTACCATCAACTGGTGCTGTAACAGCCTCCTGATTTTCGTTAGCCTCCCTATCCACCAATTTTGCATCAGTGATTTTGAATGCTCCATTGGCAATCTCAACTGTGATCTGTATATCTCCTGTGTCTACATATCCCGTCGGTAAGTTTGTCTCTCGCAACAAATACGTCTCAGTTGCCGTTCGATTCTGTTTGTTCTCATCTTGTAACGGAATATGAAGTTGTGCGATTCCGTATTTATCAGTTGTTACCGTTTCCTCCTCAACACCGTTCTTACTGACAGCAAAATTGATCTTCTCCATTCCCTGTCCGGTAGACTCATCAAATTTGTTCAGTGTGAGTATTCCCTCTTTCTGATAACGGTTCTCCAATTCAATCGTAAGAGTCTCACCACCGCGTCCAATTCCACGTCCTGTGAATTGAATTCCACTTTCTGGATATGCTTCCCATGAATTTACATTATCTCCTTGTTCATGAGAATTGCGAACATTGTACCAACCCGAAAATTTTACATTCGAATCTTTTGGCTTATAGTTGTACTCTTTTAATGTGTATTTCCAGAATGAGTCCGCCTTAACGATCCACGTACAGCTTGTATGTGTTTCATCTGTCCATGTACCTACAACTTCTATTGGAGCATCCTCCGCTTGCGGAGCTTCTGCATCCGGTTTCTGGCTATCTTCTGAAGGAAGCACAAGTTTCATATGCTCATGAAATGCAGGTGGCTGAGGTTTTCCATCTAAAAGCTTTTCATCCATATCTACCTGGATATAATAATCTTTCTTGACTTCCTCTATTGCTTCCGGCATTCCGACAAAATCTTTCTTTACTGTCAGGTAACCATTTTTTGCTACAATACGGCCGTCAATATGCCACCCATCGGACATTTCACTTTTGAAAGAATACCAATAAATGGTGAAGAATTCGGTATCTAATTTCGATGGCGGAATTTCCCTGTCTCCGATGCGAATCATACGTCCACTTTCACGAATTGTCTGGAATACCTCTTCATCGGAAGGAATTCTATCTATCTTGTAGATATAGTCTCCATTTCCAATATATCCCTCATCTGGTTTAGTTCCCTGCAAAAGTTCTTGCACTCTCTTATTTCCATCCGCATACTGTTCCCACGTAGATGGATTCTTATTTCCAAGAACTGGAACATCATGCAATATACTTGCCTTCACATTACAGTTTGCCACGGCAACCGCACTTGTATAATCGTCTACATTCGTGGTTGGTAATGCTACCGAACCATCTTCCGGCATCGCTGACTTACAGATATAAAACTGTACCTGTTTTCGATTTTGGTTACTCACCTTACGCCACGCTGCATAGAGGGTGATTGGCTGTCTTGCATTATTATTTATAAGATCAGAAATAGAATCCCCTGCACCGCATTCCTGCCACTTTCCGTCTTTGTTTCTGTAATCCCAATGATCGAATTCATACTGTTCCAACTCTTTGCTGTCATTATCTTCATGATCATAAACTAGCGGATATGGTGACTTGACGTTATGTTTTCCAGCTTCTATTTCATTCTCATAATCATCTGTATGTCTTGTCTTATTTCCAACCTGAGGGGTCAACTTAGATTCTTTTGGAAGCTTCTTCATATAACGGGTCGTATTATAGATCACTCTGACCGTTCCGGGGTTCTGGGGTTTGTCTGCAATCACCTCATAAGATGAGGTAATATTAGGCAGTTCAAATTTTACCTTATCATCTCCGGACGGTTCCGGAAGAACCTCATTTTCGTCCCTGTCATTAGATGTACAACTCCAGACAATCTCCTTGCCATAATACTCACCTTCTAAACTTGCCCTCTTTGGTACTTCCACAGTATATGCTTCCCCATGGCCTACATACTGTCTCTTAATCGCCTCTCTTTTGGTCAGGTTCAGTGGATCCAACACTTCAATCAGATGAAAACTTCCCTCTACACTGAAATGTCTTCCTGCCAGCCCAACCTGAGAAGAAAGTCCTGTCAAACGATCAAAATAATTTTCGATTCTGTCTGGATTCAGTGGGTTTGGCTGTGAGAAATAATAGACAGATACATCTTTCCCGTTTTTCAGGACAGGAATATACCATGTACCATCGTTGTCCTTATAAGGGTGCTGTACAAACACACGGCTGTCTGTCGCATAACCAAACAGAATCTTCTCTTTCTGATCTGCGCCGGGCTCCAGCTTGCTCGGAGTGAAACCAAACTCACTGTAAATTTTAGAAATCGTATCATCTGGTTTAGCTCGCAAATAATAACGACTGGCTCGGCCACTGTTTGCTTTGATTATGTAATGCTGCTCAGCATTGAGGTTCTTTATCAGCTTATAATGTCCATCGATAAATACATAAAAACTGATATTTGCTTCTTTTGTTGCTGCCGGTTTTTCTGTATTATCAGGAACAATCACATATGGACGTACTGCATCATCTGGCTGAATAGTAAAGCTCATGGTATGCTCTGATTTATTTTTACTCCATGTAACTGCTGAAAGAGTACCATCTTCCTTTCTGCATTCCCAGTTTATATCCTGCGTTTGTTCTTCTACACGCGGCTTTGTACTAACTGTTCTTGTAAGTGTTGACTTTCTTGCAACAAAATCAATTGCCGGAAGATCACGCAAAGCTGTTTGGCTGTAAACCTGTCCATCGTCATCCTGTACTGTCACACTGTAAAAACCGTTATATCTATTATCGTCGTGTTCGAATAAGGTCTTTGCACTCATGGTATCAATTTTTTCTCCATTTGGCAGGTAATACACATCCATCGGCTCTCCGGACTTTCCTATATAAATACATTCATGACCTTCTATCGTGTATTTCCCTGCATTATGGATTGTATCGTAATCTCTCTTGGAATAATAAAAACGCTCTTTTGCTTCATTTTGAATAGAACCATCGTAATGAAATTTTTCAAAATGCTTTTTTAACTCATCATTAGAAATATAATAATAAACTGTTCCCGGCTTTGTTGTAGTATCTTTTATAACAGGAATTTCTTCGTTTAGAACATTATATCTCTCATTATTTACAAAAGTATAGAATTTAATGTTCAAGGTTGCTGGTGCAAAAGTGTTGCATGCAACCGTATATGGTTGCTCTATCTTTCCAATAGAAAAGGTTAGTTTATCGCCCTGTTTCACCGGAGAAATTGTTTTATTTTCATCCTCACTGGCACAAAGCCAGTCGCTTTCCTTCGTATCTCCAGGATCAACGGAAATTGTGACCGCAGAATCTTTCTTATAGTAACTCACAGTTCGATTTCCATCCGGATTGATCACTGTAACCGAATAGAAACTGTTCTTATTCTGCTTAATCTGGTCTGAATTATTATCCGGAATTTTTTCGCCATCAGATGCTCCTTTTGGCATATAATAAACGTCTGTTGGTACAGTTGCTTCCTGCTTGTCCAGGTTATAAGATACATATTGCTGTCCTTTATAAGTTACCACTGTCGCCTGTGCTAATGTCTTCTCACCACGGACTGTATATGGAAAATAATTTCCGGACTGTGTTTCCTCTGCATTCAAGCCGAACTCTCTATAAATCTCAGCAAGATCACTGACAGATAAATAGCATCTGCCCTGACGGTTCCATTTATACACCTTTTTCAGAGAATCAGCCGGCAGCTTTCGAACCTCATTGTCTGCATATATATAAAACTGAATGTCAAAGGCTGTCTGATCCGCTCTCTGGATCACATAAGACTGTGTGATTTTTCCAATTGCGAATCTCGTCTGGTTCCCCGATTCCCGTATACCATCTATCACCTTATCGTCTGTTCCCATACAGGTCCATTCGATCTGGTCTGTCTGGTCTGGCAATTTGGGATTAAAGTCAGCCACAGCTTCTTCCACTACAGTTCCTGTTAATGCATAACGAATCCGATCCTGCCCTTCGCCCTTTACCTCTACGGAATAAAACGAATTGTCCTTTTTTACAGAATCTTTTAAATTTAATGCAACGCCTTTTCCATTTGGAAGGTAGTAAACATCTACCGCTTCCCCTTGTTTATTCTGGCCATAATTGTAAGAAACATAGGTCTTTCCGGATTCTGTGTCTGTATAAACTTCTCCGTATTCTATCCTGCTTTTTCCCCGGTATGCAGATACAAACTTTTTTATCGCATCCGGATTCTGACTCTCGCTGTTTTTCACAAATCCAAATTCTTCATATATCCGGAGCAGGTCCTCAATGGAAACACCATGATAGGTAGTTCTTCCGTCTTTCCATGTTGCAATGCCGGTAATGTCATTATGCTGAAGCTTTACCTTGTTTCCATCAATAATGACATAGAAATCAATATCAAATCCTTCGGAAATCTCCTGAAGTTTCGGTGATTCCTCTTGTGCAATCTGCTCCTCGAAGGCTTTTTCTTCTTCTGAAAGCTCTCCCTGGGATGGAGTAATTTCTTCCTCCGGAATCTCTTCTAATGGCGGGGTGATTTCCTCTCCAGGAGTCTCTTCTGATGGCGAAGTATTTTCTTCTTTCGACGTCTCTTCCGACAATGATGTACTTTCCTCCGGAATAAAATCTTCTGTGCGCATTTCACCCTCTTGAGTACTATTTATATTTGGAATATTCTCTTCTTCCACTGAAACTGCCAAAACTGTCGTTCCTGCGCTATTCATGCACAAAACCAATAAAAGTGTCCAGGCTATCCATCTTAGCCATCTCTTTTTCCTCTTCACACAAATTCCTCCTAAAAACATATTTTCATTTTCTTAGCTATCTGCCTTTTTTATCCATTCCTTCTGCATTGCCGCTTCCATAAAACAATGAAGCAGTGGTTGGGAGAACGAGCCACATTCCCCGTTCAGGATCATTTGCAATGCTTCTCCATGAGTCAGTTTACTTTTATAAGGGCGAGGACTGATTAAGGCATCATATGCATCAGCCAGTCCCACAACCTGTGCACAAAGAGGAATTTCTTCTCCATGCAAACCATCCGGATACCCTGCTCCGTCATATCGTTCATGATGATGTCTGCAGATTTCATAACTAAGCGCATTTAATTTGTCTATAGTAAGACCTTTTGGAAACTTCTTTGTCATTTCAGCTCCAACCAGTGGATGCTGTCTCACGGTTTCCATCTCTTCTTCTGTCAGCCTGCCATTTTTGTTCAGGATTTCAACAGGCACCCTGATTTTTCCAATATCATGAATTGGCGCCAAATGTGATACAGCTTCTACTTCTTCGTCTGTAATTCCATATTCCGGATAATTTTTCTGCAGCTGGAGATACATCTGCTTTGTAAAGAAAATAATATTGTCCTGGTTTTCCGCTTCTGATAAATTATTATGATCCAGAACTGTAGACAATAATGACACCATATTCCAATATTGCTTGGTCTTATCGCGCTCGTTCTTCTGGAGTTCTCGTTTCATTTCCATTACGGATCTGTAGGTTCTTTTTACATTATGTAATGTAATCATTGCTATATTATCTTTTATATCCACATATTTCTTAGCCCTCATCTTTATATAAGATTTTTCACTCTCTATTCTGCGGTATATGATATCCTGCTCTGCATAGCCATGAACCAGATTTTCTGTTAACTTATCGCTTAACAGGAAATCTCGTAGCTTTGATTTATCAGCATCATGAATAAATCTCTCTATATATATCTGAATAAACGTATCATAATCTTCTGTCTTTCTTGCTATTTCAAATACCTCTTGATTATGTGAGTAAATGCATTCATACCTATTTGTTTTTAGATTTAATTTTAATGCTACATAAAACCTGCCAAAATCCTTATCTGTGCAAACCATTGGTTTTTCCTGCTCCATAACTCCACCTCTTACATAACTCAACCCTTAAAGATACTAGTTTATGTCAAAAAAATATTCCTTAATACTATTTTCATATATAATAGTATATCGTTCTTTCTATTTTTTATAATGCACAAAATTTGCAAATATGATGTATATATTTTGCAAGAAATGTTCCATTATATGAATTTTTCCAAAAAAAGAAAAACGAACCACACTAACCATGTGATTCGTTATCTTTTATAACAATTCCAGTATTTTTAATATAATAATTCCATTTCGGACAACTAGCATCTCAGCTATGTTATCGAAGTCCATCCCCGTTAGTTTTACTATTTTTTGCAAACGATACGAAACTGTCCGGGCATGCACGCCCATTAGTTCAGAAGCTTTTCGAATACTCTGTTTATTATTCAGATAGCATTCCAGCGTATCAATCAGTTCCCCATTTTTCTGAATATCATACTGATGAATTTCATGCACTGTATCTGGTATATATGTTCTTAATTGCTTTTCATCCTTAATATTTGCAAAAATATGAAAAAACCCCAATTTTGAACAATCCACCACTGATTTATTTGCATCTCCTACTATTTTTCTAATGACATCAATGTATTCTATTGCAATTTTAGAGTCTGCGAAAGATTCTTTCAGATTGTGGTAACCCTTAACTTTATTTCCTACCCCAATCAGAAATTCGTATTCCGATTTTCCTTCTTTCAATTGGTCTTGTATCATTCTCTGGAACTCTTCCAGTTTTTTTCTTAAATCCAGTTTTCCTTCTTTCCTGTTTTCTTTATGAATACATATAACTTGGTTCATGTTACAATAAGCATACTCTTTCGGCACTATATCTAAAATTGCTTTTTCTATATCCTCCATCTTTTTTCTTTGAGAAGCAGTAAAATTATCTTTATAATTTTCAGGTTTCAAATAACAGGTGATAACCCTATAATCTTCAGTTACACCAAATTTAAGCAAATTTGCAACATCTTCTTCTTCCGCTTCAGACAAGGATCCATTTAACAATCTGTACTCCAAATCTCTATGATATTTTTTCTCCATATTTTTATCAGTTACAATTTGAGTCAGAACATATAATAAAAGCGGCATTAAACTATCTAATGTTATAAAATCCAGTTCTCTTAATGGTCCACTCACTTCCGAAACCACCAAATAAAACGTGCACTGGTTTAAAATGTTGATTTTTCTAATATACTCAACATTTTTTCTCTTTTGCCGCATATATTCATATCTCGAAATAATGTTGGGAACATACTTTTCATAACCATCTGCGATTATTAAATCACTTTCTTCTGATGTACCTGAATACATGTAGTGGAAATCTTCATCATACAAAGCTATTGGATTCCCAAGTATCCTCCCTGCTCTGTCAAACAGATTCTCTAATGATCTGTACTCACTAGTTCCTTCTGGAAAAAGGCGATTAAATTCATCACGTGTCATTTTAGAGTAGACTGCTTTTGCAATTTCTATATTAAATACCTGCAGCAGCAAATATTTAATAATCGACCAATAGTTAAAATCCTGTGGAATCTCTAAAACCGGAATACTATGTTCATTGCAAAAAAACAATAAAGTTTCAAACAGCTTATTTTGATGTGCTGTGTTCTGGATTTTTTTCACAATAAACCCGCTTACCTGTTTTTTATTTAATTCTTCCAAATGACTTAGCATCATACGTTCATCCAGCTTTTCATAAACCATCAGAGATGTCAGAAGGAGTTCACCCCCCCCCAGAAATTTTTCCATATCTGGCGCTGCTATAATCTGAGTCCCTTTTATTTCTCTAGTGATTTCTGAATTGTCACTAATTAATTTCATTTCCGGAAAGTTGTTCGAGTCGATAAAGTCTTTTATTGTGTATCCCATTTGTGTTTGTACCTCCGTATGTTTCTAAAATAATTTGGCTATTCTATATTCATTTTCATATTCTTATAAATGATTATTTATGTGCACAGCTACAAATTTTATTTTCATATTTATTTAATATATCTGTCATGCCTGAGTCATGGACTCAAGGCGTTTTAGCAGATATTGCAAACATTACAATGGGACAGTCTCCATCTGGAGAGAGTTTCAACACCCAAGGCAATGGTTATCCGTTCTATCAAGGTTCAACGGATTTTGGCACTATTTTTCCAGCAAAACGAATGTATACAGATAAGCCCTCTCGATATGCGGCAGTCTTTGATACCTTGCTGAGCGTTAGAGCACCTGTTGGCAGCTTAAATATTGCTTATGAAAATTGTTGTATCGGCCGCGGTCTTGCTTCCATTCATGGTAAGTATGATAATAATATTTTTGTTCGTTATTTGCTAAAAAACAATAAATGGTATTTTGATAATATTAACAATAATGGCACAACATTTGGTTCCATAACCAAAGATTATTTATTTGAGATGCCAGTAGTAATACCGGATGGCAAATCAATAGCAATGTTTGAGCAGAAATCGAGCCTCATAGAACGTCAAATTTATGAAAATGAACAGCAAACACGAAAGTTGCAAAATTTACGTGATTGGCTTCTACCAATGTTAATGAATGGTCAAGCTACCATCGAAGATTGATATGATAAATAATCATTTATCTGATTATTATTACTTATTTTTTTGTCGATTGTGCCTAAAATTAGTGCTATTCTTTTTTGTTCCTCGCAATCTGGCAAAATAATATCGATATCACCCAAAATATCTGTATTCAATGATGCCATAGTTGATCCTACTGCGGAATTGTTTATCTTCATTTTTACTGCATCAGTCAATAAATAATACGAAACAAATTCAGGATAAACAATGGCATCTGTAAATCGTACACGTATACAATCTGACCCCTGCATCCATCCATCTTGCCCTTTCCTGATCAAGCAATGTCTGTCAACAGAACCTTTTCTTCCAAATACAATATCTCCCTCTTGCAATTTATGTTCCGACAGTCTTTCTAATGTATTTTCACTTACATGATCCAGCCCTGAAACAAGTAAACTTCCGTAGCCAATATTCTTGACATTAATTACCGGTATTCCTTCTGTAACATACTCACTTGCTCTAAACTGTGTTCCAAAGGGACCTGTTTTTAATTCGGATATATCCCTAAGTTTTACAATTCTCATTGATGTTCTCCTATCCAATATATTTTCTATGAGCAATTTTCACGTTGCTCTGTTTAACCATGGCATATTGCAATGTTGTGTCTATCCGTTGATGTCCTAACAATTTCTGTAATTGTTCTATAGGCATTCCTTTGTCTATAGCTACAGTTGCTAATGTTCTTCTAAACTTATGAGGATGTACTTTTTCTATATTCAACCTCTTTCCCATTTCACGAAGGCGTACCTCAATGCCACCTATTTTCATTCGCTTATATGGTGCTTTTAGTGATACGAATAAGGCATTCTCATTGTCTGTCCTGGAGTCAAGATAATTCTGTAAATGCAACTTCGTTCGTGCATCAAAATACACCATTCGTTCTTTATCGCCTTTACCAAACACTACACACTCTCTTTCCTCAAATGAAATGTCATCTCTGTTCAGTAAAACAAGCTCTCCTACTCGCATTCCTGTTGAAGCAAGTATATCAATTAAAGCCAAATCTCTAAGATTATCACAATTATCTCTCATTGTCTCCAATTGTTCATCTGTATATGTCTCCTTAATCACGCTAGCAGACTTAATTCTATGTATTCTGCGTACAGGGCTTTTTATAATATAATCCTCATCTTCTAACCATGCAAAGAAACTTGAAAATATTCTTCTAATATTATCAATCGTCACCTTACTCGATTCCTTTTCAGCCTGGTATCTCGATAGATATGTTCGAAGATCTTCTGTTTCAATTGTGCATACCGTTTTTCCGACACTTTCCATCATTTGATGAATGGTATTTCTGTAATATGTTAAAGTCTTCTCTGAACATCCCTCTATTCTCTTCGCAGATAAAAATATCTCCAAATAATCTTGCGTTTCCGGTTCATTCTCTTCGTCTTTTCTAGTCACAATGGCAACATTATATAGATTTACCTCTAATACATCTTTCAATTTTTTTAATTGTCCATTATTAAGTGCTGGAAGCATCTCATTAATAATTTCCGTTATTATTTTTTCTTTCATGTGTTTCTCCTTTATTATGTGAGAACCACAATGAAGTGGAGTTCTATGATTTGCTCTCGCCACTTTCAAGAGTAATATTTCTGTTGTAAATGATTATTTATCATATCAATCTTCGATGGTAGCTTGACCATTCATTAACATTGGTAGAAGCCAATCACGAAACTGAATTAGATTATTGTTTTCCTGCTGGATTTGCATGATTTTGGTATCTAGTGGTTCAACACAATTAATAAATTGTGTACGAATTGCATCTGGAATACTCAAAATATTGTAATTGTTTAGGTTTGCTTGATTAATCTTCATTTGAATTGAACCGGTTTTTATTATTGAAACAGGAATATCTTTTAGTAATAAATATAGCAATCGGCAAGAATAACCTTTCACGGGCTGTAAAACATGTGTATGATTATTGATCCAAACATCGCCAGATACTCTTTGTAATATTGGATTACCATTATCATCCATTACCGAACCATCTTCAGCGAGAAGAACAAAATTTCCAGAAAAAATGGGGCGATTCACATAATCCATTATGCCCGTGGCACCATAATAAGGAATTGAACCTTTCATTCCTTCTCGCTGTTGATTAGAAAGCGGAATTCGTTCAGAATCAAGGCAGATTGTAATATTTCCAATAGAAGTATAGTTCCAATTTTGAGGGATTTCTCGATTTAATTCATTACAAAATGACATTTTTCCACCAGAGGATTTATACGGCTTCCCATTTTCATCTGGAAAATCAAACTGTATAAACCAATAGTTATAGATGGTCTTTGCCATCTCTTCTAAATAATCATTTATCTCTTTATTCTTCCGAATTTTACATTCAATATTATAAAGCATATCTCCAATTCTTACCTGTTCGTCATAATCCGGTAAGTATACATCCAAAAATGTAAAAATATCCTCATTAAAGCTTGCTCTTAAAGTCATGAACGCATTATAGGTTACAGCTTTTCGAAACAAAGCACTTCTAAAATAAAATGCCATATATTTGGGATATGCTATTCCTTCTCTTTTAGGTCGAAGACGTTTTGTAAAACCACTATACGTTGCTTTTGGATAATCTTTTACTGCCACACAACTCATAGCCAATTCATCTATCGTTTCACTTGTTCTGGTAATAAGTACGTCTCCTGCTTTTATAGAGTATGTCTGCTGCTCTTTTTCATTTGTATCCATCAAATCCGGTAATTCTTCCGGTAAAAAATAATTATTAAAAACCGTCCCAAAAGAAACAAAAGGTGCTCCATGTCCAGCTTGTTCTTTCTTGGATGAGAGTCCCGAACTCATATCATATAAATCAGATAAAGCATATTTAGTAATCTTACTCATATTTCACCTTCTTCAATTGTTCCATGATCTCCGCTTGCAACACATTTCCTTCAGCAAATAATTCTGTTAGTTTTTCCGTATATTCATCCATTTTCGCTTTAAATTCTTCCTGAGTCAGTTCCACGTACTCAATCTTTACTTCAAAATATTGCCCAGCACTAAATGAACACTTTTTCTGCTCAATCTTCTCATAATCAACGACTACAGAAAAATCATCTTTTGATTCAAAGTTATTAAAGGTATGGATAATGTCCTCGATTTCTTCAGGTGAAAGCACTGTCCTCTGATTTTTTCCATCAATCTTAACCTTTGTTCCAAGCTTAGATGCATCCATCAAAATTGCCTGCTCGTACTTTTTAGTATTGTCCAAAAAGACAACTGATACGTTTGTTCCAGTTGTTGCGAAGATATTACTTGGCATCGAAACAACACCTCGAAGCATTCTTTCCTTTACAATACGTTCCCTTATTTTTTTAGGGATTCCAGTACCTGCTGTTAAAAAACCGGTTGGTACTACAACTGCAGCTTTACATCCATTCTCTTTCATTGAGAAAATAATATGCTGCAAAAACATTTGATAAATAGCCATGCTATCTTTTTTCTTATTAGGAATATTTGGCACTCCTGCCCAGAATCTTTCCTTATAAATATCACCTGCAAGAGTATCTCTGTTATCAGAAAAATCTACATTAAATGGTGGATTGCTGACAATATAATCAAATTTCATCAATCCATTTTTCTGACGATTCAAATGTTGCGGGGAAAGAAGTGTATCCCCATGTACCACATGTCCAAGTGAATGTACAAGATTATTTAAAATTAGATTCAATCTCAAAAATTCATTAGACTTCTGCGAAATATCTTGTGTATAAATTGTACAATTACTCTCACCGATTTCATGTGCAAGAGCAAGAACCAGCGTTCCAGAACCTGCAGCTGGATCATAAACCGTTACATTCTGTGTTCCTTCCGGAACCATGATTCTTGCAATAATACTTGCGATAGAATGTGGAGTATAATACTCTGCGTATTTACCAAAATCTTTATTATAATCTTTGATTAAATATTCAAAAATGGTTGCAAAAAAATCATACTTTTGCGAAAACGCATCTGCAAAGCTAAATGTCACCAATTTATCAATCATTGCTTTACAAAAATCCGATCTGCGATTTGATTCCGTAACATTTTGTGATAAATGTTCATCAAATAATCGAATCTTATCCCCTGATCCAGTACTTACGGAAAAAACATCCAGGTTAGTATTGGAAATATCCCATAAAGTTGAATCAAATAGTTCATTAAATTTGTCATCGTTTTTATGATTGAACAGACATGATATAAAATGTTCCTTTTTAAGTTTTGCTGTTGCTGGTGGCAAAAGCATCATAAGCATTTCATAATCATCTTCTGACATATCGTTTAAAGCCTGTTCCACGTTATCGGAATCTTTTAATGACTCTTCTGCTTGCTGTACCTCATAAAGAAACTTGTCATTTAAAAATTTATACAGAAAAATCTCTGTAATAATCTTATATTCACTGCTTGCATTGCCCAGTCCAAAATTGGCACATACAGTCTTTAAATCATCAATCATCTGTTTTGTATTTGCTATTATCGTTTCAGTAGTCATCAGGATACCCAATCCCTTTCTAATATATATTCTTTTGACAGACAGTTATCTATAAACATAAGCTGCGGTTTATCTAATTTTACCTTTTCTCCCATACACGCTCTCAAGATAATTGGTTGTAAGGATTTTATAAAATACTCCTCATTATCGAGTATGTTTTCATTATGAGCAATCTGGTCATCTGCCTTAGACTTAACTGTCATTAAAATCCTATGTATTGTTACTGCGTCTGTGATAGGTGGTGGACTATTCATAATTCGCTTATGTGTTCTCATGTACTTAACATCACCTGAATACTTTGCTGCAAGCATTCTGTCTGCAAGATTCCTCTTTTCTGCCTTCTTTTTTAAAGCATTCAGATTCCCCATCATCTGTTTCATTTCATCCGCTGTCAATTCTTCAATGTTTTTCTTCTTGAATACTCGTTTTAATTCATCCAAAAGTGATATATACTCTGGATCTTTTGGATCAAGACATCTATCTACAATTTCTCTTCGTGTTTTCTCCAAAGTGTCACGGAATGCATCAGCTATGATTAGTTCTTCTTCCTTTATTTTTCGGAATTGAAAATCAATCTGATCCAATGCCATGTTAAGTATCTGCGACATATCTTCAGATGAATCAATACTGTTTTTTAAGTTTATGATGCTGATTCGGTTATTAACCTCATTTAAGCATTTAATGGCATTCTCAACATTAAAATGTGTATACAAGTCCTCATAGCCATACAGTCGAATCAAATTATACATTGCCTTATAATTTTCAAGTGCCTGACGTAAATTCAATAACTGCTTCTTATCATCAATCTCACTAATTTGATTGATAAAACTAACCACATTACTTGTATCATATAAGAAAAGTTGATTCTTTACATCTTTCAAGTCTTTTTCAATATCTTCTTTACTTTTAAATATATTGCTATAATTCTGTACTTCATCTCCAAGTTCTGATTGCAATTCATCAAAGTATGCCTTATTGGTCTTATCAAATTCATCTTTAATATTTGCAAAATCAACAACATATCCGTAATGATAACCTTTATACGGACGATTTACTCTTGTCAACGTCTGAAGTAGATTATGAGCTTTTATCATTCTCGCTAAATACTGCTTTTTTAATCGTGGTGCATCAAACCCTGTTAAAAGCATATTGTAAACTACAAGAATATCTATATTTCCTTTTTTAAACTCCTCCTGGTCATTTTTTCTATCTTGTTTTGTACCTTCATCATGAAGCACCAATGCATGTGTATAAGCAGAAAAGCGTTTTAACTGTCTATCCACCTCTCTAGCCTGTTCTGAAGAATCACATACAATCATTGCCCCAATAGAAGAATCTAAAGCAGTCCTTCCCTCTTCAAAATCCTGAATAATATAATCAACCATTTTTTCTACAAATTTAGGATGTGCATATAAATTTTTCTTAGCAATACTTCCTTGTCTTACTATTTGATCCAACGTAGCATTCAACTGGTTTTTGTAAGTTGTTTCTATCTCTTCACGAATCAACTTCAATGTATATCCATCTGCAATCGACTGATTATAATAGTATTTATGAATATAATTTCCAAATACATCTTTTGTATTGTATCCATCTCCTATGAGCGGTGTTCCCGTAAGTGCTATCTGTACTGCATCACGGTCTGATGCCATCAGGTTGGCTAAAAATGAGCCTGTTGGATTATAACTCCGATGTGCCTCATCTAAAAAGTACACTCTCTGCACATCCACATTGTAATCTGATGGCTTTGTTACAGATTCCTTGGAAAATTTTTGAATATTGATGACAGTCATTGTAACTTTGCCACTAGTATTTGATTCTCCTGGATTCGTAATATCTGTAATAAACGCTTCCTTGTCTTTTATCAGTTTTACTTTAAGTCCTCTGGCTTCAAATTCATTTTTTGCCTGCTCAGCTAAATCTAAACGATCTACAATAAAATAGAATTTTGCAATTTTCCCTTCTTCTTTGCTGAAATAATCAGTTAAAAACTGTACATTTGAATAAGCAAGTGCAGTTTTCCCACTCCCCTGCGTATGCCAAATTACACCTTTTCTGACTCCTTCTCTCAACTTATCCCGAATTGCCAACGTTGCAAACAATTGCGGGTATCTCATTATATGCTTCTCTATCTCCGTAATTCCATCTTTGTTAGTTGTTGTTTTATAACAGATACCATACTTCAGTAAAAACAGCAGTCTCTCTTTCGTATATAAAGATGTAATTATTCGATTTGTGGGCGATTTCTCCGATAAAGAAGATACATACTCTGGTGTCCCTTTTATAGCAATCAGATTATTATCGCTTAAAACAAACTCTTCCGTTTCCGTAACAATTGACTGCATATCTGCCTTTAATTCATCTTCTCTTTGCTCACGGAATTTGCTAAAAAACATTCTCTTATAACTACTTGAAGCATAAAAAGCTCCTTGAATCGGTTCGATATCAGAGTCATCATATTCATTATTATTAGAAAATACTGTAAACTGTGTAATTCCTACAAATCGACGATAAATCTTATTGCCAAATCTTCTCTCCATCCGGCTTCTTTCTGTCAATATGCCCTCTCGATTATTCTGTCGTTTAACCTCTATAAATGACAAAGGCATACCATTAATTAATACAACAATATCCGGGCGAAAATTATCATCTCCATTTTCATATGGTAACTCAGTTACAACTGTATAATCATTCTTTGTTCCTGTTATATCAGAAAAATCAATCAACTTAATTCCATCAATACCGGATTGCAATATCTTAAAAAAGGATTTTCCCAAATCATCATTGTCTAATTTAATCTTGAGTTCACCAATTATTTTTTTTGCGTCTTCTAGTGTTAATTCGGTCTGATTGATTCGATTAACTGCTGACAAAAATTGACTATAAAAAATGTTGGTATCACCATCATAGTCAACGTTACATTCCTTATCTTTAATTGACATATAGGTATATCCAAGTCTTGTAAAGTGTACAAGCGCTGGAATCTTCACTCTGGAATCTTCTGGCCTTCCCATAAGCATTATAACCTCCAATACGTCATCTATTTTTCCTTCGAGGGTCTGTTGGCTTTACCGCATCTTTTGGTATTAGCCAAGTCTTTCCCTTTTTCTCTGCTCCAGGCACTCTTCCCTGGCTACATAAAAGAGAAATTCTTCTAGATGAAATTCCCCATATTTTTGACATTTCGATCGTTGTTATATAATCCATAATTTTCCTCTAAACGATACAACAAGCCTATTATAAGTATATTCTTTTATCGGAATAGTTTCAACCACAATTAAGTTTTCTTCTAGGTTGTTTGTTTTGTTATTATTTTCTAATATTTTCATAAAAAAATGCCTACGGCATCTCAGCTCCCCCGCCCCTCAATCTTGAGGGGTAAGGGCTTGCTTTCTCTCCTACTTTGTTTCATAATAATCTCATGAATGTGATACAGAAGATGCTCAGAGATTATTATGAAATAATTGAATACGATTTAAAACCAAGACCTGTTGTAATGGAAAACATCGAAAAAGTAATTAACTGTGGTGATCCTTCCTATGGTGGCGCCATGTATATCTGCACACATTGTAAAAATTGGAAATTTGTCCCTTTCCGTTGCCACAGTCGTTTTTGTCCTACCTGCGGCAATAAATATGCCATGGAACGCACTACCAGTATGTCTTTTAAACTCGTGAATGTGAATCATCGACATTGCGTTTTTACCATTGATAAAAATCTCAGGGACTTCTTTCTCAATGACCGGTCTCTGCTCAACTGTCTTTTTCACGCTGTGAACAGTGTCATCTCTCGTATGTTTTTTCAAATGAATAAATCCAAAAACTTTACCCCCGGCTTTATCATGGTTTTACACACTTTCGGCAGAGACCTCAAATGGAACCCTCATATTCACTGTCTCATCTCAGAAGGGGGATTTAGCGATGATGCTTTCTGGCGCCATGTCAAATATTTTAACTACAACTTTCTTCGCAACGCCTTCCGTACTGCTCTACTGAATGAAATGGAGACGATCATTGGTCCTTCGTTTAAAAATGTGAAATCCAGATGTTACCGTGAACATAAACAAGGATTCTACGTTTATGCAAAACCGAATCTTTGTGACCCTAAGAACGTTATCAAATACATCGGGCGTTATCTTGGCCGTCCTGTCATTGCTACATCCAGAATCGACAACTATGATGGGGATATCATTATCTTTCTGACCGTCATCGCCATATCGGTTGCAATCCGATACTCATAGCAGGAGTTCTCGCTGTTCTGAAATTTTCAGAAGTTTCGGCGTACCTACTAAAGTGGCTATCATCAGAATTAAAGTCTTAACGACCTATGTATTCAGTTGTCAAAGAACAAGTGAAAAGGCTTCCGTTTTCATCATCAGGAATTAACCCCTTCACTCATTGCACAAAAGGCTTCATTTTGGACACCCAAAATCGCTGCTTTTCCGAAAAAATTTCAAAAAATTTTTGACAACAAAAAAAGCCGCCTGTTTCGGTTAAAAAAACAGACGGCATAAATGCTTGAAATTATTTGATTTTCAGTTTCTTTTTCTTTGCGGACAGCACTTTCAGAAGAACTTCATCTACTGCGTCGGTGTATCTTCCTTGTACTATGAGGTTATTTTTCAGATTGATAAGCGACTGTATCACTCTGCTTTGCTCATCATCGGTTAGATAAATATGATATTTCTTTTCTATCATCGGCTACTCCTCCAGTTCTCAAATGTTTTCCTTATTATCCTGACATCTTCTTGTGTGTCGGAAGATATAAATATATGTACGCTCTGAAATGCTGCTTTGATACGCTGTGCATAATCGGTTTCCGCTTCGTTTGGCTTCATCGGTAGCTTAATGAGTTTGATTTCCCGTTGCTTACAAAGATGGTCTTTCAAAACATCTATCTTCTCCGAGTCCGTATTCACTTGAATGGCAACCTGCTCCAGTGGAATATATACATCAAGTGGAATGCCGAATAACCTATCAGAGCCAAGTTCAACTTTCAATCCTTTCAAATTGGCATAATAACTGATTACAAGAGCCGGGAACAACGACAGATACTCCTGCTCACATATTCTGCACCCTTTTCCGAGAACAGTACGCTCGTTTATCTTCATACTCCAAGAATGACCGTATCTGCATTGCCACCATGCTCTCTTTGCTGAATTTCTTGAAACTTCCGTCGGCTTCAACTTATTTAATTCATAATCCCATTCTGTCAGAAGCTGCTTATCCGTCGTAGCCAAATCATTGTATCCGGCAAGTACCTCTCGCTCTGCACAAACAGGGCAGACCGTTCCTTTCACACGAGCATTGATAACCGACTTCCACTCGTTACCGCATTTCCTGCAATGCCACCATACATTTTTCCTCGACTTTGCATTGACTTCATCCGGTTGCAGAGGATAGTTTTTCTCTGACCATTCTTTGGCTATCTGTGGGTGTGTACTTTTTAGGTCATTCTTTCCTTTTATAAATATATATCCACTGCAATTCTTGCAGTGACAGCTGAGCATATGTATCTGTAAACCATTGATATAATTCGCCAAGCTGATTCCACTTAAAATTATCCGAAGGAGTATTGACAGGAATACCCTTTCTTTCGTCTGATTCCCATTTAATAACAAGAGTTGTCCAGCCAACCTGATAAGCAAGATTTTCTGCCGGAGTTCGATCGACCTCATCAATTCTCTTATCTTTTAAATGCTCCGGAATATCATTAAATTCTGAAATATACTTTGCAAAGCTTTTATTTATCTCGTTTTTAAGCTCGTCTTTATTCTCATATGTTCTCAATAGTCTATCTCCTCAGCTTCCGATTTTCCAGTTTCAAAAAAAGGATTTTTCAAATTAGTCTTTGCAAATAACCCTTGAACCTTCACCATCAATTACAATTCCCTGATGGTTGTTAATAGGGCATAGATTCAAATCCGAAAACTCAGTCATTATTTTCTCGGTAACTTTCTTAAATGGTGCTGTAAGATAATGCGGAAGAACATAGAAATCAATCAAATCAAGCCCTGCATCATCTTCTTGTGAGTAGTCCTCCGGCTTTTCATCCATTTGCTCGATATATTGGATGCTTGGAGCGCATATAATTGCGCCTGCCGACTCGCCGATCATCAATTTTCCATTTACCAATTCCTTTTTCAGCAACCCATCAGTTCTTGTTTTACGAAGTTGGTCCATAAGAAAGAAAGAATTTCCGCCGGTAAAATATATCACATCTGCATCTTCAAAAACAGACTGTATCGTTGAATAAGCCTCCGTTGAAATATCAATTTCAGTTACGATTGCTCCCAACTTTTTGAATAATTTTCGAGCCGAGCCGACATAACCGGTGTAGCCTTCACGCAACGAAGCTGTTGGAATAAATGCGACTTTCTTATTTTCAATTTCTTCTTTTATCAGACTTCCTACACTTGAAAAGTGCGAACATAAAAATAGTTTCATCAATATTCTCCTTTATAAATTCCGATTGAACAAAATCGCTGCGCGATGGCCTGCCAAGGCTGTGGCATAGCGATTTTCTGTTTTCTATAATAAAAAACAGTGGAAAGCAAGTCCTAAAAGTAGTATTGTTAAATCACCACAAAATAACAATCAAACAGGATCGACCTTCCCACTGCCTATGAAAAGAATACCACCCTTCCGCTTGGTTGGCAAGCGGTTTTATGACCCAAATGCACCTCCGTGTAAAGCAGTGTTTTGATTACTACTGATTTTACATGGAGGATTTTATTATGTATGAAAAATATTTAGAACAGCTTGAGGAAGCCGGAAAAATCCGTAACCTCAAAGAGCGTTCCATCAACTGCTATAAAAACTATGTTTCTTACTTTCTGAAATATCAAGCGAAGCCCCCTGAAGAACTTACCTGCCAGGATGTCAGAAATTTTTTGCTTGCCAAAAAAGAGGAAGGACTAAGAGCCACAACTCTGAACCTTTATAATTCGGCTATCCGTTTTTTCTATCGGAATGTCCTGCATATCCTTTGGGATGATATCACAGTTCCACGTATGATTCTGGAACACAAGCTTCCGACCGTACTGACTGTTGATGAAATAGACCGTCTATTAGAAGCTGTTGATGATATCAAATATAGAGCCATGTTTGCAACGATGTATTCTTCCGGGATGCGGGTTTCTGAAGTGCTCCACCTTCATTATGATGATATTTCCCGTTCAAATATGCAGATCCATGTCCGGGATACGAAGAACAGGATGGATCGCTATACAATTCTTTCTAAACGGTGTCTGGATATCCTTACACAATACTGGTTTGAGAAAGGACGTCCCCGTGGGATCCTGTTTCCTAATAAATTTACTGGTAATTACCTGACAGTCAGTACACTGGAGCAAGTGATGCGACGGGCAGTATCCGATGCTGAACTTCCAAAGAAAGCAACTCCACACTGTCTCCGTCATAGCTTTGCAACTCATCTGATGGAGCAGGGAGTAGAACGGCAGAATATTCAGGCACTGCTTGGACACCGTGACCCAAAATCCACGGAAGTTTATCTTCATGTCAGCAACAAATCCCTCATGGGAATCCAAAGTCCCTTTGACAGGAAAGAAGGTGCTGATTATGAATAAGCCCACCGTTCAGGATATTTTCCGGTGTTTTTATTCGGCATACCTTGAAAAGTATTCTCCTTCTCCGGAACAGGCAAAAGTTGCCCGGAACATCTTGAACTGCAAAACCGGAGCCTATGGTGCAAACGTCAGTGTATGTGAAGACTGTGGTGCTGTTCAGATTCACTATAATTCCTGCCGCAACCGTTGTTGTCCCATGTGTCAGGCTGTTCCAAAGGAAATGTGGATGGATGCCCGCAAAGAGGATGTGCTTGATGCACCCTACTTCCACTTGGTATTTACAGTTCCTGACATTCTGAATCCAATCATTTACAATAATCAGAAACTGTTATATGACACCCTGTATCATGCAGCTTCTGCTACAATCAGTGAACTGACTGCTGACCCAAAGCACCTTGGTGCTGCTGTCGGCTATATCTGCATCCTGCATACATGGGGATCTGAAATGAACTTTCATCCCCATATCCATACAATACTGCTCGGCGGTGGTCTGACATCCAAAAACGAATGGAAAGACAACGGTACTGAGTTTTTTCTTCCTATATGGGCTATCTCCAAAGTCTTTCGTGGAAAATATATGGATGAGTTGAAAAATCTCTGGAATACGAATCAACTTAAGTTTCATGGAACTGCCGAAAAATACAGTAACCATTATGTGTTCAAAGAACTGATTGATTTCTGTTATGATGCGGAATGGATTCCTTATTGTAAGAAAACTTTTAACGGCGCACAGTCTGTGATTGACTACCTTGGAAAGTATACCCATAGGATTGCCATCAGCAATCACCGCATCATCTGTATGGACGATGAAAACGTTACTTTTTCTGTAAAAGATTACCGGAACAAAGGACAATGGAAAGAACTGACCCTTTCCGGTGTTGAATTTATACGACGGTTTCTGATGCATGTACCGCCAAAACGTTTTGTCAGGATTCGGCATTACGGACTTCTTTGTTCCCGTAGCAAACACAAGAAGCTTACTTTATGCCGGAATCTCCTTGGATGCCAAAAGTATCTCTCGAAGCTTCGAGGTAAGGAGATGCCGGAAATATTAAAACAGCTTTATGAAATAAATATTTGTGTGTGTAAATCCTGTGGTGGGCATCTTGGAAAACCACAGCTTCGAATACCACAAAGATGTTAAAATCTTATTCTTTCATACATTTTCTAAAGCCTCAAAGCTTGAGGTTTTGTTGTCGTACCTAATTTATCTGAAAACACTTGATTTCTGTAGCTTCTGCACAGGAACTCCTGTATAATCATGGGTAAGAACAAAAGATTGAAAGTCCATAGGTAGTAGCTACCCGGACGCTCACTTTGTTCAATTAGGTCAAATCGAAAATGGTGTAAACGAAGGGGCAGTTCACTGGAATGCCAAAACTGCTTTTTCGTTTACCCCATCATCGATTCTAACCTAAAGAATTTATCTTTTTCTTTCTGAAAATGGGCAATTCCGCAATGGAACTGCCCATATATCTTTAAAATATGCGATTTTTAAGGCTCTGCACCGTTTCAAGCACCATTTGGTGTAAATTTGGTGTATTTGTGTATTTTCAGAGCTTTTTCGCAAATGAAGTACATCCCGTTTTGTAAGGTAAAACGGTACTTCTTAATAGAGCTTTGCACCTGCCGGAATATGGTCATCTACCATAAGGAGATGAAGCTTTTCTTCGCCTTCTTCTTCGTGTACTGCACTGAGAAGCATACCACAAGAGTCAATGCCCATCATTGCTCTTGGAGGAAGATTTGTGATTGCGATAAGTGTCTTACCAACAAGTTCTTCCGGCTCGTAATATGCGTGAATACCGCTTAAAATGGTTCTATCTGTGCCTGTTCCGTCATCAAGAGTGAACTGAAGGAGTTTCTTTGACTTCGGTACAGCAACGCATTCTTTAACCTTAACTGCTCTGAAATCAGACTTTGAGAATGTATCAAAATCAACATCTTCTTCAAACAAAGGCTCAATCTTTACCTTAGAGAAATCAATCTTTTCAGGCTCTGAATTTGGTGTAGAAACTTCTTTATCCTTTACACCATTTTCGGATTTTACACCACCGAGGGTCTTCATTGTCGGGAATATAACCGAAGCTAATCCACCACAGTCCAAATAAGTTGATAAACGCTTTTTTACACGATTTTCATTATATATCGCCAGTCCATATTTGTCCACCAAAATCCAACAAACTAATGTCATTTTGATGTATTCTGACTTTTTTGATGTCAGGTTTGTCTTGGAAATCGTCCCCTTGCAAGGACTTCTTCCTAAAATATATCACTATTATTTTCCAGAGCTTTAATTGCTTCCTTTTTCTTCACATCTGTTGCTTCCGCATAAATATCCATCGTTGTTTCAATATTTGCATGACCCATAATACTTTGAATCACTTTCAGATTTCTTTCATTTTCACAAAATCTGGTGCAAAATGTGTGTCGGATATGATGACACGAAAAATGAGGAATCAATACCGGGCGTCTGCTCTCCCGTTTTGCCTTAATAATTTCTTCGGCATTGTAGGCTTCGTAAATTCTTTTGATTGCACTGTTGATTACGCTGGGTTTATGGATAATTCCGTCTTTATTGCAAAAGATAAACCCACTCATACCATCAACCACTTGCACATTAAAACCGGTTTCTTTCTGTGCTTCGTATTCATCCTTAAATGCCTGTTCTACAGCCTGCATCATCGGAATAGTACGAATCCCGGCTTCTGTCTTTGGCGAAGAAATATGAAATTCACTCTTTCCATTCTCCATTACTCGATAGATAGCCGCATGGTTTATACTAATGGTTTTATTCTCATAATCCAAATCTTCCCAACGCAGCCCTATCATTTCTCCTATGCGACATCCCGTTCCAAAAAGTGCTGTAAACAGTGGCAACCAATGGCAATACACAGGACTGTTCGATACATAGTTCAAAAATGCTCTCTGCTGTTCCAATGTAAGTGCGTGTCTTATGCCCTTATTCTTTCCATTCGCCTTTTTGATTTCTGCCATTACACCGCTTGCCGGATTATTGCGTATCACATTGTCCCTAACTGCCATCTGAAAGGTTGGGTGCAGAATCGTATGAATATTATCCAATGTATTCGCCTGTAACCCCAATATGTTCATCAACGAACAATAAAAGAATTTCACATCAGAATACTTTATATCATTGATGATTCTTTTTCCAAAAGTATCTCTGACAAAACGGTTATACATATACTTATAATTTACCCGTGTGTGTTCTTTCAAATCATACTTCGTTGAAATATACCTGTCAAATGCATAGTTCAAAGTTGTCTTTCCACTGCAATAGCTTTCAAGACCGTCCAACTGATTGCGAACAAGTTCTTTTTCCTTTTCCCTTAACTCCAACAGGTCATTTGAATAAACGACCCGCCTTTTACCTGTCGAATCGGTGTACTGGTAGATATACCTTCCGTCGTTTTTCCTCTGACTTTCGCCTTTCCTTAATACTCTGCCTTTTGAATCTTTTCTCGACATTGACATTATGTACCACCTTCCTCTCAATATAAGAAAGAGGTCACAAATGCCATTACTCATTCTCGGTATTATCCTGCTCTTGCAGCTTTCTAAATCCTTGAACAAGCGTCTGTGTTATGGTCAGATCATGAGAGCTGGCATACTCTGTTATATCTGTATGCTCATCTTTTGTAAGACGGATGAATACACCTTCACTTCTCGGATTTTCTAACTTAGGTCTACCCATTCTTGCCATCCGTCAACACCTGCCTTTCATAACCTGACTTCATTTTACTACTTGTATATCAAAAAGTCAAATACTTTTTGATATACAATAATTCGTTTTCCTCTTTCTTATCATGTCTACGCCCGAAAAGATTCCAAATACTCCTCAAAAATCTTCACGTTTACCAATGTGATACGGTTAATTTTATAAACAGCACGAGCATCCTGTGCCAATTTCATAAAGCTGTGTTTACTCATAGAATACCTCTCCGCACCCTCGTCATACCTTATAAAATTTTTTGTGTTCACTTTTGCCTGCATTCTTCCACCTACCTTTTCAAAGTGTGTTCTTTTTCTCTTGCTATGGTTATGGCATATCTGCCAATAAAAACATACTTAACAAACAAATATGCTTTTATTGGAAGATATTAAAAAATCCGTACAGGTAGCAGCTCATTACACTACCCACATCGGTATCGCACCGTCATCTTATCTGACCGGACTAAGCCGGAAGTATCATTATCAAAAATATGTATCAACGCCTCCGTGTAACTGCTACACATTTATGCCGGATATTTCTCGCTCCACACCTTAACTTCAATATCTGCTTTCAATATTCCTTCGTATCCACCTCTGCCAAAGGCAAAAGCAGGTGTCTTATGGCGTATCCTCAAAGCGGCTCCACATATTCCACACGTCCTGTACGCATTGGTTTATGAAATTGTCAAGGTACAATCGCAGACATCGTCTGCATTTTGGATAAAATCAAAGCTGAAATTGTCAGCCTAAAAAGCACATAAGCACACTTCCGTCTGCTATGAACGGTTCTGTAAAAATTATGTGCTTTATCAGAATGACAAGATCAAAGTTGTAATTTATCCGGTCCATATTTTCTTAGGACTTGAAATAAAACTTTTTTATGTATGCCCTCCGTCCAATCATATAATTCATGCAAGGCAGCTACTTCCATAGGTGTCAGCGAATTGGCATAAGGCTTGTAATCCTCTCTTATAAAAATTCCTCCGTTCTCTCCCTGTTTTGTATAAATCGGATAAACCGGAGTTAAAGCCTGAATATCATACTGTATCGTGCGAATGGAAACGCCAAATTCCTGTGCCAATTCATTCGCTGTTGTATGTCGTCTGATAATAAGAATATTGATTATTTCCGTTCTACGATGTACGGTATTCATGCTTCACCCCCTCTCTTCTGGTTTTCCAATTCTAATTTTAAATGCAGAATATGCAGTATCTTTGCTTATTCCCCTAAATTTCTCTGTAAATCTTTTATCTCTCTCCAGCCATTGACTTTCCCCTTTCCCATTGATAAAATCATTATGGATAGAATCAAAAATCATAAAAAGTCACACAAACTGCTATGGAGTTTTTACGGGCAATCAATGCCCTTATGAACCGTGGCAGTTTTTTTATTGCTTCTGCCCAACTGCAAAGTCGAATTATCAACGCTATCCATAACAAGGGCGGTAACGCCCTACTGTGTTGCAAACCGCTCGCCTATACTCACGCAACACGCAAATTCCCTACGGGTAATTTGCAGAAGAATAGCAAGCACTGCCTGTGTTCCCTCACAGGCACCATTTCCGCAAATTTCTACCAAGTGAAAACTTGCAGAAATTGGCTTGCATGGGGCATATCCCCCTGTCCCCCTAAAAGCAAAAAACAACCGCCGGCTACGGCATATTTGAAAATCTTTTATACAAATAAGGAAAGGACTGATACTGCAATGGCAAACCGAGAAAGACAAAATGAACTTAAAATCTATCTCAGCGATGACGAGCAATACATCTTAGATCAGAAATGGAAAGCCTCCGGCATGAAGAGCAAATCCGCATTTATTCGGCATCTGATTTTGTATGGCTATGTCTACGATGTAAACTACGAACACCTGCGGGAATACAACACCACGCTCGCCCGTATCGGCAATAATCTGAACCAGATTGCCAAGCGGATGAATGCTACTGGCAATGTCTATAAAGCCGATGTAAACGAAGTAAAGGAGCTGATGAAACAGGTATGGCAATCACAAAAATCCATGCTATCCAGGCAACCGTCCATAAGGCAGTAAACTATATCTGTAATTCCCAAAAAACAGATGAAAGTAGTCTCATTTCTTCCTTCGGATGCAGTCCTGAAACCGCTGCCTTTGACTTCAAATTTGCTCTGTCAAAAACAAATCAGGCAGACCCCAACAAAGCCTTTCATCTGATACAGGCTTTCGCTCCGGGAGAGGTATCTTATAAGGAAGCACATCAGATCGGTGTGGAGCTTGCCGACAAGCTGTTAGAGGGGAAATTTTCTTATATCGTTTCCACTCATATTGATAAAGGTCACGTTCACAACCACATCATTTTCTGTGCCGCAGATAATGTGAATCACGAAAAATATCATGACTGTAAACAGACCTACTACCACATTCGCCGCCTGAATGATGAGCTGTGTTCCAAGCATCAGTTATCCGTCATTTCTCCCACAAACCAGCGTGGTAAAAGTTATAAAGAATGGACATCCGGCAGAAATGGCACCTCGTGGAAAATCAAGCTCAAGCAGGACATTGATGAAGCAATTCAAAACGCTGATACATATGAACAGTGCATGGAGCTGATACGGGCAAAAGGTTATGAAATCAAAGGCGAAACCATTGGAGAAAACGCCTTAAAGTACATTTCCTTCCGCCCCCTTGACCGGGAGCATTTTGTCCGTGGCAGCTTAAAGTCTTTGGGTGCAGAATACACCAAAGAACGGATTAAGGAACGGGTAGAAACAAAGGCTTTAGCACAGACACAAAAACGTGTCCCATTCCCTGCCCGAAAAAAACCTCTTATCAAGGATTATTCTTCCCGAACGCTCATTGACACCTCGGAAGAAAAGTTCACGCAAAGCCCCGGTCTGCAGCATTGGGCAGCGATTGAAAATCTCAAAATCGCTGCCAGCAGTTACAGTAAAGCAGGTTCTATCATCGAGCTTGAAAAACAGATTGAAAGTAAGTCTGTTCTTGCAAAAACCGCACGGAACAGTCTTGTGGAAACAGAACGTCAGCTAAAGGATTTAGGACAGATATTGAAATACGCTGAACAATATCAGAGCAATCATATCTATCACATCCGTTACCGGAAATCGAAAGACCCTGACGCTTATCTCCGCCACCATGAAACAGAACTCCTGCTCCATGACGGTGCAGAAAATATGCTGAAACGCTTTGGAATCAGCTTAAAACATTTTGATATTGATAAGTTTCGTAATGATTACAATGCTCTGTATGCCAAGAAAGAAGCCTTGCAGAAAACCTATAAATCTGCTGAAAAAGACATACAGGCTCTCAACCGAAAACTGGATAATCTGAACCAGTATCTTGACCGGACTCCGGGACAGGAACAGACCACAAACCGCAAACCGGAAAAAGACTTTACAACGCTCTGATTTCCCCACAAAAAAGGTGTATCGCGTTGAAGTTTTATACTTCTTTGCGATACACCTTAGTGTGTAATATGCTGCTATCTCAAAACTTTTCACTATTCTTTTTCTATGTATTTTCACATACTTTACATCCATGTATTACACTCCATATCTACACTGTATTCTATTGCAATTCACTCGTTTTAATAGGTATTGTAAACTACTATCGAGGTGAATTATAATGCATGACATAAAACAAATTCTTGCCATTGCAGTGCGTGAAGCCCGTACCGAACTCGGACTTTCACAAGAAAAGCTGGCTGAAACTCTTAATATGGATACCCGCACCATACTAAATATTGAAGCCGGACGTGGTAACCCCAAATATGATAAGCTGTATCCTTTGATTACATATCTGAAGATACCCGCCGATAAGATTTTCTACCCAGCCAACGCAAACCAACAGCCAAATCTCCAAAAACTCCTGACCCTGCTGAATGACTGCACGGAACAGGAGGCTGCGGATTTATTGCCTATGGTTCGTTATCTGCTTGATCTGCTGCACAAGCAAGACCATCCAACTCTGTAAGAATGCCAATAGACTCCTTGTGACTCTATTGGTTTTCTTATTTTCAAAGCACTTTATTTACAATTTCAATCATCCTGATTCCACTCCTTTTTTAAATTCTTACTTATGTAATATTTGAATTATTACATAAGTAAGATTTCAAGTCAATCTATTTTCTCTTAAATTGACAACTACACAAATAACATCTATAATATTTTTATTACAGCCGTAAGATTTAAGGAGGGATTTGAAATGAGCGATTTACCACAGATTTCTGAAGCTGAATTTGAAGTTATGAAAATCGTATGGAAACATGCGCCGATCAGCACCAATGAAATAACTGATAAATTATTACAGACTACGAACTGGAGTCCAAAAACAATACAAACTCTAATTAAACGTCTAGTGAACAAGGGCGTTCTGACTTATGAAAAACAAAGTCGGGTGTTTGTTTACACTCCAGTTGTGAAAGAAAGTGAATACATCGGTCAGGAAAGTAACTCTTTTCTAGAACGATACTACGATGGAGACATCACTGCCATGCTGTCTGCATATATAGAAAATGACAGACTGTCCGAAACGGAAATAGACACTCTCCGCTCTCTTCTTTCCAAGAGGTCAAAAAAAGGAGGTAATTAACATGGCTGATTTTATGATACGCTTTTTAATATGCAATGTATTTATCAGCGGTATCATCGGAATTCTTTTGATAGCCAAGCGGATATTCAAAGTCAACCTATCCAGCCGGATGCAGTATAATCTATGGTTCCTGCTACTTGGATTGTTGGTAGTTCCTTTTATACCGTTCCGTTTAATTGGGTTTCCGCAAATCCTCTCGTGGCTCAGTAGCCTGAAAAGTTCTCCTACTTCTGGCACCAGAACCGCCATAGGAGAAGCTGTTGGGATCAATCCAGCCGGAAATGCAGACTGGATGAATGACTTTGCCCTTTCGGTAAATAGTGAGACTCCATCCAGCATCGGATACATACTATTTGGAATATGGCTTGTAGGCATCCTTGCAATGATTATATTGGTAATCAAGTCCTCTATCCGCTTACAGAACTTGAAAAAATCTGCACTTCCCCTTCAGAACCCGGAAGTCCGAAAACTATATCATCGATGTATGAAAGAAATGGGAATTAACAGAAATATCCATGTTTACAGTACTGCATTTTTGAAATCTCCGATTATTGTGGGGCTTTTGAAACCTTGTATTTATCTGCCGATTCATCTCATCTCAGATTATAACGAATCGGACATGCGATACATGCTGTTACACGAGCTACAGCACTATAAGCACAAAGATGCTATTGCCAACTATCTAATGAACTTTGCCGGAGTAATATATTGGTTCAATCCTCTTGTCTGGTATGCTCTGAAAGAAATGCGTAATGACAGAGAGGTTGCCTGTGACACCTCTGTTTTAAAGATGCTTGAGGAGGATGATTATGCAGATTATGGTAATACACTGATCAATTTTGCGGAAAAGATTTCACTTACTCCATTTCCGTTTGCCGCCGGTCTTGGTGGAAACATGAAGCAGATGAAACGGAGAATTATCAACATTGCATCTTATGAGAAGCCGACATTTATAAAAAGAGTAAAAGGTATGACTGCATTCATGTTGACTGCTGTCCTTCTCCTTGGATTCGCACCTTTTATTTCTACATACGCAGCAGATGGAAGCCACTACCAATGGGATTCCTCTTCTGAGAATATTTCCTATGTAGACCTCTCCACATACTTCAGAGAATACGAAGGCAGCTTTGTTTTATACGATTTGGAAAACGATGCATGGAGTATACATGACATGGAGCATGCCACCTTACGGGTTGCTCCAAACTCCACCTACAAGATATACGATGCTTTGTTCGGATTGGAAGAAGGCGTCATTACACCAGAAAATTCGTTCATTGCATGGAATGGAGAAACCTATCCATTTGAAGCATGGAACGCAGATCAGACCTTACAGTCTGCAATGAACTCCTCTGTGAATTGGTATTTTCAAGCAGTAGACGAACAGCTTGGAACCTCTGACGTTTACAGCTATGTTCAAGAAATCGGATATGGTAACGAAAACATGAGTGGCGATTTCTCCTCTTATTGGATGGAATCCTCCTTGGAAATCTCTCCAATAGAACAGGTCGAACTTTTAACCAAGCTGCAGAATAACAGTTTCGGCTTCGCCCCTGAAAATATCAATGCAGTAAAAGATGCCATCTGCCTTTCAGCTTCCGATGCCGGAACATTCTACGGAAAAACCGGAACTGGCCGTGTTAATGGACAGGATGTAAACGGATGGTTCATCGGTTATATCGAAACTGCAGATAATACATACTTTTTTGCCACCAACATTAGTGCAGACAGCGATGCTACCGGAGGCAACGCAACTGAAATAACCATGTCTATCTTGTCAGACATGAATATCTGGAAATAAAACATAATAAAATCGGGTAAAGGTCATAGTCAGTCGTACAATCTTTTACCCGATTTTTTGTGTTTTAACACTATTCGTATCTTTTATTTCTTATTGTAAATCACCTTCGCCTGTACTTAATCCCTCATACATCCATGTCTTTCCATTGTCGTTAGATGTAAATCTCAAGCCTCCGTAACTGCTGTATTCTGCCTTGATGATTACAGTCCATTGTCCATCGGATACTTGTGGCATCTCTGCGTAATCATAATCTGCGATTGTGTATCCTAGTTCATCAGCAATATCCGGCAGTTCCGTAACCTCTTCCATTGGAAATTCCATCTGTGTAAAAGTAACTCCGCCATCTGATGTCACATATAAAGTTGAGGCATCCTGTGAAGCGCCTGTCATACCAATCACACCAAGATTTTCATCGTAAAATTCTATTCCCAGTGCCACGCCAATCTTGTTGTTAAACGGATTGGCATTTATCACATTCCATGTTTCACCACCATCTGATGACTTTTCCAATTCATAATAACGGCTTCCTGCTGCCGCATCAGTAACTACTAATCTCCATCCAATTTCTTTATTCTCAGACAACCAGTAATATACAGAACCGTTGGAATTATCTACATACCAGGATTCTGTTTCTTTAGCATCATCAATAGTCTGCTCTTCCTCCCTGTCGATGATAGTTTCTAACGGAATCACTTCCGGTTCCATAAAATAACGTACCGGAGTCACCTCAGATTCACTTGGAATATGAAGCGAGACTTCATATCCATAAACAGCTCCACCATTCAGTTCCGAATAAATGGCATTGTCTGTGTTGTCCACTCCGTCACCATCCACATCACCTTGAAGATATACAAATCCTTCCATTGTGTTAAATTCCCGCTTGCCATAATAGAGAATTTCATAATCGTCTGCATATCCTTCCACAGCCCAGTTATTTACTCTTGTTTTGTAATCAGCGTTTTTCAAAATTTCAAGCATCGGCTGTAATCTCATGTCATCATCGTAAGATTTGCTCGCAACTCCATTAATACACACAGTCATTTTTGAATCTGCATCCACATCATAGTCAATAAGGAATGTATTTTCGTCTCCATTTTCATATCTTCCATACATATAAGTATAAATACTCTGAATTTCACCATCTTTGTCAAAGGAAAGCTGGAACTTATTTTGAACATAAAGTTCATCCGGTAAATCCAACTCTGTCTCAATGTCTTCCAAGATTCCTTCTACACCTGTCTCAAAGAAGTTGGTATGAGTAAGTTCAATTTTCTTTTGGTTACGCCATTCGTCAATCTTCCATGACAATGCACCATTATAAGGGATTGCCGAATAAATAATCCTGCCTCCAAACAAAATGGTCAGGGCAACAACTACAATACATTTTCCCCAGAACAGTTTACCTTTTTCAATTTTTTCTTCTTTTCTACTGCTAACAATTCCAAAAATGATTGTTGCTATAAGAACAACACCCAAAATCAATATTGGAATCAAGTCCACTTTCGTCCCACCGTATTGACATAGATTTGAAATGCGAATCATCAGCACCGCATATATAGCAATTCCAATAAAACCACATATATTAGAAATTTTCTTCATAATTTGTCTCCATCTCGTTTTTAGTGTCCACGTATATCCAATTCATCCAATAGAGAATTTTCACTTCCCCAAGAATATACAATGTAATAACCCCTGTCCTTTATTTCTTCCGCAAATTGTAGTGTCCCGTGATCAATCCCCTCAATGGACTGCCCTTCCTGAATTTTCACCAAACATTCCCACTCATTACTTCTGTACCTTGAATAGTAAGCATCCAATTCTTCCAAAGACAAGTCACTTCGAATTAGAATTGCTCCGAAATACTGCATTCCATTTCCGTTACCTGTCAGCTTCCCTGCCCGTGATATTGACTCTATCAATTCCGTTTTCTCTGGCAGTGGTGTTTCACATAATTTCTTTTCCACTTTATAAGCAGTGTGGTTATTTATAAGCGGAATTGAAATCACACCGCCTATTAATACAACTGCTGCCAATATTCCAACTAGTTTTAATTTCTTCATGTGTCCTCCTTCCTTTTCTTACATCTGTAAGATTACCACAAAACACAACTATTATCAAATCATTCTTTAATTCGGTATTGATAATCGGGTATCTGCATAATTCCGTCATTTAGGATTTTATTCCCCAAATACTGAAAACTGCCATCCTCTGCAAACCTTACCGTAAGTTCATGGGTTATGACTGCATCATCGCAAATAACCATATCACAAACCGCCTCCACCGTTAACGTGACTGTCTCATCATCATTTTCTTTGATATCCGTGACCTCTGGCAAAGAAGTTCCAAAGAAAGTAGGTGCATAATTTCCACATCCTAATCGAGCCCAATCATATGTGTGGTTTTCCTCGTCAAATACTGCGTACTCTCGTATCTGCTCCGCTGTTATCGGAAGATATTCCATAATCAGACTTTCGAATTCTTCTTTTGGAATACCATTTGGATAATCTTCGGAATTGAACTTTTCTCCATATTTCATTCCATACAGATATTCAAACATTCCGTTATAATCCAATTCACTCATATTTTCCGTATTCCAGTTGGAACACAAAAGGTTCTGTCCCTGATATCCAAGTCCCAAGACGAGGCGCTCAGACATCTCTCGCTGTTCCTCTGTCATAGGTTTTATTCTAATCACGCTGCTTCCATCCACAATTTCACTGACCTCCGGTGGCTCCGGCACACACAACTCGTAGCAGAACCATCCCTTATCTGTATATTTCCACTCTTTTAGTCTTGTATAGGAAATGTATGAAATCCCCGGCTTATTATCAGCATTCCAGATTCCTTTTGCACTTACAACATACATATCTGTTCCATCAAAAATGAATTTCATTCTGCCCAATCCACCATCGTTGTGGACTTCATAAATTACTGCAGAACCACTTTTCCCTTCCATACATTCTTTCAGAAAACTGTCAACACTTTCATAATTCTCCATGTTAGAATATGTTACCATTGTTGTAACCGGACATCCTGCATCCTTTAGCTTCCTCTGCATTTCCAAAACTGTTTGATCATCCAAAGCAACATTAGATGCTATCCCTTTATCTGCAGTTTCATAAATGTCAAGATAAAGTTCCATCTGCTTTTTACAGTCAGTCTCAGCTTCTTCCCTTTCCTGTTCATCTAACGGAAGGTCGTAGCCCTTTTCCCATTGTTCTGCAGCCTCTTCCTCGGCACTTTTTATCTCCTCCGTGGAAGATACATCTTCCGTATCTTCCACAAGAGATTCATCCACAATACTATCTTCTTTTCCACAGGCACATACGAAGCATCCAATCAGAAATGCCATAATCAGCAAAATGCTTTTTTTCTTTAATGCCATAATATCATCCTTTCTTTCAAAGCAAATTTAATGTGCTTTTGCTATTGGCGGCAGTTCCAACTCTATTTGTTCTATAGAATTGGAAAGATACCTGAAAGTTCCGTCTTCAAATGGCTGGACCACAACCGTATTCCGAAAAGCGAGATCAGAATTATAATCCGGCCATACTCCATCCACGATAAGTGTAATCGTTCCATCCGCATTTTGGGTATAGTCAACTACTTCTCCGAAAGGTGGGTATGGACTGGCATAAATCATCTCATATTCATAGCTATTGCTGCCCTCATCATATCCACAATGCTCTCTCAACTGTTCTACCGATACCGGAAAATAAGTAGTCATTATCCTTTCATATTCCTCTGCCGGAATCTTCCAACCCTCAGTTTTCAGATTTTCCCCCGTAGAAATCCTATAAACATCTTCATACATACAAGGCATCAGAATGTCCTCCACATTGCTGCTATCCCAATCGGTAACGAGCAGATTGTAATTCACATAACTTAGTCCTGATATGTATTCTTGCGTTAATTCCCGGCAGTCTTCTGGTAGCGGTTCTATTCTCCAATACTGTCTCAAACTTGCATGTGCAATCACATATTCATATGCGTAGATAAAATATCCTTTTTCGGTCAGTTTAATCTCAGCCACATTACTTACCGAAGTTCCCTGTATTTCTGGCATACCACCTTCTCTCCACCGAATTCCTATGTAATAGGTCTGCAACTCACCTTTCCGATAGATAAAGGTAACTGCTCCAATCAGCCCATCTCTCTGTACTTCAAATACCGTAACCATCGAGTCTTGTCCATCCAGGTAATCTGCATAAAATGCTTCGATTGCTTCATGATTTTGCATAGCAGTATCTTCTTCAACACTTACCAGACCGGTTCTGCCCAATTGCTCCACCACAGCTTTCCTCTGCTCTTTGGTAAATTCGCCAATACCGGAAGAGTAGCTTGGTGCATCTGCAATTACAATATCCTTATAGATTTCTCTGACCGATTCTGCTGCTGGCAAAACCGTACTCTGCAGTTGCTCCTTCTCCTCTTCTGTAAGGAGATCATCACTGGCTTGCGGAATAAACCAATATGCTGACTCTGTGGAAGTTTCCGCATTCTCGGCTTCTTCTGTTTCTGCTTCGCTATTTTCGATTTCTACAGGTGGCTCCCATACTTCTTCTGCCACCTTTTGCTTTTCTGTATGCAGTTCTCCCCAACAGACCACTCCGGCTATTACGAAAATCAACAGCAGCAAAATCGGAAGACCACATCTTCTAAGCAGCCATTTCACATCTTCCATTATTCGCCTCCGTATAATTCTTCCCATTCTTCTAACGTCAACCGTGGCGTATGCCATGTTTCCTCAGAATTATCCTCGGAGGGTATAATTCGATTGGATACATATTGTACCCCGCCATCCTCCAAAGGACGAACCACAACCTCGTGGGCATATACTTTGGAATTTCCCGAATATGGAAATACCACATTAGCAGTAAGTGTAATTGTTCCATCACTGTTCTCCGTATACCCGATTACTTCTGAATATGGGTATTCCGGATACTCTACTTCTTCGAAGCCTCTCGGTTTGTATTCATAGGTCGAATCCTCCGAATCATAGACAGTTTTGGATTGCAGCGTTTCACTATCAATATTGAAATATTTCATAATAACGCTTTCAAATTCCTCTTTTGGAATCCGATAAACTGCACTGACTGACAAATTGTCATCTGCAACATAAGGAACATACTGACCATTCACTTTTGGATAAAGAATGTCATACATATCATAGAAATTCAAATCCCCAAAATCTTCTTCACTCCAATCCACAATAAACATATTATTCTGTTCAAAGCTGATTGGAAGAAGATATTTCCGACTCAGTTCCCTATATGTTTCATCCAATGGCTGTACTCGTAATGCGGTATGCTCCTCTGCTCCACTCAATGTAAGAACGTATAATTCTTCTGAAAACCAGACACCAGAAAACATCAGGTAACCTTCTTCTGTATAATTCCAATACTCTGCTTGATACCTCCCAGTAACTTCTTTCTGTATTTCTCCATTTTCGTATCCATAATAGCTTCTGACCACATCTACATTTCCGTCTTTTGTGTGCAAATCGTATTTTACAAATCCGCCCAAATAGCCGACTTCAAGAATCGTTATATCTGCTTCTTCCTGTGCATCCACCTTTTCACAAAATTCCAGTACCTGCTCCGCTTCCGTCATATTCACTTGATTTCTGCTGTCAACAGCAGGATACTCGTTTTCTCCAAGACGATTTACAATACTCCGAATTATTTCCAAATCATCTAACTTATTTTCCTCTGCTGCCTTGTCATAAAGATCTATGCAGATGTTTATAATTTCTTCTTCATTCTCCTGTTCTTCTTCTGAAACGTCCTGAACATCAATTACTGTTTCCGAAACTGTATCTTCTTCCGGTGGTGTATCGCTACACCCCGAAATACTAAACATCAGTACAAAACTAATGACTGCTAAACCACTCTTCCAGAACCAGACTGTCTTTCTTAACAACATATCCGCTTCCTCCTCTTCCTTTCACATCTTCTACCATACTGATAATCAATATAGGACATTCCGTATCTTCTGCTGTAAAAATTGCAAACCATCCTAATTCTGTACCCGAAGTATCATCCTTCGATGCCTTTATTTCTGCCGTACCTGTTTTTCCTGCTAAAAGAATGTCATCTCGATGGGCTGCATATCCAGTTCCATTAGAATCATTCACAACCTTCTTTGTTCCTTCCAATACACGACTTGCTGTCTCGTTAGAAAAGGCACCCGGAATCCAATACTCAACTTCCGCTTCATTCTGATATACCAAATAAGGCTTTATTACATTTCCCTCATTACAGAAAGCAGAATAAATACATGCCATATGCAACGGGTTCACTAAAATCTGTCCTTGTCCGTAACCGCTGTCAGCTAACTGTATTTCAGTTTCAATGCCTTCTGTATTGGAATACTGAGATTCTGCCATCTTAATTTCAAATGGTAGTTCCTCATTGAAACCAAGCCGTATCAAAGAATTCTCCAACTCATCCGATCCAATCTTTAATGCTGCTTTTGCGAAATAAATATTATCAGAATAAATCAAGGCATTCTCTAAAATGACTGGTTCATACGCATGAAGCGTTGTTACATGATATGAACCCCACGATGCATCTTTTTGCCAACTTAATCCTACGTTCCCGTAATCTTCCATTGGATCGATTGCTCCTGATTGTAAACCAATCGCAGCTATAATTGGTTTGAAGGTAGATCCCGGACACCACACTTGCCGGAACCGATTATACATTGGCTTATTCTCGTCCTCGTTAAGTACAGTCCACTGCTCACTCGATAATCCCATAATAAAATCGTTATTGTCATAAGCCGGTGTGCTGACCAAAGCCAATACCTCTCCGGTATAATGATTTATGGCTACCGAGCAGCTTTTATCTTCCTTAAACTGTTCGTACAAGGAAACCTGCAAATCAGTATCTATCGTAAGCCGGATGTCCTGCCCATGCTGTACCAGGATACAAGCCAGTTCCTCCTTCTCTTTATCTTCCGAATTTACAATGTAAATCCTGCAACCGTTCTGGCCTTTCAGTTCTTTCTCGAACAAGCCCTCCATTCCGCTTCTGCCGATTACACTATTGGCTGTATAACCTTCTCCTGCATGTTCCTCTAAATCTTCCGCAGTAACGCTTTGAACATACCCGACCAAATGCGCAGCGGCTTCCCCTAATGGGTATTCACGCACTTCAACATCAGATATCATCACTCCGGGAATCTCCAGCAACTTATCATGCCTTTCTTTCTCCTTTAAAACTTCTTCCTCTGGACTGATAGACATTAACTCAATTTCTTCCACTCTTGGAATCGTTTTAATAGGTACAAAAGAATCATCCTTTACCCACTTTGCAGACAGGTTCTTTTCTATCGCTTCCGTTGTGATTTCCAATAGTCCTGCAATCTGTGCGATTGCTTCCTCTCTGTTTTCCAACTTGCCCGGAACAATTCCAACTGAAGATGCTGTACCTTTTCCTGCAAGGACACGTCCGTTCCTATCCAGAATTTCTCCTCGCTCTGCCTGTGTAGTAGAAACTCTTACTTTATCTGCAGAAGTCAGATTAGGAAAAATCATGGAATCATCCCAAACCAATTTATATCCTTCTTCTCCATTTATAAAAAATGCCTCATTCTCAAAGCTGATAGTTCCTGCCACTGTATCAAACGAAGTCAAATATGTTACTTTTTTATCTTCCTCCACATACTCGACATTTTTTATCGACATGTTTTGCATTTCAATTCCCTCATAAATAGTGGAATTTCTCTTCAGAAAATCTTCCTTACTGATATATCCAGATGACTCCAAATCAATCATTGCATACATTTCTTCGTATTCTTGTTTTGGAATATGCATCATATACTCTACTAAGATAGTATCTGGTGTTTTACACGCATTTTTTCTTTTATATAATACTGTTGCACTCACAACTACTCCAATCAAAGTAATTGTTAACATTAACACTATAATGCCCAACATTTTTCTATATCTTTGTATTCTTTTGGTTCTATGTTTTGCCTTCATCGTTACCTCCATTTCTTATTCGTATCAATGTACTACGCTTATATATTACAAGTGTAAGATTTTGAAGCAAAAAAATTCACTCCCTTTCGTTATAAATATTACACCCGTAATATTTATCAGTCAAGTTCTTATTCAAAAAGACAGAACACAGCCACCAAAAGCCATGTTCTGCCTTACGTTTGATGTTACTCTGCCGCTACAAACTCCATCTTCATAAATTCATGATCCGTCAATTCCTTTAATTTTGCAAGGACACATAATGACAATTCAACCATCTCATCATCCTCCAGATGTTTCAGTGTCTTATTGATACCATTTATGACATTTTTTCTGCCTCCCACATCTGAATCTATACCTTCTTCCATAAAAATACTGATTAAATTACTCTCTTCTACGGTAAATCTCTTATTCATCACTTACATCTCCCTCTGACTTTTCTTTTCATTTTCTTGAACATCATGTTCTTTCGATTGCCCTTCTACCTGTGATTTTTTCTCCGCAAGACGGGATTTTAAGGAAAGCCTTACCGTAGGCTTCTCCTCCATTCTCTTATTTTCTTCCCTTTGGGCTTTCTCCCCAACACCATTATTCAGCACATTATCAATCATATTATAATTCTGTTCTTCTGCCTCCTCAATCTTGGCAAGCGGCTTATACTCTGTCAGTTTTTCCAGAAGCTCCGTTGCTCGTTTTATTTCCTCTGGTACAGCTCCCTCCGAAATAATGTCTGCAAGCCACGTTGTTAAATGTCCGGTATCGCCCTGTTTTATGGATTCTGCAAGCTCTGATACATTCTCGGTCATATTTCTTGTACTATCGTGATACAGTACAGTATCATAATCGTAGGAAAGTCGGTCAAGTTCTACTGCAAGCTGTTCCTCTTGTGGCAAGTCCGGCATACGCAGTTCCCACACTCTTGCTTCCATTTCTTCACTCATCACGCCATCTATCTCCATATCGGGCAATTTAGCCACCAGTTCCGTAATGACTTCCATTGCCTGCGGATTGTTTTTAATATCAGGAACATAGTTCAAAACCCCAAGGTCAATCCTCTTTCCAGATAAAACATCAATCTCGTAATCCTCGAAGGGTTCCGCCCCTCTCCCTAGGATATTGATTCCGATTGCCGGAATACCATTCATCCGCTCTGAAGGTATCTGCTTCCAGATTGCTATAGCTTCATCCACCGTAGGAATATTCTCATAACACTCACCAAGATTATGAAATTCTCCACATTCCGAAACAGTTAAAGTTACTTCTGCGCTCTCCTTTTCCTGCTCTCTTACCTGTCTGACGCCCTCCAAATATTCTTCCATCTGTGGCAGATAGGATTCCAGCGTACCTGTTCGTTGGGCTGTAATTGGATTGATGTCAACTTTTACTTCTCCGATATGAAGTCCATCCTCATTAAAGGCATTAAATAAATCGTCCTCCCGTTCCGCTGTGGAAAGTTCCACCACCACATCAAGGTCAGAACCTTCATGCTCTAATCCCCTGCATCTGCTTCCTGTTACAGCAACATCCACGATTGTTGCATTAATATCATACTCTTCAATCTTCGCCTGCACATGGCATTTCACAGTTTCCTCGATTTCTTCCGGATTCATTTCACTAATATCGTGGAATAATTCCCCGGTCTTTGCCTTAAAATCTGCCACCACACTGCTTGGTGTACTCTCCGGAATAATACGATTTGCTTCCTCTGCTTTTTCCATCAGTCCATCATAATCCATCGGTATCAGTTCATCTTCTCTTTGGATATTTCCTTTTGCACCATTGTAATCCGGCTGTGACTTCAAATCCTCTAAAATATCATGCAAGGCTTCCCTTATCGTCACATCAGGATTATCATAAATTCCTCCGTCAATCTCCTTATAATCAGCTCCCATAATGGAATAATCATAACCGCCATCCACTTCCTGAATGCTGATAAAACGGTCTGCAATAGAAAATGCCAGTTCTGTTTCCTGTTCACTTTCCAAAGTTTTTTTCATTTCCGCAAGCACCTGTTCTGTTTCATCGCCAAGATCAATGATTTCATCTCCATCTATTTCCGGTTCTGTCTTTTGGACATTGTGTCCAGAAGTGTCCTGCATTTCTTCCTTTTCCGGTGTCTGCTCCCGTAAAAAATCCGGTATTTCCGTATATCCAAAAGAATCCACAAAATGAGCCGTATTCTGTCCGTTCTGATGAAGCACCACTATATCGCTGACAGATAGCGAATGTCCTCTGAAATCTTCTGGGTGGTCAAGGTTGAATTTTTCAAAGATTGCCTCTAAAGTTGCCCCCTGCGTCTCTTTTTGCAGTTCAGATAATTCGCCCACATATAAAAGTGTATAATTCTCTGGTTTAATTGCATCAAAATTATCTTTTGTAATGCCCATACGCTTTAAGGATTCCGTCCCCTCAAAACGTAAGGAATCTAATTCCGGATTAGGCTTTAATTGATAAATTCCATATTTATCAGTACTAGCATATAGGAGCTGCTCTTTTCTTGCCATTTCAGGTGTAATAACAGATCCGTCCTCATAGTTAATAGATTCCACCCATGTGATACCTAATTCTTTTTCTATTTCAAATTCCAAATCAGTTCCATAAAAAGCATTATGAATTTCTGCCACATCAGTATCTGAAATAGGCTCTGAGGTCTTGAATACCGCAGTTCTATCCCCACCCATTTCTTCTATATCGACAGCCACAACTGGATACGGGTATGTATATTCTCGCTCCTGTTCGTCCATTAAGATAAGTGTAATCTTAGTCTGCTGTTTCAATGCTTTATTCCATGTTTCCTTTTCAACCCCAAAGATACCTTCATGCTCTTCTATACGCTCCCTGCTTTCTGCCAATGATTCCGCACCGTCAGTATGAAGCAAATATACAGGCAAATCATGTTCAAATAATTCCAATGCTTTCTCTTGTGTTAATGGCAGCATTTCATTCCATTGATAGCCATATTCCCTCATTTCCGACAAACCAATCATCGGATCAGGCAGGGCATCAATCTCCGCCTTTGCATCAATTATGGTCAATGCCACATCCTGTTGGGCATACTGCTCCCTATATGCCAGTTTCTCTGCAAGTTCCCTTGTTTTATTCATATCATCAAGTTTATAGGCATAATTTACAATCAGATTTCGCTCCTCAGACGTGAAAATATTTTTTTCTGCTTCCAACTGATTGATAAGTTGTTCTGCCTGCCCCATGACAGATAAATTGGTATCAATGGGGTGTTCCATTCTTTCCTTTACATCAATAAGCTCGTCTGTATCCATGTTATAGCGGACATCAATATGATATTCCTCCGCTTCTTCCGTCTGCTCGTCAGCAAGTTCGGTAGTCCATGCTCCTTTGCTTTCAAGATAAGATGATATATTCGATTTATCCTCTTCATTCATGGTAGAAAGAGCGGATATAAGTTCTGCACTGTCCATTCCACGGACACTGACAAGATTGTATTCTGAAAAATCCTCGTTATGTACCAGCAGAATGCTTTCCTTTCCATGTTCCTGCTCCATCTCCCGGTTAAGCTGAAGCTCCTGCATTGCCCCCTCAATGCCTGTAATCAGTTCTGAAGCTGTCTTTCGGATTGTATCAAGGGAAGATTTCAGCTCTTTCATATTCCTGCCGCTGCTCCAGCCTGCGATATATCCAAAGGAATAATCGGATGTATCTATACCGAAATGCTGGCACACTGTAAAAGCCACACTCTCCGCTTCCACTTCCTTTGTATTCCTGTCCTTTACCGGAATATCCATGCTCTGATTAACTTCTTTATCATGCAGCCTGGAATGAGCCACCTCATGCACCATTGTTTTCAAAGTCTGGCTTTCGCTCATATTTTCCTGAACAGCAATCCGTTTTTCTGCTGTACTGAAATACCCTTTGGAATCGCCGGGAATATCTTCAAATGCAATCGGAACAGGAGAAATATTCATAAGCGCCTGGACAAAATCCTCATATCCCTCCACCGTAGATAACAGCTCATTCACTTCCAGTTCCGGAATAGGCTTGCCATCCGTCTGCGATACATCAAAAACAGATACCGCACGAAAGGCAGGAATGGTAACCTCTGTTTCCTCTTTCTGCGGCATACCGTTTTCATCAAACATCATTTCTCCCGTTACAGGGTCTAACTTATCACGTTCCTCTTTGATTTTATAAGGAGCTGGTGCAAGAATACGGATTGCCTTTTCTCCTTTATTGACGTGCCGCTCAAAGTTCTTCTGCCACGCCTGATAACCTGCCACCAGCGTAGCTTCCGGCTTCTGCATGGCAATCAGCAGCGTATTATTAAAACTGTAATTATGAAATTTTGACATGGTACTGAGATAGCTTTTATATTTTTCACTCTCAAAAAGCTCTTTCAAACCAGCTTCCAGCTTATCCGTAATCTCTTTGACTTTTTGCTTTTCACTCATGTAAACGGTATTTTTATCTTCCATAATTCGATTGTCCTTTCTTTTTTCCACGCAAAAAAGACAACCATCTCTGATTGTCTTTTTCGATATGCCTATTCAATTTGCATCTTTTTTAGATTGCTTTTTTATTACTCTTCTTTCTTTTCTGTATCCTTCTCTAAAATATTGTTCACTAATTTTTGGAGTTCATTGCGATTTGGCAGATACAATTCATATTTTGAAACAAATAAATTGCTGTCCATACCGTAAGTTGCATATTCTACAAGCAGTTCATCTTTGTTATGACTCAGGATAATGCCAATCGGTGGGTTATCATCTGCCATATTTTCTTCTTTTGCGAAATACCCCATATACATATTCATCTGACCGATGTCTATATGCTGGACGGAATTTTTCTTTAAATCAATCAGCACAAAGCATTTCAAAATTCTGTGGTAAAATACCAAGTCCACATGGTAATGAATATTGTTTACAGTTAAGGGATACTGCCTGCCCACAAAGGTAAATCCTTTTCCTAATTCCAACAAGAATTTTTGGAGATTATCTATTATTTTCTGCTCCAAGTCTTCCTCACTATAACGCTCTTTCTCCGGAAGTCCCAAAAATTCTAATGTGTAAGTATCCTTGATAACATCCTCTGGCTTGTCATAAGTAATTCCCTCTCTGGCAAGTGCCAGAATTCCTTCTTTATCTCTGCTTGTAGCTAATCTAAGAAACAAAGCGGAATCCATCTGTCGCCTGAGTGTTCTTACATCCCACTTTTCCTTATAACATTCTTTTTCGTAAAAACTTCTTTCTAATTCATCATCAATCTTTATCAGCTCACAAATATGCGACCATGTCAATTTGTCAGACACCGTCTGACAATTCTCATAACAAAGATAAAACTTCCGCATATTGTTGAGGTTTGGGCGGCTGTATCCTCGTCCCAATCGCAAAGTTAATTGATGCGAGAGTGTTGTTAATAATTTTGAACCGTATGCTGCTTTAACATTTCCATCCTGCTCAAACTCAACAATATATTTTCCGATTTTCCAATACGTCTCTGTAATTACACTGTTTACTTTTTCAGCTATCTCTTTTTTGGCATTTGAAACTGCTGTTTCAATCTCATCCACCAATGGCTGAAGCATATTTGTCTGCTCTAAATCATTCATAATATATCCTTTCCGAATTTGTCAGACAGTGTCTGACAAATTCAATTTCCATTTTTATGTATTACGTTGTCTCCATTTCTCTTTAGCTTTTTCCAAATCGCTCTATCACTATATTTCCCTTGAACTAATATTATATTTCATATTTGCATAAAAAGAAATATAATAATTACAAATACTCCTCCTTCCCCTTATCTCTTTGCACGGAATTTTCTATATTATTCCCCGCAGCCTTTACTTTCATAGTCTCAAGCTTTTCTTTCAAGGATACCCTCTGTGCCGGCTTATCCGCCATCGCTGCTGTGAGCCTCATTCCCTGCGGATTTCCATTCTCCACAGCATAATTATGTCGGGTATTTTCTATGGGATACGGTTTTCTGGTATCTGCCACCTGCTCAGTACCCAGTTCCGATTTATCATCTTCCATACCTATTCCGTCATCTCCCTTTTCGTCCATATTGAGCAGGGCATTTAAGGCAGAAAGGCGGTCTAACTTCTCTGAAAGCTCTGCTTCCTGTGCAAATGGCTTTGTAACCTCTACCTTCGCTGTTTCAAGCTGACGCTCCACATTCTCCAGCTTTGTGGATGCTTCTGCCAGTTCCTTTGTCATGGCTTCCAACGCATGGTTGATACGGGAAATGTTACCCAGCGGGTCAACACCAATCTCCAGATTATGACTGAGCTGTCCTTTGATGTTCATAACGAATTTATGGTTAAAGGAATCAAAGGACACCGCCATTTTAAAGCCTGCATACTCTCCAATGACTGCCGGAGCATTAACGCTCTTGATTTCTTTGCACATCTCCACAAGTGCAGTTCCGGCTTCTTTTTTATCCGTATAGACCTTATTCCCGACCCTCATAGAGAAAAACTCCTTATCTGCTGGGAGATTGGTTTTTGCAGTCTGAATATCTGCCTGCAAGCCACTGATACGCTCCTTCAGAATGGTTATCTGCTGTGGATAATGCTTTGCAATGTTGTCCTCCAGACGGTATTTCTGACTGGTGTGGTTGGCTTTCATCAGTTTCAGCTTGCTGACCTGAATATCCAAATCCATCTTTTCTTTTATATAGGGATTCCCCGTTGCCAGAGCCTTAACCTCTGCATAAGAAAGTGCTGCTTCGTCCACATCCTCACAACTTCGCACCGGAGATTTGCTTGTCATAATCTGACCGATAAATTTCTGCTTATTCTCGATAAGCTGCCATGAGTAGCTGTCAAATGTTCCCTCTGTCACATACCGGAAAATCTTAACCTTTGGATTCCTGTTGCCCTGCCGCAAAATACGCCCCTCCTGCTGTTCAATATCAGACGGACGCCACGGTACATCGAGGTGGTGCAGAGCAATCAGTCTGTCCTGCACGTTTGTCCCGGCTCCCATTTTTGCAGTAGAACCCAATAAAAAACGAACCTGTCCGCTTCTTACCTTACTGAACAGCTCCGCTTTCCTAAGCTCCGTATTTGCCTGATGTATAAAGGCGATTTCTTCTGCGGGAACACCTTTTTCCATCAGTTTATTTCTTATATCCTCATAGACATTAAATGTACCATCTCCTTTCGGTGTCGATAAATCACAGAAAATAAGCTGTGCTGATTTCTCCCCTTTGGTATCTTCCCAAATCTCAAATGCCTTATCCACACAGGTTTTTGCTTTGGAATGTTCCTCATCGGGGAGCATATCGTTGATCAGACGCTGGTCGAGTGCCAGTTTTCTTCCATCGTTGGTAATCTTGAGCATATTATCCTGATGCGGCTCTACCAGTCTGTTACGCACTGCCTCCGCCCGATCTGCCAGCGATGTTACCATCTCTTTCTGATATTCGCTGGGTTTCAGCACCACGTTCTCATATTCTGCTTCCGGCACAGGCAGCTTTAACATATCCGGTGTCTGGATATCCGCACTCTCCTTGAAAAGTGCAATCAGCTCCGGCAGATTGAAGAATTTTGCAAATCTTGTCTTTGCCCGGTATCCTGTTCCCTCCGGTGCCAGCTCAATGGCGGTCTGTGTTTCTCCAAAAGAAGCTGCCCAACTGTCAAAATGCCCTAATCCCATCTTCTGAAGCGTACCATACTGAAGATACCGCATATTGGTGTAAAGCTCCGTCATACTGTTGCTGATCGGCGTACCCGTAGCAAACGTAATGCCCTTTCCGCCAGTCAGCTCATCAAGGTACTGGCACTTAGCAAACATATCGGAGGACTTCTGTGCTTCCGTCTGTGCAATGCCCGCCACATTCCGCATTTTCGTGTATAGAAAAAGGTTCTTATAATTGTGACTTTCATCTACAAACAGCCTGTCCACACCTAACTGCTCAAAGGTTACAACATTATCTTTCCGGGAAGTATCGTTGAGTTTTTCCAGTCTTGTCATAAGGGATTTTCTGGACTTTTCCATCTGCTTAATGGTGTAACGCTCCCCGTTATCTGCTTTCGCCTGCTCTATGGCAAGCTCAATCTCATCAATCTGTCTTTCGATAATGCCTATCTGTCTTTCCTGCGACAACGGGATTTTTTCAAACTGGCTATGCCCGATAATGACAGCATCATAATCTCCGGTGGCGATTCTGGAACAGAATTTCTTCCGGTTGGCTGGATCAAAATCTTTCTTCGTTGCCGCTAAAATATTTGCTCCGGGATATAACCGCAAAAAGTCACTCGCCCACTGTTCCGTCAAATGATTGGGAACAACGAACAGGCTCTTTTGGCATAACCCTAACCGCTTGCTTTCCATTGCTGCAGCAATCATTTCAAAAGTCTTTCCTGCTCCCACACAATGAGCAAGCAGGGTATTGTCCCCGTAAAGCTGGTGTGCCACCGCATTTAACTGGTGCGGTCTAAGGTCGATGTCCGGTGTCATGCCAGGGAATTTCAAATGGGAACCGTCATATTCTCTTGGTCTGGTAGAATTAAAGAGCTTGTTATATTTCGCCACCAAGTCCTGTCTACGTTCCTGATCTTCAAATACCCAGTTCTTAAAGGCTTCCCGGACTGCCTCCTGTTTCTGACTGGCAATCATGGTTTCCTTTTTATTCAGGACTCTCGTTTCCTTTCCGTCCTCTATCACGGTATCGTACACCCGGCTGTCCTTTAAATTCAGAGAATCCTCTAAAATCTGATAAGCATTTCTCCGGTTTGTACCATAAGTCATATTTACAAGACTGTTTCCGTAATCCGCACTTTTTCCTTTTACATTCCACTGTCCTGTCACATCGGAATACTGAATCCCCATTGTATTCCGGTTGAAGAGATGCTGCGGTGTTTCAAAAACATCACGCATGAAATCTTCAATATATTTCGGTTCAACCCATGTGGCACCGATACGCACCTCAATCTCGCTGGCATCCAGTTCTGTGGGCTGCACCTGTGTAAGTGCCTGCACATTTATGTTGTATTCCGGGTGGTTTTCGGCGTAAATCTTCGCTGTTTGCAACTTATCCCGGACATTGCCGCTTAAATACTCGTCCGCTGCTTCCCACCTGTCTGTGACCGGATTCTGAAAGATAATGCCCGTCAGTTCTTCTTTGATTGTATCAATCTCTTTTCCGGTCAGCTCCGCCATATAAGAAAGGTCCACTTTTGCTTTTTCTGATAAAGATACTGCCAGAGCTTCCGTTGCTGTATCCACGCTTGTAACCACTTCCGCTTTCTTAATGGTACGTTTCGTGAACATATCCGCTTTGCCTTTGAAATTTCCCTCGTCATCCAGCTTTTCCAGAGAACATAACAGACAATAGCTGCTGTCCTGATTAAAGGCTCTTTTGTTGGTCTGGGAATTGATTAAACCGTATTTTCTGCTGAACGTATCATAAAGGGTATTCAATTCTTTCTGCTTTTCCTTAATCACAGTATCCGGATATTCTTCCAACTGCAAATTGATAAGCTCTTGCGTACAGTTTCGGATTCCTACCATGCCTTTTATGCGTTCCTGCATGGATTCTGACATATCCACAGGCTTCATAATGGAATTTTCACGGTAATATACCTTATCTTCCACCAGTGTGTAGCTGTAATTCTTTACGTCCGGGTCTGCCGGAATGGTGGCATCTGCCAGCTCATCCGCAAGCTCGTCCGTCTCCACTGCTTCGATTTCCCCGTCAATCCGGCTGACCGCATCCATTAACTGCTCTGCAAACGGTCTTGTGGCATCCGGTTGGCAGGTGCTTTCCATGCCATAGGGACCGCTGACCATTTCCATCTTCCCAACAATCATTTCCGGGTGTTCCGCAAAGTAGGTATTCATGGCGATACCGTTTGCATCTTCTGATAAATGTACCCAATCCGGTTCTATGTCCATCACACGGTCACGCTTCTTAAAAAACAAAATATCCGAAGTGACTTCTGTCCCTGCATTTTCCTTAAATGCTGTATTCGGAAGTCTGACCGCCCCCATAAGCTCCGCTCGCTGAGCCAGATACTTTCTGACCTCCGGACTTTTTTTATCCATTGTTCCCTTACTGGTAACAAAAGCAACCACACCGCCGGGACGGACTTTATCTAATGTCTTTGCAAAGAAATAATCATGAATCAGGAAATTATTTTTATCATATTGTTTATCCGCTACCTTATACTGTCCGAATGGCACGTTGCCGACTGCTACATCAAAAAAATCATTCGGATAGTCTGTTTTTTCAAAACCGGATATTTTAATATCCGCTTTCGGATAGAGCTGTCTTGCAATCCTGCCCGTAATACCATCCAGCTCCACACCATAAAGTCGGCTTTCCTGCATCTTCTCCGGCAGCATTCCGAAGAAATTTCCGATACCCATTGCAGGCTCTAATACATTCCCCTTTTCAAATCCCATACGGTCTAAGGTATCATAAATACTGCGGATAATGGCAGGACTGGTATAGTGGGCATTTAAGGTGCTTTCCCTTGCAGAAGCGTACTCCTGCGACGATAACAATTCCTTTAACTGCTGATATTCTCCCGCCCATGCAGATTTGCTTTCATCAAAGGCATCGGCAAGCCCGCCCCAGCCAACATACTGTGATAAAATCTGCTGTTCCGACCGTGTGGCGATACGGTTCTCGCTCTCCACCTTTTCCAAAGTACGGATTGCTTCTATATTTCGTCGGAATTTCTCTTTCGCACTGCCTGCTCCTAACGCATCGTCTGTAATGTGGAAATTGACCGCATTGGATTTATCAATCTTTGGTGCAGGCTGCTTCACAGGCTTTTCTATGGCAGGTTCTTCCACTGACTTTTGGACATCGTGTCCAGAAGTGTCCGGTTCCATGCTTTGCAGATAGTGTTCCGCTTCCTCTTTTGTTTCAAAGGTGGGAATTGTACCGTCCTCTTTTATATAATAATCTTCCCTGCCATGATCCCATACTGCAAAATCCTGTCCCGGCTCAAAGGCATCGCTGGTTTCCTCAACTGAGAATCGTGATTCTGTTTCCGCTACATCTTCCGTTCCTTCAATGCGTGAAAATACCTCCGCTTCGTGTCGGTCTATATCTTCCATTGCAATGAGATTCAAATAATCGTTTTCAATTTCTTCCCTGCTCGGTTTGTAATCATATTCAAAATGGACATTTTCGTTTATGAGTACGTAAAAGAACGCATTGTCCTGCATGGAATTTCCAAGCACATAGTTATTTTCTTCCGACTTCCATTCATCAATCTTTAAACACAACTGCCCGTCAATGGTAATCTGCTGTGCCGCAATCTCCTTTTCCTGCTCCATATACCGTCTTGTCTGATTGATAAATCCATTTAAGACCGCCGGATGGGAAGAAACAATCAAATCACGGTTCTCATACTTGGCATACGGTTCTATTTCTTTTGCCCATGCCTTATTGTCGGGAGAAAATCTGCCATCGTGCGTCAGGTGCATGACAGTATTGGCAAGTACATAGCTGACACGCTCGCTACCATATTTTCGGATTACTTCATCCGGTGTATCTTTCGGCAGACGATACCCGTCAAATTTTTCCGAAATCGTCCGTTCAATGGCTTCTTTACAGGCAACCTTCGTTTTCCGTTCTATTACCGCCTGTGCTTTTTCCAGCGCTTTCTGTGCTTCTTCCTCTTTGTACCGGGCATAGGCTTCTTTCCCTGCCGGAGATAAATACTTATCTTCCGCCACCAACTTTCGGATACGCTTTTCGACTACTTTCCAAGACAGCAGCACTTTCGCATAAGGTTCGCAGATATTTCCCTTTTTTAATTCAATCCCTTTAAAGTTGTGGTCTTGCCAGCTATGGTCTGCTCCGGCAAGTGCATGAGAGCCGCCTCCAATGCCATATTCTTTTTTCAGAAATTCCGCTGCTTCTTTGCTGTCATGCTTTTCCTGAAAATAATCATAGATGCGGAAAGAACCATGTGAATATCCACTTCCCCTGCCAAGATTATGGTCTATCTCGTCCTGAGTAATAAAATCCTCCCTTTTTATTTCCACATGGTCTGCGGTTGGAAAGATTTGTTTTTCTATCAGCAGATTGTCAAGTTCCTCCCGCAGCTCCTCTTTTGGCATAACTGAACGGAAACGTAGCTTTTTCTCTCCGGTTTCAAGCTGATGAAGTGCCTGATCCATGTGGGAAGCCACAAGCTCAACTCCTTCTTTTGTAGAAAGGTATTCTATCATTCTTGCATGAGCCTCCGGATAATTTCCTGCTTTTAGCCCAAGCTCCTCCGGCAGTTCTCCCATGCCATCCCGGAAAAAGAAAAAGAGATGCCCTGCAATCCGGTCACGTTCTGCTTCGTCAGTCAGATAAGCTTCATTTGCTCCCATATAGGTACCGTTTACTACCTGTGAGCGGATTTTTGCTTCCACCTCCTGCCAGTTCATCTGAAGCACCGGACGCTCTGTCGATGTGCCATATCCGACACGCATCCCATCCTCATTGAACCATACCGCTAACTGCTTTCCGTCAAATTCAAAGCCCTTTCCGGTTGTTCCATACTCTTTCTGTAAGAAAGCAGCCATCTCCTCCGGTGTCTTTCCCTGCTGATATTTGGTGTAGATACGCTTTCTGCTGTTATCCCTGCCTCCGCCGCTCCGCAGAATATCCGCTATCTGCTCCGGCGGTATCTTTGTTTCTGACCGTATCGGTGTCACTGTTTCCGCCTGTTTCATGGCAAGATTGCCAGCCTGCTCCGTAAACATGGAAAATAAGTCAAGCTGCTGGTACATTCCCGCTGTTTCAATCCGCTCTGCGGTTTCTCCTGGAAGAAGATATACTCCGTCCTCCATATAGGAATTGACAAGAAAACGTGCTTCCTCCCATGACAGCCTGCTTTCCGCTTCACGGGTCAGATAATTGCCTTTCCATAAGGTAATACCGTCCTCATCGGCACGGTAGCCGCCCCGCATTTCCCCGATATTGAACTCGGTGTATTCTTCCATGCGGAACGAATTTCTCAGATAATCCGCCTGAATCTTTGCATCCTGCTCTATCTGAAAATACCCAGCTATTTCCGGTCTTTTATGCTTCAGGAACTCATCACTGCATAAAATACCACGCTGTAAGTCCTCCCCCTGCTCTGTTTCAGACAGCTTCGGAAAAAAAGAACCGGATAATGAATGTTCTCCACTATCCGGTTCTGGTATTTCTTCTTCCTGTATGTCATTTTCTAACTGTAAATCAGTTCCGTCAGCACGATCTCCTCCGCTGAATGTCTGATGTTGTTCATCTTCGCTACCCACTTCATCTGATCGGCTGCTTTCAGTTCCTCGTTCACTCCCTCTGCTTTCGCCATCTGTTCGCTCAGGGCTTCCATTCTCTGCTCTGCCTGCTCCTGTATCTCCAGACAGTGTGCTTTCAGCTCGCCCGCCAGTATCATGCCCTGATAAATCCCTTTCCGGTGTTCCTGTAAGAAGTTCTTCCGCATCATACCGTACTTCGTCAGCGTTCCCTCCGGTTCCTCGTTCGCTGTCAGGTTCGGAATCAGATAATCCCCGTTCTTTTCGTATGTCAGTTTCATGTGCCGCATCCTCCTTTTTGCTCTGTATTTCTATCTCCTGATTGTTTTGTAGCTCCTTTTCGCTTTCACGCTTTAAAGCATTATAGTCTGTATCTGCTTCATTTGCAAGCACTTTCTCCGTATTTTCCAAAGAAGTTTGTGTGCGTCCTGCATTAGCTTTTTCCTGTGCCTTCCTGCGGGCAATCTGGCGGTCATACGCTCCTATGGTTCTGCCTATCTCCATTAAAAGCGGCTTGCACATATCTGTGGTGGCTGTACCAACAACAGACAGGGTTTTCATCGTATTAAAGTCGCTGATATATTCAAATCCCTGCTCGTCTTTCCACAGTTCCATATCTGCACCGCATCGTGACAGTATGGTGTAAGCAATACTGGAAGAAAGCGTATCACGAAGCCTGACACCTACATTTAACTCGTCCAGTTCCTCTAAAAAGCTGCCCTCTTTCACATATTCGATTTCCGGCAGAAGTTCTTCATAATAATCCAAAGCAATCCGATTGGATATTTCCATTATCCGCTGTTCAAAGGAGCTGTTTTTATCCGTTTCTCCGTATGTCTTTTCAAGCTGTGCCAGGACTGTTTCTTTATGCTCCTCACGCAACTCCCACAAATTCGGATCACGTCCTATCCGCCTTGCCTTATGTACGTCGGACACATCGAAAACATATTTCAATCTTGTATAGGAATTTTCCGTATCCAGCAGGGCAATTCCCTTTGCTCCACGGTTTACCCAGCAATTCATCTTCTCATTCCATAGTTCAAGGGACGCACAGGCTGTTGCATCCGGTCGTTGTGCAAAAATAAGTATCTGTTCATTGAACGGATATTTATAAAGCCTTGCAGCGGTAGTCAGATACCTTGTCCACTCCTGCCCGTTTTTCGCTATCTCTTTTGCGGTATCCTCCGCCAGATAGGAAATCATCTGATATTTTGTTACCATAAGCATTCCTCCAAAATGACGGAGGGGATAACCCCCGCCGCCTTATTCATAAAAACCGTGTTCTTCGATACCGTTTTCCAGAATTGTGCCAATCAGCTCCTCCAATTCCATCTCCTTCAGCTCGCTGATCACAATGAGCTTTGCAAGGATATCTTTTTCCACCGGAACGACATAGCTTTCTTCATCAGGGCAAAGCTCCCGTACACAAATCTCCAGTCCGTCTGCAATTTTGCAGAGCGTACTTATATCTGCTTCCCGGATACCTGCCAGAATATCCATCAATACATCTTCCCTGACACCGCACCGCAAAGAAAGTTCTGGAATATCCATATCCTGCTCTTTCATAATGTTTAAAATTTTATCTCCGGTGCTGTAAACAACGGTCTTTTTCATTTCTGTATTCATTTTTCTGTCTCCTTTTCACTTGCTTTTTCTCGGTGGAAATTCCATCTTGAATTTGTACTGCGAACCTTTGATTTCCTTTCCGTCTTTGATATAAGAATAATCCTCAATTCCCTCCGGAATCAGGTACGCATCGTAGCTTCCCTTTTTCCCTTTTAATCCTCTCACAAGGGTCTTTTTCCCTTCAAGCAGACTTTTCATCTGTGTATCGGAAAACGTTGCTCCCATTGCCCTACCCACATTCATGCCGCATTTTTGTTTGCAGTAAGCACCGAATTTTCCTTTTACTACATCGCTGCCGCATTTCGGGCATTTTCCAAGCACTTCCTGCATCGTTCCAAACAAAGACTTCTGATCGTCACTGATACTGTGGTAGGTTTGCACCAGCTCCCGCACCATATCTTCAATGCCATCCATGAACTCCTGCATGGTGTATTCGCCTTTTTCAACCAAAGTCAGCGTATTCTCCCAATCTGCTGTAAGCTTCGGGGATTTTACCATATCCGGCAGAACAGTAATGAGCTTCATCCCGTCCTCGGTGGGAAGCATCTGCTTTTTCTCCCGTTTCACAAAACCGTCTTTGACCAGCTTTTCAATAATGTCAGCTCTGGTGGCAGGTGTGCCAAGTCCTTTGCGTTCCACCTCATCGCCCATATCCTCTGCTCCGGCACGTTCCATCGCAGAAAGCAGGCTGTCCTCGGTAAAATGTTTGGGAGGCTGCGTGAAATGCTCTGTTACCTTTGTCTGGATAACTGGAAACGTCATGCCTTCAGAAAGCTCCGGCAGTTTCTTCTCTTCCTTATCCTCATCTGTTTTTTCTACCCGGTAGGTACGTTTCAATGCTGCTTCAAATTCTTTCCACCCGTTCTGCAGAACCGTTTTTCCGGATACATGAAAGCTGTAACCACCGCAGGAAAACTCTGCTTTTACCGTTTCATACAACTGCTTTTTCCCGGTTGCACATAACAGACGATTAGCGACAAGGGATAAGATTTTCATTTCTCCCTCCGGCACAGCGGAAAGGTCTGTCTTTGTAATTTCTATGGTGGGAATAATTGCATGGTGGTCGGTCACTTTTTTACTGTTCAACACTCTTTTTATATCCGGCTCTGCTCCGGTCTGTTCCTCAAAGAGAATCGCCTGATAAACTGCCCCGATTACCGCTTTTGCAGTTTCTTCCATATCATCGGATAAATACTGGCTGTCCGTTCTCGGATAAGTGACCAGCTTTTTCTCATAAAGGCTCTGGGTGTACTCCAATGTCTGCTTTGCAGTAAAACCAAAGATACGGTTGGCATCCCGCTGAAGCGTGGTAAGGTCATAAAGTTTTGGTGGTGCAACGCTTTTATTTTCCTTTATAACGGAACGAACCACTCCACTCTGACTTTCACACGCTGCAGCAATACTTTCTGCCCTTGCCTTATCGTCAATCCGTTCTGTCATGGCATCTATCCCATCCATCAGAATATGAGCCATGTAATACTGCTCTTTTTCAAAATTCATAATCTTCACTTCACGGTCTACCAGCATGGCAAGGGTGGGCGTCTGTACTCTGCCCACCTTTAATACCTTTCCGCCATACAGTACAGTAAATAATCTCGTACCATTTAATCCCACCAGCCAGTCTGCCTGCTGTCTGCAAAGTGCAGACTGGTACAGGCTGTCATAATCGCTTCCCGGCTTTAAGTTTTCAAACCCGTCACGGATTGCACTCTCCTCCATTGATGAAATCCACAGGCGTTTCATTGGTTTCCGGCAGCCTGCCTGTTCATATACCAGACGGAAGATAAGTTCTCCCTCCCGTCCGGCATCGGTGGCACACACCACACTTTCAACTCTTGTATCGTGCATCAGATTTTTCAAGATTTTATACTGCGTTGCTGTTTCCTTTTTCACTTCATGCTGCCACTGCTCCGGTATCATGGGCAGGCTCTCATAGCTCCATTTTTTCCATGCTTCTGAATACATCTCCGGCTGTGCCAGCTCTACCAGATGTCCTACACACCATGAAACGAGAAATCCGTTTCCCTCCATGTAACCGTCTTTTCTCTCTTTCGCCCCGATCACATGGGAAATTGCCTGTGCTACGCTGGGCTTCTCTGTAACCACCAACTGCATACCTTATTCCTCCTGTTCGTCAAAGAAATCTTCTTCCGTATCTTCCTCCGATTCCTCATCTTCGTTTTCATACTCCTCGTTATCTTCCTCATCTTCATCTTCGTCCTCGATAAAGTCCTCTTTTTTCTTGCGGACAACCTTAAAATAATAAGCAGCTCCGATAACGATTAAGGCAAGACTACCAATCAGCACATACGAAATCATCGGATTCGGTGCTTCTTTCACTTCCGGCTCCGGTTCGGTTTCCTCTGTATTTCCCGTACTCTCTGCACCTTCCGTACCTGTTTCCGTTTCCTTTCCCTCTGTATCTGCCTGCTCTCCGTTGTTGTTTGGCAATGCACTCTCCCCATTCGGAATTGCAGATTCCAACGCAGCGGAATTTTTCGGCAAGGTTTCACTGTTATCGGAAGTTGCATTTAACAGGTCATTTTCCGTAACCTCAGTCAAAAAATATACCATTTCTTCCTCTCCGTCCCGGTCAATAATCAGATAGAAAACTTTCTCCGTGGCGGTCTGAATAGTATAAAACTCCTTGCCCTGACCGGATTTTTCCGTACTTTCTGTTTTCCCGCTTTCTGCCTCCGCAGCTTCTTTCATTGCCTGCTTTTTCTGTTCGGCAGGACTTGTCTGTGATGTGGTATTTCCGTTACTGTCTGTTTTGGTATGCTCCGTCACGGTTCCCGTAGCACTCCCCGGTTTCGTCGGGGTCGCACTCTCCGGGAGCTGCTCCGCCGGATTCCCATCACTGGTATCGGCAGGGTCTTTATAGTACGGATTTTTCGTTTTATAAACCTCAGACATATTTCCGGCATTGTCCATTGCAGAAATGGTAAAATACTCATACCCTGCGTCAAACTGCTGGAGGCGGATATTTAACGTACCGCCCGTCAGATCTGTAAACTCATATCCATTGACATATACCGCCTTTGCACCGGAATCCGTATCATGTACCTGTATGCTTAAAAGCCCGTCACTGACTGCCGCATTTAAGGTCGGCTTTACGGTATCAAAGCACTTTATGGCACGGTTCTTCTCATAGGTATTGCCTTTCTGGTCTGTGACAAGCACATACACGGTACAGTTCTCGGAAATCCTTAATTTCTTTTCCTCCGTCACATCTGTCCAGCTTCCATTCTGCCCTACCTTTGCCTCTATCTTTGCGATTTCAAAATTCCCCGTATCTGCGGTATCTTTTACACTGAAAGAAACGGAAACAATGTCATTATGCCACTCCTCCGGCTGTCTGATTTTGATACTCACATTCGGTTTTTTATAGGTACAGAGCTTATAATCTGTGACGCAGACGGGACAGTTTTTGTCATACTCATACGCACCGCATTGATCTTCGCAATTACATACCGGCTCCGGTTTATCATTTCCCGATACAGTGCCATCCCCGGTGCTTTCATCGGTACTGCCTTCTGTATTCTCTTCGGTGCCGCCTTCGGTGCTTCCCTCCGTGCTGCCCTCCGTAGTTTCTTCCGTGCTTCCCTCGGTACTGTTTTCTGTATTTTCCTCCGTACTGACATCAGTTTCACTTTCGCCGGGTGTCTGCTCCGTACTTTCCTCCGGTTTGGATTCTTCGGTTTCTTTTGTTTCTTCGGCAAAAGCGCTGATTGCGTAGTTCCCATTTACAGAAAACGCTACCGCAGGCATGGTAAATAGCACAGCGGACAATATCAGTGATATAACTGCCTTAGATGATAACTTCCTGTTCTTCATGGCTGTAAGCCTCCCTTTCTTCTGATTGTGCTGCTTCTTTCTGCTCTTTTTCTTTCAGCAGACGCATAATTTCTTCTTCGCTGACCTTGTTTAACAGAATCAGCCGATCCAGAGAGATTTTATTCTTTTCAATGAATTTCATCTTCTCCGCATCCTCTGCCATCTGAAGCTGTTCCGCCAAATCCCTCTCCCTCGCCTGCAATCCCGCAAGCTGTTCCCGGACTTTGGAAAGCTCCTTTACAATTCTCTCTTTCGTCATCGTTCCTCACTTCCTGTTATTTTAATTTCCTGATAATCTTCCAAACGCATAAAAATGGCTCTGCCAATAGGACGAATTGATTGAAGCGTAACTGATTGGATCTCCGCAATGAATCATGACCCCGTTTCCGCAGTAAATCCCCACATGGCTGACTGGTACGCCCGAATTGTATGTACCTGTAAAAAAGATAATATCCCCCGCCTTTGCATCTGCCGCCGACACAGGCGTACACTGGTTATAAATGCCCTGTGCTGTGGTTCGTGGCAGGTTATGGACACCGCTGTTTGTAAATACCCAGCAGACAAAACCGGAACAGTCAAAGCTGGTGGACGGACTGGAGCCTCCCCATACATAGGGATAGTCTAAATATCTCGCCGCTTCTTCCATAAGTGCCTGCACGGTTGCATCGTCATAGGAATCCGGCGGTATCACATTTCCTCCGCCGCTTCCGCTGCCCGGCGTTTCGCCATACAGCGTATCCGTGCCTGCTTCAAAATAAAAAAGAGGGTTATAATATTCCCCCTGATACAGACATTCGATATGTAAATGACTTCCGGTACTGCTTCCCGTATTCCCTGTTGTTCCGATCACATTTCCATGCGTCACGCTCTGTCCTGCCCGGACATTTAAGGTATCCATGTGGGCATATTTTGTGCAGTAGCCTTTTTCATCTTCAATCACTACATAATTTCCGTAATAGCTGTCATAAGTTGCGGTAGTTACTGTCCCGTCCATCGCCGCATATACGGTTGTTCCGGTAGGTACTGCAATATCTACGCCCCGATGTAACTGTTCCTGCCCTGTGACCGGATTGATACGCCAGCCATAATAACTGCTCACATAGTTGTACCAATATAAATCAAGGGGCTTATAAAACTGCTGTGTCAGCCCGTGGGTCTGGTTATAAAAAGCATAGATTTCTCTCTGCTCCTCATTCATGCGTCCGGCAACTACTACGTTTAAATCTTTTGCTGTCAGGGTCACTTCCAGAATGGTTACGGTATATTCCTCTTCCACTTCATACTCGTATTCCTCTTCTGTTGTTTCCCCCGTAACCGGGTCTGTTACCGTATGAGTGCCTGTTTTTGTTACCGTCCTTGTCCTCGTTTCCTCTGTAGGATTTAGTGTCAACTCATACATTTCATCAAACAGATATTCTATTTCTGCCTGTACCTCACTTGCAGTAAATTCCGTATGGACTGCCGACAGATAGCTGATCAGTGCAAATGGGTCATGCCCGATAGATGCCAGATTATAACGGTACTCATCATAATCCGGATAAGTGGTTTCTATGGCATCAATCTCTGCCTGCAATTCTTTTTCCAGTTCAGAAAAAGCTAAATCTGCCGCATCTATTTCTGCCGGAACGCTCATATAACTTCCTGCCAGCGTGGTACTGATTCCTCCGGCAAACATCGCCCCACAGGAAGATACTGCTGTCATAATCATCACAAGAAGCACCGAAAAGGCTCCTATGGCAAGCAGAAGCGAAACATTTTTTGATGCAATCTCCTGTATCTTTCTGGCTGCCGCTGTAAAAAGATTCCCGGACTTCGCCGCTGTTTCCTTTGCGGCTTTCGCTGTCTGTCCCGCCCGTCTTGCTTTTGCATATTCCCGTTTGATACGCTGCTTTTGCAGTCTTTTCTGCAACTGCTTCTGAATGGTCTTTTCCTGCATTTCCGGATTTTCTTCCAAGAACTTCTGATAACGGAAATTGACCTCTTTCTGCATCTGCTTTTTCTCCAGCTTTGCAGCTTTCGCTCTCCGTCTTTCCGTTTTCCCTTTGTAATGCCCTTTGAAAAAGCGGTAAACATCTTCCCCGCTCTGCTCTGTCTTGTGGGCAGCCTCCACACCGGAATTTTCTTTCTCCACTTCGGCAACCTTACTATGGGCAAAATTAGAAGATTCCATTCCCACCCTGCCAGCCGCTCTTTTTACCGGACTGTCCGGTTTGAATGGTTTCTCTTTTTTTACAGAAGTCAATACATACTTTGTTCTGCCCGTCTTTTCATCAAAAACACGCTCCAGAGAATACTCCGTTTTCTTTGGAATCTTCTTTCTTGCAGCTTCCGTCTTTTTTCTGGCTTTCTCCGCTTTCTTTTGCAGTCGGTCTAACTTTTTGCTTCCATGAAATTCCGGTTCTGCCTCTTCGGTAAAGGTAGTGTCCTTTGTCTGGAAATCCTGTTCAAAATCAAATTGCTTTACTCGCTCCCGGCTCTTTATCTCCCGCCTTTGATACCTGCCCTTTTTCTGTGACGAATGATAGGTGTCCCTGTGGCGGTAGTCATCGCTGGCAATTTTTCTACCCTGCTCCTCTCCGGCTTCCTCCGTAAAAGTGCTGTCCGGCTGCATAAAATCGCTTTTAGACTTCTCTCCGGCTTCTGCTCCCTCGGACTTTTGGACATTCTGTCCAGAAGCATCCGCTTTCTGATACTTCTTTGTATTTTTCGACCTCTGGACATCGTGTCCAGAAGTGGTATCTGCATCTCTCGGCTGATATGCTGCGGATTTTTTACCTTTACCCTCGTTTGCTTTCTTTGGAATTTCTCCGGTAAAGGTTTTTTTCTCCTGTGCAAATGCAGCCGGTTTCTGTTTCTTTTTCTCCGCCACTACTCATTTACCTCCTGCCTTACACTTTCCTCTGGTTTGGTATTCATAACCGCAAAGGTCTTGGTATCTACCGGATATTTATCTACGAACGGAATAACCACGTTGTCAAACAGAATCAGTCCGCACCCCGGCTCGGAATTGGTTACATGGGCAAGCTGTTTTTCTGACAATCCCAGCTTATCTGCAAGGATTGCCTGATCCTTTGCATTTTGATTCAGGAGATATACAAAATCGGAATTGCCGAGGATTCCCTCGATTTCCTCCGACTTCAAAAAATCGCCTACGTTCTGCGTCAGCCCCGTAGGAATACCGCCCCACTTACGGAAACGCTTCCAGATTTCCACCGAATAGATAGCGGTCTGCTTCTCCTTCAGCAAAAGGTGGAACTCATCACAATAATAGCGGGTGGCAATCTTACGCTCCCGGTTCTGCGATACCCTGTTCCAGACCGCATCCTGTACGATTAACATTCCAAGCTCTTTCAACTGGTTTCCCAAGTCCCTGATGTCAAAGCACATGATACGGTTCTGACTGTCTACATTCGTCCTGTGGTTAAAATAATTCTGCGAACCATGCACATATAGCACAAGGGAGTTTGCAATCCGTTCTGCCTTTTTGTTCTTATGCTCTAACAGGGCATTATACAAATCCTCAAGGATAGGCATATTCTCCGGTACGGGATTTTCAAAATAAGCATCGTAAATATGACGGATACATTCGTCAATGATACCTTTCTCATCATTTTCCAGACCGTTCTTTCCTCCGGCAATCAAGTCACACAGAGTAATGATAAAATCGGATTTCAGCTTTAAGGCTTCCTTATCCCCTTTATGGGAAAGCTGAATGTCCATCGGATTTAAATAATCTTTGGAATTGGTTGCCAGCCTTACCACCTGTCCGTGCAATGCTCCCACAAGGGCAAAATACTCGCCCTCCGGATCGCAGACCACAATATCGTCCTTTGTCATCAGGAAACAGGAAAGAATCTCACGCTTTGCACTAAAAGACTTACCACTTCCCGGTGTACCAAGAATCACACCGTTTGGTGTACGAAGCCGTTTCCGGTCTGCCATAATCATGTTGTTGGAAAGGGCATTTAAACCATAATAAATAGCCGGAGCTGGCATAAATAATTCCTGCGTACAGAACGGTACTAAGATAGCGGTACTCTTTGTTGTCAAATCCCGTTCAATTCCCGTATCGTTGCACCCGATTGGTGCCGATGCCATCAGTCCCTGCTCCTGTAAATACTGCATACATCTGAGGTTGCAGTTCGCCTGTTGGATAATGCCGGATACCCTCTGCGTGATATTTTCCAGTTCCCGCTTGTTTCTGCCATAGCAGGTCAGAAGAAATGTCATCTTTACCATTTTCTGATTGCTGCTGTTTAAATCGTCCAAAAGGTCAAGGGTATCTTTTTCATAAGTGATAATGTCCGTTGGAAGAATGTCCATGTCATAACCTGACCTTACCGCCTTTTTCTGCTCTTCAATCTTCATCTTCTGAATATTCGTCAAAGCACCTTTTAGCATCTTAATCGCCTTGACCGGATCCATTGTCTGCATATGCATGGTAATAGTCAGGTTCGCATCCAGATCAAGAAGCTTTTTCAACAACTCATCATCAAACTTCGGGGCAATAATATCCAGATAATGCACACTGCCATACATTTTTCCCGCCTTAAAACGACTCGGATAGCGAAAATCAAATCCCGGCGGAGCGATGTAATCTTTCACACTTTTTCCCGACTCCGCCAGTTCCTTAAAAGAAAAACGGAAAGGCTCCATAGTATCCTGGTTAAAATACTCATGCAGGATACGCAGACGTTCCTTTCCGTCAAGGCTCTTAGCGTGTGTGCCCAGATTAGTCAAATTTTTAATCACATCTGCTTCAATGCTGACAAGTTTTGCCCTTGCCTCCTTAAAGCCTTTACTCTCAATTCCAAAAATCAGATACTTTGATTTGATAATACCGTTATTTCCCTTTGCAGCCTGTTTCTTTAACATCTGCGTGTATTCCTCACGAATATCATCAAAATCATCTGCCTGCAATGGAATGTCAAACTGGTCAATTAAGGTCTGCTCGTTAACCTGTCGGTTGAACAGGAACAGCTCAAATTTAATAGACGGGTCAAAATAATTGATAAGCCTGCTGTATTCCTCCAGTATTTCCCCCTTATCCTCGATTTCCAGCAGGTCATAATTTATATCGTAAAACTCCACCATTTTCGTATAAAAGCCAGAAGTGACCTGACAGATACCGTCCCGGTACATCTTCTGAAAGGTAATGGTCTTCTGTGCTGTGGTGGGCTTTTCTGCGTTTTTATTCGTTCCGGCAAGCATGTGTTTTAACTCCGCAAGCCTTCTCCGCTCCACAAAGGTCAGCCCCGGCTTCGTTTTTCCTTTTTTCTTATGTCTGTCCGGCTTTTCTGCCGCCTGCTTTTTCTTCAAGTTTACGCACCTCCTCTTTTATACGCTCTGTTTCTTCTAATCTTCTGTAAATATTTTCTGATTTGTAGGGACGAATCCCCGGTGTGAGGAATTTCTGCCTTATCATAAAATACAGAATCTTCTCTGCCGGAAATCCGTCCTTCTCATACATTGCCAGAAAGAAAAAAGGCAGCATGACCGCTACCATCAAAAGTGCCGATGCCTGTGTGCCGATAAACCCTTTTGTAAAAATGTAAAAGGGAATCCCTACCGCACCTGCACCGCTGAAGCAAATAAGCTGGCGTTTCGTCAGATTTAACGCTACTTTTGTCTTTATGCCGCTTAAATTCTTTGGCACTGCTACGGATATTGCCATAACATCACAGCCGGAGCTGATACTGCAAGCCCCGGCTGTTCCCTCCTTTCTTTGAAATGTGTTCTAATGAGCATTCCAGATTGATTTCGCAAGGGAACCTGTCTTGAACAGGCTGAAACACAGAACAACGGTATAAGCTGCCACCGACCACAGTGCTGTGTGCAGATTGTCCGCAACCGCAATGCCGGATACCAGCACCGCATAGATTGCCACGCATACCATAATGAAAAATCCCTGAAACGCCAGTGAACACAGTCCCTTGATATAATTGTTGCCGATACCGCCCCATTCCCGGTTACTGAATGTGGCAAAGGGAACCGGAGCTACTGAAATATAAAGGTAGATTTCAATCATTCTCCCGAAAAGCATGACGGTAATAAGCAGGGAGATGATTTTCATACATAAGCTGACAATCATAGTTTCGATACCAAGCCCGATCAGCTCGCCGATGCCCATTGTATCAATCTGACTGTCAAACATGGTTTTTAGGGTATCCGTCACATCAATGGTAGTGGAACCCGAAACAATACCGCCTGCTCTGGTCACGATATGGTTTCCCACATCAAAAATCGCCATTGTGATGTCAAAGGTGTAGCTGAGAAGCAGCACAGCGATACAGGCTTTGATAAGGTAACGGAAAAAGAACTCGCTTCCTACTTCATGCATATTGTTCTTATCCATGACCATTGTAATCAGCTCATAGCAGAGTATCGCACTGATGATCATGCCCGCTATGGGTATCATCACATTTTCCGAAAGGTTCTCTATCATAGAAAACACTCCGCTGTTCCATGAACTGGGTGTCCTGCCGACTTCCCCTGCGATTGTTCCGACCTTATCATTCACATCTGTAAACATCGTAGTAAGGTTGTCCATGACCCACCCTTGCAGTATTTCCTTTATAAATTCAGTTATCTTGTCGAGAATCGCTCCCATGACTTAGGAAAACAGGCTTGTAAGCTGCGGAATTACCGTCTGTGCCACAATTACAATACCGCCACCCGCCATGAGCTGCTTGACCCCTTGTGATTTTGCCCCTGGGTTATCATTTCCGTATCCCTCAAGAAGATTGATAACGCCCCATACTGCCACGCCTGCTCCGATTGCGGTTACAACGGTCTTTAATCCTGTTACTGCTGATGTAAAAAATGCCATATTCAGTTACCTCGTTCTTTCCGAAAATTTATTTTTTGCAAAAAATAAGGAGCATTGCTTTCTATCCGCAAAACTCCTGTACCTCTGGACATCGTGTCCAAATGTTCCTATTCAGTTGTATCCGGGGAAATCTCCCCGCATTCAAAGGCTTCATCTACCTTTGTCTTTTCTGTGACCTTCAAGTGGTGCAGATGTTTCACATACTGTTCCATATCAAAGGCATTTTTCTTGTCATAATCGGACAGCTCTTTGTACCGCTTGTGCTTCGTTATATCGAATTTATCCGAGAAAAATGGTCTGACACCTCTAAGCTGCATAATACATTTCCCGCCATCCATGACAGCAATCTCATCTTGGCTCATCAGTTCCTTTCCGGTCTTTTGGTAATTCAGACCGTAGGACTGGCTCGTCCCCCTCGTATCCGAGGTGTTGTACAGGTCAATGGTTTCTTTCCCCAATACCTCTGCTAATTCCTTTAGGGTGGTCTTTTCCTTTCCTCCGAGAAACAGCGTAGTGTCGCAGTTGCCCTCTATGGTATCGGCATTGTCCCTGTAAATCGCTTTGAGCTGTGATTTTGACTGCAAAATAATAGAAGCTGATATTTCCCTGCTTCGGATCGTAGCAATCAGCTTCTCAAACTGTGGAATCTGCCCGATGTTCGCAAACTCATCAAGGAGCATACGCACATGAACCGGGAGCCTTCCGTTATAAACATCGTCTGCCTTGTCGCAAAGCAAATTAAAGAGCTGGGAATACATGATAGACACCACAAAGTTAAACGTAGCATCTGTATCAGAAATAATAACGAACAACGCTGTTTTTTCCTCTCCCAGCGTGTCAAGCTCCAGTTCATCATATTCCATCAGGTCACGCAGCTCTTTTATATCAAATGGTGCTAACCTCGCACCGCAGCTAATCAGAATCGACTTCGCTGTTTTTCCTGCCGCAAGCTTATATTTCTTATACTGCCTTACAGCAAAATGGTTCGGGTCTTTTTCCTCCAGCTCCTCAAAGAGCAGATCAACAGCATTTTTGAAGTTTTCATCGTCCTCTCTTGCTTCACTTGCATCAATCATATCAATCAGCATGGCAAAATTCTGTTCTTCCTCCGGTGCTTCGTACCAGATGTATGCAATCAATGCTGTATAATAGAGTTTTTCTGCTTTGACCCAAAAGTCCTCACCGGATTGCTGCCCCTCTCCTTTTGTGTTGACTATGATTGTGTTGACGAGTTTCAAAATGTCCTTTTCGCTCCGCAGATAAGCAAATGGATTATAATGCATGGATTTTGCAAAGTTTATGGTGTTGAGGACTTTAATCTTATACTTGCCCCGCTTCAGCATCTTCCCACATTCCACTAAGATTGTGCCTTTCGGGTCAGTGACGCAATAGGACGAGTGCATCTGCATCAGGTTCGGCTTCACGAAAAATCTTGTTTTACCGGAGCCGGAACCGCCAATCACAAGAATATTTTTATTTCTTGCATACTTCGGTTCTTTCGGTCTGCCGGACATCATCAGACGCTCCGTAGCGGTCAGAAGAATATTATTTTCAAATACAGAATCCATATATGGCTCTATATCTTTGGCATTCCCCCACCGTGCAGAACCGTATTCCACACCCTGCCGGAATTTCTTGGCATTCTTCGCCTTATAATAAACAATGAATTTTAAGGCAACGCCTCCGGCGATTCCAATCAGCAAATCACTCAGAAAAAAACTGGGGAACGGATTGGAAAACATCCTGTCCATTTGGCTCATTACTACCATCATCTTGTCAGACGCATTACTGCCCTCTGCCACTCTCCATAAAAATGCTGCCTTATTACAGAAGTACCCGGCAAGCACATAGGGAAGATTCAGCAGTATCAGCTTTTTAACATCTGCACTTTTTGCTTTTTCCTTCAGCTTTTTGGGGACAGCTTTTAAATCTTTGGTAATGCCTGCTATGATATTAGTCATAGGCTCTGCCCCCTGTCCTTATTCTTTTCCCGGCTCCGTTCTTTGTTCTGATCCTTTGATACCACATCCCGGAAATGCTTTAATTTCTGCCTTACAGAAGTCCTACTGTTCTTTTTCTCATTTCCATAAACAAATTCCTTAAATGCCTGTGCCACAGCATCGGCATCCCTGCCCTTGAAAAATACCAGATACTTCGGTGGCTCGGTGGTCTTATCCTTTTTCACAGCAAAATCAACATTGTATTTACGAGCTACCCGCTCAAAGGATTTGATATTGCCATCTGTGATTTCAATGGATGAAGCACCTGCACCCTCGCCCACCAGTTCCTTAACCGACACTTTCCCATGCGTTTTCTGTGCCTGTTTTCTGCAATGATTCAGATACATTCTCATGGCAGATTTCAGGATATTGGCATCCAGCTTTGCAGCCTTAATCACAAGGGCGATTGTTTTCTGCGTTACTTCTTCCTGCATCTGTACCTCCTTCTTTCCTTTTTACTGCTGTTCCTTCAGGGCGGAACAAGCAGCCGATGTAGTAAATATTTCATGTTCTCTCCTTTCCGCTTCTGGACATCGTGTCCAAAAATTCTGATTTACAGGCAGCCTGCTCTGATACAGTCCTCGTACTCCCTTAATGCTTCCTCTGTATCTGCATCCACAGATAACTGGATACGAACAAAATCATGCAGCGTTCCCGCTAAAAGAAAATCCTTATAAAGCCGCCCAAAATCCTCAACAAACTTCTTTATCAAATGTTCCGGATCATCTCCAGCATGATATTGTACATAAATCTGACTTCTGCCTGTGTTTCCCAGCATATCCGTCAACTGATACGTCAGCTCTCCTGTCTGCTTGACCGAAATCTGAATCAGATTGTAATTCTTTCTCAATTTAAAATAGCTACTATGATACTCCGACGTTATTGTGATGTTTGGATTTTCTTCCAGTTCCATCACAACATCTGCCAGTTTTCCCAATAACGCTGCGGCTGCTTTTTTCTGAAATTCTCTCTTTTTCATTTCATCTGACCTCCATCCGGCTTCTGGACATCGTGTCCAAAAGCAATAAAAAAGGGCAGCTACAAATCTTTCGACTCATAACTGCCCTGACGCTGTTTTCTGTTTTTCCATGCCCTATTCCTTATATCGAATGACAGGGCACTGTTTTTGTTTATTTCCTATTTTTCTCCGCTCCAAGGCAAACACCATATCTCCGGTTCGCTCAAAAAAGCCGATGTCCTTTTTCCAGCTCATTCCACATTTGCAATGCTGCAAACCAATAAACTGCTGTTTCATTCTCCTGCCGCATACCGGACACCGCTTATTACTGCTTCCCTTTTTCTTTTTCGGCACATCCTCCTTTTTCTCCTTCGGCGGCTTTTCTTCCGGTATCCCATTTTCCGCAATACGAAGCTCATATCGTGGCAATTTTAAAAGATATGCTCGGTAAACCTCTTCATACGGAACCCAGATTGCAAGAGATTTCAGTTTTTCATAAATCCGGTCAATAATCTGCTTTGCTACCTCCTCATTTGGTATCTCTCCATTTTCCTTATAGAAAATGCAGGTTTCCCGAAACATCCAGTCTGCTATTTTCATCTTCTGCTTCTGTTTTAAATCCTTATAGGTCTTATTCGGCTGTTTCTGCTGTTTATATGCCAGTGAATGATGATTTGGTTTCATACAATCCCTCTTTCGGACAAATTCTGTTCAAAGCCATTATAACAAAATTTATGCCTGTATCAAATATTTCCGGTACATTTATTTCAACAGCATAACCGTACACATCTGTGCATGGAACAGACCATTCTCCACCGTAACATTATCAAGCAGCAATGCCTGAAACAACACATTCCTCACATTTTCAAGACTGACGATTTTCTGTTCATTCTCCGGCAGATGTACAAACTCCACACCGTCCTCCACAGCAGATTTTCTTGCGGCTTCACAATGAGTAAAAAGTCCCAGAATATACTTATTTGACATGGCAAAAGCATAGGTTTTCTGTCCATCATATACAATCTGGTACTTCTCCGCTGCTCCTTCCGGCAGACTGAAAACGCACTGCACTATTTCTAAACAAACCTTACCTGCATAGTCCGGTTTCAGTTTATTTTTATAGCGTTGTATTTTCCACTGGATTTCACTACGCTCCACAGGGGAATGGGTACGCTTAAACTGAATTTTCCGGCACAACATATCCAAATCCATATACACGTTATTTCCTACAAGATGCTCCGTATATCCTCTATATTCCCCCAACCGCAACAAATACGAAAGCACCTCATTCAGCTTTTCCTCTGATTCTATGAACTGAAACGGTTTTTCTCCAAATTCCAGATATTCAAACTGTAATGGGCAGCTCCCTTTCTCTATCTCCCGTTCCATAACTCTTTTTACATCTCGTAATGATTCCATTTTGCTCCTTTCCGCTTCTGGACATCGTGTCCAAAAGCAATAAAAAAAGGGCAGCTACAAATCTTTCAATTCATAACTGCCCTGACGCTGTTTTATTTCAGTTCTATTTCTGCCATTTTTGCAAATACTGCTTTTTGCTCTAAAAGCTCTTTCTGTTTTTCCTCCGGCAGACATTTGAAGATTTCCTCATATCCCATTTCCAGCATCGGCGTTCCCTTTGCGAAGAGATAGAGCCGGGTATCAAGCCATTCCTGCCATAAGTCCTCAAACATACTCTCACTGTCTGTATAGGTTATAACATCATTAAATCCATACTCCGGTGTGTAATATTGCAGCTTCACAAAACCGTACCGTCCTACATCCAATACCAAAATGCTTTCCAGCTCATACAGTTCTGCATAGGCTGCGGCAACCTTTTTGCACCGTTCCCGTTCTATGTCTGTAATGTAACTTTTCTCCACAGTTGCAAACCTCCTGTTTCGAGGCATCGTGCTGCCTCTTATTCAATCTTCCGTGTTTCTATTTCAAAAACACTTCCGTCCCTTGTTTTTATTGTAAAAATATTTGCGGCATCAGAGGTATCTATATCCTCAATCCCTAAAGCCACATCATTTTCATCTAATACTTCGTATAGCTGATCCTTAAACTCATTATGTTCCATAACTTTTTTACTCTCCTTGTATGTTTTATGGTGCGTACACGCACCATATTATTATATGTTTCATGCACTTAGAATACAAGTGTGGAAAGGAGCTTTCAGTATGATTAAATACGATCCGCTTTGGCGTACGCTAAAGGAAAAAGGAATCAGCCAGTACCAGCTTATCAAAGATTATGGCATTGATAAAGCACAGCTTCAGCGGCTTCGGCAGAACCTTGTTGTAAAAACGCTTATTTTAAACAGGCTTTGCCAGATACTTAACTGCCGGATTGAAGAGATTATGGAATACGTCCCGGATGATAATTAAAGGTGTTGTTCTGATTGATGAACAATGCCTTTTTCATTTTCGCTTTTCATCTGCACCTTTGGACATCGTGTCCAGAAGTATCACTGATTATCTTTATTATCTCCATCAGCACCATAACCATTCTCAGAATTACAACCACACCGCCAATCAGACCACCTACAATACAGTTCAGTGCCAGTATTCCTATACTTCCTGCAATTCCGAAATTTTTTGGTATGAGAATCATACACATTTTTCTGATCCCATAAGGACAGCCGACCAGTACCCAATACAGGAAAAAATCAAATCCTTCTGCTTTTCTGCAAATCGGATAACAGGTTATCATCCAAACTGCCAGCAACGATACCGGAAGCACAATTTTAACCAATATTCTTTTCATTCCAGCCACCTCCGTACATATCATGCTGTACCTCCTGCTGATAATAATGATTCATCGTTGAGGGTGCATTATAAAGAGCTGTTACCATATATGCCTTGATATTTGCAATTTTCGTAGTTGTTTCCTGCATACATCCTATCACATATTCCAAATGGGAGCTATTCAGTTTGAGGAACTTTGATTTTACAAGCTCATATGGATAATCATTTCCACCGATTTTAACAGTCTTATGCTTCACACATACAATCTCGCAGATTACCTCATACAATTCCTCATACAGCCCTTTGTCCTGCCATCTGCCATATTTCATGTGATGTTCGTACTCAATATTCTCTTTGATGATTTCCATGTAAGCATTGACATCTTCCATCACATCAATCTCCCCTTCCAACTCACTGCCGGATTGATTGATAGGATTGATATAATTCCTATCAATATTACTCTGGTTAGTATGATTATAGTTAGTATAATTAGGGTCTGCTTTTTGAACTTCCGCAAGTTCAGATATTGTACTTCTTGAAGTAAAATTTTTAGACTTCTGGAAGTCTGCTTTTTGAACCTCTTGAAGTTCAGTTTCTGAACTTCTGGAAGTATAACTTTTAGAACTCTTGAGGTTCAAATCCTGAACTTCTGTGGAAACATCAGCATTTGCAGGCGTTTCTTCTTCTGCTTCTCCTATTGTGGCAAAATTCTTTACATAAATAATATCCGGTTTTCCAAGTCCCCTGCGTTTCTTTTCGATCAATCCTATCCCATTATCACTGTCCAACTCTTTCATAATCTTAACACAGGTTGCTTTTGCACATCCCAAATCCTCCATGACATTATCAAGAGTATAAATGATATAGGCTCTGTTTTCTTCATCCAACCAGCCATTTTTCATAGACAGTGACATACGGTCAAGCATCAGACCGTACAGGAGCTTGGCATCGCTGCTAAGCCCCTTGAAACGCTCGTCTTTAATCAGCAACCGAGGAACACGATAAAAGGAAAACTGTTCTGCTTCAATCCCATAGTAATAATCAAACTGTATCTGTTTACCCATTTTACCGCACCCCCTTTACTGTTTCTTCTGCCATTCCTCCAATAATTGCAGGATAATCCCCTCAATCTCTTCGCTGGAGTATTCCTCTGAAAAAAACTGGCTGATTTTTTCAGACTTGATTGTAACTTTCCTCTCTTTCGGCTTTTCCTCGGTCAGTATCAGACGCACCATCGGCAGCGTCAGTTCGCCGCTTTTCCCATATTCCTTCAGCTTGGCAGACTGTACTGTGGAAATATTTGCTCCGCTTTCCTCAAGGATTACCAGCACCCACTGTTGTGCATCTTCCGACAGAAAGGAAATGTCAACACCCTGTACCAGACCGATTTTCTTTCTGTCAACCAACTCTAGCAGCTCATCGGACAGCCTTGCAAGCCAGATATACCGTTGCACCGTCTTTCCGCTTTCTCCGGCAGCTTCTCCTACCTCGTCAAGCGTATTTCCGTTTCCTTTTCTGCCCTGATGCTTCATAGCCTCGTATTTCATGGCATAAGCTTTCGCCTTCTCACTTGGCAGAATGTCCTCACGCTGAATGTTGGAATCCACCATGATAATCGTAGCTTCATCGTCTGTATAATTGCGGACTATCACAGGCATATCCTCTTTTCCTGCCCGTTCTGAACCTCGTTTTCTGCGGTGTCCGGCTATGATTTCATAGCCACCCTCTGCCCTCGGTCTTGCAATTCCCGGTACGAGCACCCCATACTTACTGATGCTTTCCGTTGTTTCTTCCATTTTTTCATCGTCCAGTACACGGAACGGATGATTTCTAAACTCATGCAAATCCGTGAGCTTGGCTCTGATAATCTGCTCTTCGCTCCCTGTCTTTTCTTCTGCATTTCCAAATAAATCATCATAACTGCTTAATTTTACCTTTGCGGCACTTCCTGCTTTACTCATTCCCAAGCACCTCCTCCGTCAAAGACTGATAAGCAGCGGCTACTTTGCCTTTCGGATCATGTTCGTAGATACTGACACCCTCTGCGGAAATCTCTGCCGCACGGACGGAAATGGGAATACTGTTTTCAAATATCCGCACCTTGCTACCGTAATTCTCCACCAGTAATGCAGTAATGTCCTTTGCATAATTGGTTCGAGCATCCACCATTGTCAGCAGAATCCCCTCAATCATCAGCTTCGGGTTAATCTGTCTCCTGACCTTTCCTATGGTCTTAATAAGCTGCTGCAACCCTTTTGCCGGAAGATATGCCGCCTGCACTGGAATCAGAATACTGTCCGCACAGGCAAAAGCGTTTATAGTAATCATGCCGAGAGAGGGCATACAGTCAATCAGAATATAATCATAATTATCCTTTACCAGCTCTATGTAGGAACGCATCACAAGCTCTCTGCTCATCACATTTACAAGTGATACTTCCAGACCGGAAAGCTCAATGTTTCCCGGCATCAGGTCAATTCCCTCTTTGTGTTTCAGGATACCATAATCCGCTTCCATATCTTCATCATTGATGATATTGCCAAGTGCTGTTGCAAGTGTTTCCTCTAGCTTGTCCGGCTCTGTGAAGCCAAGACTGTCTGTCAGACTGCCCTGTGCATCGGCATCAATCAGCAGGACTTTCTTGCCCTGTTTTGCCAATCCTATGCCTAAATTACTGGTTGTGGTGGTCTTGCCCACACCACCTTTTTGGTTTGCGATTGCGATTATTTTACACATGATAGATTCTCCTTTGTTTTCTGCTATTTTTCTGCTACGTTTCTTTTCTTTACTTCTACATACGCCCTGTAAAATTTCTTCGTTCCCTTATTCGGATACATCTCGGAAAACTCCGTTACTTCCACTTTCGGATTCCTCTGCAAAATCTTTCCGAACCACTTAATATCATTCTTTGTTCCCATCAATCTGACTTTTAACATTAGTCTGTTCCTCCCAATAAGGCATACAGCTTATGGTTGTATGTGGCATATTCCGGATACCGAATCTGAATTGCCTGCCAGAAATATGGTGCATAAGCACAGCAGAATATTTCCTCCACCGTGTACTGCCTGCACTCGTCCACCTGTTCTTCTGCATCTTCATAATCGGAAACACTTGGTGTTCCATTGCAATACAGATTGAATGCCATTCTGATCACTCTCACACTTCCACTGGTCTGCCAGCCTTCGTGTAAACACTCTGTTATTACGCATCCTGTTTTGAAATCATAAATTCTGTAAACATTTCTTCTGGTATCATCGCTGATCCCAAGACAATAGCAGAGTGCCTTGTGGTAAACATCCTGATACCGGACTTCCTTTAACTTCTCGTAGTAGAATTTCTCATGTGCATCGCTGATAAAAATAATCTTTTCTTCCTTTTTGGTTTCTGCTCCTAACGCTGTACTTGTCATAATAGAACCCTCCTTGTGTTATTTTGATTTTGTTTTGACCATAACAACAGAAAAAGGACACTCTCCGTTTTATTGGAAAATGTCCTTTTAATAGCATTCAACTATTAAGTTTTGAAAGGTTCTGATTTCTAAAACATCCCTTTTCAGTCCATATTAGTCCACCGAATGACACAAATTTGATGTCAATTTGATGTCAAACACTCGATAAACTCATAAAAGTCTATGGATTTTCTGATTCTTAGTACAACTTCGCACCTGCCGGAATCCAGTCATTCACCATGAGAAGATTTAATCCCTCATGTCCATCTTCCTCGTGTACTGCTGAAATCAGCATACCCTCGGAATCAATGCCCATCATCTTTCTCGGAGGCAAATTTACGATTGCAATCGCTGTCTTGCCAATCAGATCTTCTGGCTCGTAATACTCGTGAATACCGCTTAAAATCGTGCGTTTCCGGTCTGTTCCGTCATCCAGAGTGAACTTTAAAAGCTTCTTTGACTTCGGTACTGCTTCACATTCCAGAATCTTTACTGCACGGAAATCAGCCTTTGCAAAGGTATCGAAATCAATCATTTCTTCAAACAATGGTTCGATTTTTACGTTGGAGAAATCAATCTTTTCTGCAACCTTTTCCTCTGCCACAGCAGCATTTTCTACTGCCTTTTCAGCCTTCCCTTCGCCCTTCTTAGCGTCCAGGGACTTCATTGTCGGGAACAGTAACACATCTCTGATTGCTGCGCTGTCTGTCAACAACATACACATTCTGTCGATTCCGAATCCGATACCTCCTGTTGGCGGCATACCGATTTCAAGTGCGTTCAAGAAATCTTCGTCTGTTGTGTTCGCTTCTTCATCACCTTGTGCAAGCAATTCTTCCTGTGCTTTGAAACGTTCTCTCTGGTCGATTGGGTCATTCAGCTCTGAGTACGCATTTGCCATTTCCCATCCATTCATAAAGAACTCGAAACGTTCTGTGTATTCTGGATTCTCTGGTTTTTTCTTTGTAAGTGGAGAAATCTCGATTGGATGATCCATTACAAATGTTGGCTGAATCAAGTGCTCCTCTGCAAATTCTTCGAAGAATAACGCAAGAATATCACCTTTTTTGTGACGTTCTTCAAATTCTACGTGGTGTTCTTTTGCAGCTGCTCTTGCTTCTTCCAGTGTGTGAATCTCATCAAAATCAACACCTGCATATTTCTTTACAGCGTCTACCATTGTGATTCTCTCAAATGGTTTTCCAAGATCCATCTCTACCCCATTGTAAGTGATTGTTGTTGTTCCAAGCACTTCCTGTGCCACATAACGGTACAAGTTCTCTGTCAGATCCATCATTCCGTTGTAATCTGTATATGCCTGATATAATTCCATCAATGTAAATTCCGGATTATGTCTTGTATCCAAACCTTCGTTACGGAATACTCGTCCAATTTCATAAACGCGTTCCAATCCGCCGACAATCAATCTCTTCAAATACAATTCCAAAGAAATACGAAGTTTGAGATCTTCATTTAAAGCATTGAAATGTGTCTCAAACGGTCTTGCTGCTGCACCACCAGCATTTGCTACCAGCATCGGTGTCTCAACTTCCATAAATCCCTGTCCGTCTAAATATCTTCTGATAGAAGCCAAAATTTTAGAACGTTTAACAAATGTATCTTTTACATCCGGATTCATGATCAAATCCACATATCTCTGACGGTAACGTAAATCCGTGTTTGTCAATCCGTGGAATTTCTCCGGAAGAATCTGCAAGCTCTTTGCAAGCAATGTTACTTCCTCTGCATGGATCGAAATCTCACCCATTTTTGTGCGGAATACCTCACCTTTGATTCCCACGATATCACCGATATCCATCTTCTTAAAGTCTTTATAAGCTTCCTCACCTACACAGTCTCTTGCAACATAAGACTGAATATTTCCCTGTAAATCCTGCACATTACAGAATGAAGCTTTTCCCATCACACGCTTAGACATAATACGTCCTGCGATAGACACTTTCTTTCCTTCCATTGTCTCAAAGTTATCTTTGATCTCCTGGCTGTGCGCATCTGCATCATATTTTGTAATCTGGAATGGATCTTTTCCATTTGTCTGCAAATCTGCAAATTTCTCACGGCGCACTTTTCTCAATTGATTAATATCTTGTTCTTGTACATTCTTTTGTTCAGCCATGTCTCTTCTCTCCTATTCTTATACGCTTCTGTCGATTTTCAGCACTTCGTACTCGATGATACCAGCCTGAGCTTCTACCTCTACTTTATCTCCCACTTTTTTTCCAATCAGTGCTTTTCCAAGCGGAGACTCATTCGAAATCTTACCTGCAAGGCTGTTTGCCTCCGTAGAACCTACGATTTTGTATTCTACTTCTTCTTCAAATTCTACGTCATATAATGAAACAGTGCAGCCTACGTTGATTTTGTCAAAGTCTACTTCATCTTCTACAACAACCTCTGCATTTTTCAAGATTTTCTCAATCTCTTCAATACGTGCTTCAATATCACGCTGTTCATCTTTTGCTGCATCGTATTCTGCGTTTTCTGATAAGTCGCCCTGCTCTCTTGCTTCTTTGATCTTTACAGCAACTTCTTTACGTCTTACCACCTTTAAATTCTCCAACTCTTCTTCCAGCGCTTTTAATCCTGCATAAGTGAGTAATGTTTTCTTTTCTGCCATTTTTATACTTCCTTTCTTACCCCTTTACGCCCCTTTTCGGAGCATATCTATTTTGAAAATTCTGCCTTAAAAATTCTGATAAATAATTTTATTTTCACAATTTCAATATTATACATGATACGTCCTCTAATGTCAAGAATTCCGCTGGTTTTCCACTCGTTTTCATACATGCGACATGGTTACTGTTCACTCTTTATCGCCGCCCACATGGCTGAACTTATACCTTTCTAATCCCCTACTCCAAAATCGGTATTCTCATAGAGCACTTCTACTGTCGGATCTTCTTCCAAATACGCATATTTTTCCAAAAACCAGCGCACCAGTTCTTCATCCCGAACGACATCCGTCGTATTGTTTGTAAACACATTGACCGTCCCCAGTCTAAAATGCTCTTTCAGCATCCGAATGTCATAATCGATCATTTCCTTTGTTTGTCCTTTGATTCCGACCATCAGACACGGCGAATCGAACAGTTCCGCCACCTCCTCCGGTGTTGTAAATCCTGCGTTTTTATTCAAATACTGCTGGCGAAATTCATTGTCAAACGTTTCCACCCCTATTTTGAACACAATAGGAATCCCCATATAATCTCGCATTTCCTGCAATTTTTTACGATACATCCAGTGGCTTTCAAAAAATAGTTTCTTAATCTTTTTTGTTTGTATTAAGATTCGGATTTCCTCCAATGTCTCTTTTGGCAGTTCAAAGCAGCTCCCCGAATTGATGACTTCCAAGACACCGAATTCTCCTGTTACCTGCGACAAAATCTCGTGGTTTAACCGAATCATCTCATCTTTTTGATTTGAATTATCCTCTATATAATCGCAAAATCTGCATTTCCCCCATATACATGGAAATGCCTTTAAAAGCACGATCTCCCTCTGATTTTTATTTGTAATTTTGCTATACCTGTCCATTCGTTTTTCCCTCTCGAATCTGCTGTTTCATCGAATTTGACAGTACTGCAAGAACCGCCACAACAATTGCAATTGAGATCAAGCGGTCTGCATAGTCTGTCACAATCTGTACGACAAACGCACTCGCAACCATATTCAATCCCAGTTTATGCAAAAGTGTCACAAGAATCGATGAACCGGAAGATGTCACTCCGCCAAACACATACGCTGTGATGCACGCACTGATAATTGTTCCCGCAATTGACACACAAAATGCCCCAAGAAAAATATTCCATTTTTTTAACAACGTTGTCCGAAAAAGAATTCCAGCTGCCACTCCGGTCACTATCTGCACCGGGATAAAATAGAGCGAATAAATATCTGTCGTGATGCCAGAAATCACACCGCTGACCACCCCGGCAAGAACTCCTCCAACTGGACCAAGCAACGCCGATGCCAGAAATGTCCCGATACTGTCCAAATAAATCGGAAGCCGCAGAACAAGCGCAAGATTTCCTCCAATAATATTAATCACCGCACTCAATGCAATAAAACAAACCTGTACCACTGTCAATTTTTTCATTTTCCTTCTCCTCCTAAGCCATAATCTGTCGCAGGATTGTTCTGATCTCCTGCTCTGATTTCCCAAAAACTCTATGTAAAAACATTACCATAAATTCCTTCTCATCCACCTCGGTGAGCACAATGCTGTTTTCCTCTTTCTTCCAGAAATTCATTGCATCCACCACAGATTGCCCGATACTGATTCCCTCTGTCTCCACAGTTGTATAGGCTTCAAAGCCACTGCACAATTCCCGATTAAGAAAATATGCAACCGCAAGCGGATCGTTGATAACACAGCCGATCACCCGCTCATATTCCCAGTGAAAATCATAATAAAACCGAGTAATATTTTTGACAAATTCACCTTTCTCTGTATCCAGAATTTGCATGTATTCCAAAATATTCGGTGTCAATACGATTTTTCTTGTCACATCTAATCCAACCATATGAATCTTCGTTCTCAGATTTTCATACACATATTTTGCAGCGTCCGGATCACACCAGTAATTGTACTCTGCCACCGGCGAACAATTTCCGTGACTTTTATAAGAGCCTCCCATCGAGACAAATTCGTCCAGTTGTTCAAATGCCTCCAGATCTTTCTGCAGTGCTTTCGCAATATTTGTCAGGGGACCAATGGCGATAATTGAAACACCTTGTTTCTCTCTTAAAGTGTCTGTAATGTAACTCACTGCATCTTTTTCTTGCGCGCTCCCCGGCACATTCTCGTATCCACTTTCCCCAAGACCATCCATTCCATGTGTATCCTGAGCGCTGATATATTCCCGCCTTAACGGTTTTTCCTCCCCTCGGTATACCGGGATGTCAAGTCGATTCATGACATTTAATACCTTTCGGATATTTTCCACACCGATATCCACCGGCACATTTCCACAGACTGCTGTGATTCCGATAACTTCCAACTCCGGTGATGCAAGTGCCAGCATCAGTGCCAAGGCATCATCAATGCCCGTGTCACAATCAATGATAATTTTTCTTTTTGCATTCATTCTCCAATCTCCTTTCGCGTAAAAAAGAGCCGCATCTCCAAGGATACGGCTCACTCTAAAAAGTCCGGCTGCCCGGACTCTTTTCCTTTTTGCTTTTCAATCCTTAGTTTTTTATTCTGGGAAGTTTTCGAACCAGTCCAGAGCAGATCACTGCTCTGATTTTATAAACGCAAAATGTATTATAGCAGATATTTGACAGCTTGAAAAGCTATACATTTACTGCCGATATTTTTACTTTTTTCAATGCCTTTGACACTGCCGGAATAGAGATTATAATAACTGTAATCACCGCCTCAGCAAATATGTAGCATCCATTATATACCAAGGAATATGGGAGCGCTCCCCATCCATCCCAGGCATATTCTCCAAAGAAAATCCATCCAGAAATGACTGCAAATACATATCTTCCAAACACACCGAGCAGATAGCCTTTTACCAGTCCATGCTTGGACTCTGCAAATACTCCGGACAATCCAAGTGCCCCGAATGCGAGCGGATAGTCAACCAATACCTGCAGTGGAAAATAAATATACGGCTCAATAATAAATTGTAGTACACCATATGCAGCTCCTGTCAAAATTCCTGTTGCCGGACCATACACATAACCTACAAAGCAGATGAACAACATGCTGAACAATGTAATAGAACCGCCAAATGGGAAAGAATAAACCTTTAACATAGATGTCACCATCGCAAGTGCCACTGCCATCGCACAGAACACAAGCTGCTTTGTCCCCATTTTCTTCTTTTCCTTTTTCTCTTTCTTTGCCAGAACTGTCGCAAGCACAATCAATGCAATTAAAATCACTGCAGCTGCAACATATCCCGCTGTGGTGAGTTGATACCCACCCTCTGTTGTTGATACAAAAAATGACATAAAAAAACCTCCTAAAATAATTTTTTACAGGAGGAACCACTTTGGTACTGCTTCCTTCCGCCGGTACTAACCGGTTCAAGTAATGAGGGTCAACACACATCTGTGTGATTCTCAGCTCATGGCTCCCCTAGCAAATTGCTATATGAAATTTGTCATTTCCAATCTATTGTATCACACTGTCATCTTTTGTCAATTTTTATCTCAACTTCAGCAAAAGGGATGTCGTCTTCGACATCCCTTTCACCTTAAATATGATCTGTTATATTTTATTTTCCAAATCTTCTGCGGATAACTTCAACCGCTGCGCCAAGGCATCCTGCCATTCCTAACATAAATGGAACTGCTGAAGCTGTATCACCTGTTTTTGCCGGCTTACTGTTATCATTGTTGTTGCTGTCATTTTTGTCATTGTTTGGTTTTGTGACATCCGGAACTCGTTTCAAACCATCCACCGCATCTTTGATTTCTACAATCGCATCTTCTACATCCTGCTCTGTAGCATCTTCATCGTCCAATACAGCTTTTGCGTTAGCCATTGCTGCCTGATATCCTTTCCAGCTGTCAGCTGTGTAATCAGCCTCTTTGTAATATGCCAAACATTCATTGTAATATTTCTCTAATGCTGATTTATCTACCTGTTCTGGTGCAACCGGAAGTTTCGGAATTTCTCTTGTCTCCTTCACATCACAGCCTTCTCGCTTACAAGTACGAACTTCCAATCCTGTTTCTGTCTCAGTTGCCTCTTTTTCTACTGTCCACTCGCCAAAATCATGTCCAAGTGCTGCAATTTCTCTTGTAGTTGTGCCATTACATTTACTACATGTTCCTGTCTCCACACCTTTTTCTGTACACGTCGGTGCTGTTGTCTCTTCCCATGTATATGAATGATCGCATTCCTGTGTACCTTTAATTGTAATTTTATAAGTTGTTCCTTCTGTAACTAAAGTTACTTCTCCAGCCGCATTTGCTGTAATCACATTTCCTTCTGATGCTTTGTAGAAATACCATGCATTGTCATCTGCGCTCCATGCAGCCACTTTATTGTTTGATCCTGACCAGTTATTCAAATAGTTAGAACCATTTGACACTGCAAATCCACCATGTTTGCTGTCTCCAATTGTAAGCACCTGCGGCGTATCTGTCAGCTCTACATTCTGTCCTGAAATGTTTACATATTTTCCATTCGCATCCTGCATTGTGTAACCATTTCCGGATTTCTTAAGCGTCCACATAGAATCTTTATATTCACCTGTGTTAAAGTTTGCAGATGACATTCCAAGACCTTTCGGATCTCCTGCCACTGTGCTTGCCGAATTTAGCATAATGTGTGTATTGCTTCCGAACAGATATGTTCCTTCTTCCACTTTTGTAATTGCCTTGTAAGGAGGCATATCATCACGAGCTTCTTTTTTGATGCTGTTTGTGTCTCCTTCTTCTTTCACAATTTTTCCAGGCACATTATATGTGTCGCCTACTTTTAATGTCACTTCTTTCACATCATTTTTTACGACAATATAATATGTGGTATCTCCAATTGTCACAGATGTCTGACCTTCTGCTTTTCCTGTAATTGTAATTTCTGTATTTGCAGTTGTTGTCTCACCCTCGTACATCTCGCCTGTCACTTTAGCAACATAGCTGTATTTGTCATTTCCCTGTGCCGGATTCAACAGATAATTACTTCCATTATTAGCCTTTGCCACAATCAGGTACTGTCCGTTATCTGTAATTTCTGCCAGCTCTGTTACTTTTTCATATCCTGCGATTCCACTGTCAGATGCAGTCTCCGATTGTTTATAAATATCAAAATCACATCTGCCGTTTGCATCTACAGTACTATTTCTGTCAAAGTGTAATTTTGCTTCATTGTCTTTCCAGAAGAACAGGATTCCTCCCCTTGTTCCTCCTTCTGACTGCGTAAATGTAAATCCTTGGCTTCCTTTTGCCACTTCAATCGCCCCACGAGTTGTTGTAAGCGGTGTTGTCGCAGAAGTTGCCATCTTCGGTGTCAAATATACTGTTTGACCGTCTGCTGTTGTAGATGAAACGATGAATTTTCCATCATCCTGTTTGTCAAAGGTAAACAGACATTCGCTGATTCTCTTTTTCTCTCCGTTAAACTGTGCATCGTTTCCGAGTTGCACTGCTGCCTCCGGTTTTACTTCTACCTGCTCTTTGATTACTTTCGCTACATGGTCAAAATTATTAGAGCCAGAAGCCGGATTCACTACATAATAGCTTCCGTCGTTCGCTTTCGCTGCAATCAAATACTGTCCACCGTTTGTAATCTGAGCAATCTCTGTCACTTTCTCATATCCCGGAAGTTCTGATTCTTCACTTGCTTTGCCTGCTTTTTTCCACAGTTCTAATTGACAGTTTGCATCAGCACTGCTATTTCTGTCAAAATGCAATTTAGAATTATCTGCCTTCCAAAAATACAAATATGAGCCAGCCGCTCCGGAAGATAGATCTTTCAATGCAACCGTTCCATCTGCCTTTTGTTCTAACAAAATTTCTGTTTCTGTTGTTGTAGATACACATTTAGAAGGTGCTTTTTTATGATTTACATATACTTTGGCATCTCCTGCCTGCGCAGAAATCTTATATGTATCATTTTTATTCTCAACTTTATCAAATGTAAACAGACAGCTGTCTAGCGATTTTTTCTCACCATCAAATTTTGCCTGTGCAGTTGCATTCTGTGCTTTTACCTGTGTTTCTACTGTCTGAGGATCTTCCCCTTTCAGTTCCACTTCTGCAATTGTCTTATCCAATCCTTCTAAACTACTGTCAGCGTAGTTTCCAGTCTTATCTACATAAGTTTTTGTATCTCCAATTCTGAGATCCACAATCTCATAGTTTTCAGAATCTGTCACCGTCACTCTGATTTTTGTAGATGCATTGCCGGATTTCAATGTCACAACTGCTCTCTCCAGACCTTCCACTTCTTTTGAAGTCACTGTAAGTTTTCCGTCTGCATATAAAGCTTCGACAACTCCCTTGTCATCTGAAGATACAGTTACCTCTGCGCCGTCTTCCATACCGTTTACTGTAAATTCTTTGCTCTCGCCGGATTTCATCGTGACATCTGCCACTGTTTTTCCCCCTCCATCTGTACACCAGATATTTCCGATTGCCGCACCCTTCGCAATATCATTGATATCTAAATTCTTATATGTCAACTGTGTATCTGCATTTTCGTAGAGAAGTCCAACTGTTCCGTCCGGCAATACTGTCAGACAAGAATATGCGTAGTATGCAGATCCGTTAATGCTATAGTCATATTCCCACTTGATAGAACCGTCTTCCTGTACAAGACCTACGAAAATCTTTCCTGCTGCACGACTTCCTGTATTGGATGGTGCTGCAAATAAGATTGCTGTCTTTCCATCAATTTTCTGAGAATAGGTAATCGCTGTCAGCTGACAATTCAGATTATAGGAAATACCCATCTCTTTCTTAGGAGACCACGTCTCTCCAAAATTGTCAGATACATAATATCCGCCATGACGGGTAAACATGTACAACTTATCATCAGCCTCTGTCACAACTGCCTCTGAACTCCAATCGGACACAGATGCACCTCGTTTCCATGTCTTTCCTTTGTCATCAGAATAAATAGCAGCACTATTCTTGTCACCTTTTGTAAACTCATATGCAGTAAATACGATTCTTCCTGTGGATGTAACCATTCCACGTCCCGGACCCACTAAAAGTGACTGTTCAGAGTCTTTTCTCAAATTCAAAATCGAAGGCTCAGACCATGTTTTTCCGCCATCTGCAGAAGATGTCAGATACAGATAATCAGTCGGCCATACCTGAAACGGTGACTCTGCCTCAAAAAGATTGGTATCTACACCATTCCCTTCCACATTAAAATATGCATCTACAGTATATCCATCTACAGTATTTCCGTCTTTATCTTTGATTAAATATGCAGATTCTGCATCTTTCTTTGTATTCTTTTCTAAATGATATGTATAATTGGAAGCTTGTGTACGCTCTGTTCCCCACACATCGCTCCAGTTCTTTGCATCTGCCAAAAGAATATTTCCTTTCGCATCATGACTCTTTCCCGGAACCGGAGATGCTTTTGCACCATTTAATGCATATCCAGCTGGATAAAGATCCGCAATCATGTAGACATTTTCCCCGTCTGTTGCCATTGCCGGATCGATAAACGCTGTTGATGCACTGTTCCAAACATTGCCGTTATCCCCTAAATAGTTTGCAAATGTGTAATTCCAGTTGTCTCCTTTGTCCTTGGAATAAGATACAATTGTATCCAATCCGCCTCCATCTGCGTAAGTTGTCCATCTGGCATCACATCCTGCTACCAGTGTTCCATCATTCAAAGATACCAAACAAGGAATACGGAATTTATCACTTCCCCCTGTTCCACTCCAAAACGGTTGTTCTTTTGTCGTTCCATTCGCAGGTCTTGTCTCCGATTTCGCCATGGCCGTTCCCGAAAAACTGCTGAATGTCAAAGTCGCAGCGAGCAACAAAGCTAAAACTCTTCTTCTCTTTTTCATATTCTTTCCTCCCAATTTTACTCAAAACACAACACGAGCAAACAAGATTATGCAAAACCAACAATAATATTCTTGTTTAAAACCCATTTTCTATTATAATGATTATCAAAATATCTGTCCACAAGAAAAAAATCAAAAAAATACCCTGTATAAATGTTTTGTTTTACATCTACAGGATATTTTATACAACTCCACTGATCAAATCTCTTCTTTCAGTCTTTCTTCCAATAATTTTTCCAATTCCTCATAGTTGTCCACTCGATTAATCTCATCTCGCAGTTTTGCTGAGTTTGGGAGTCCACTTGTATACCACGATACATGTTTTCGCATCTCACGGATTCCGAGATATTCTCCCTTATATTGCATCTGAAGCTGTGCATGACGAAGCATCATCTTCCTAATCGCTTCCACACTCGGACGTTGTGGCATCTTTCCGGTTTGCTCATACTCCAAAAGTTCTGAAAAAATCCACGGATTTCCCTGTGCTCCCCTGCCAATCATCACGCCATCACAACCTGTCTCTTTTTGAATCGCAATTGCACTTTCTCCCGATACAACATCTCCATTCCCAATAACCGGAATGGATACCGCCTCTTTCACCTGACGGATAATATCCCAGTCTGCTTTTCCGGAATAATACTGTTCTCTCGTTCTTCCATGAACCGCCACCGCTTTTCCTCCGGCATCCTCAATAATTTTCGCAATCTCTACCGCGTTGATGCAAGTATCATCAAATCCCTTTCGGATTTTCACTGTGACCGGCTTTTGAATTGCCCTTGCCGTCTTTCTGACAATCTCATACACCAGTTTCGGATTTTTCATCAATGCGGAACCTTCTCCATTCTTCACAATCTTCGGAACCGGACACCCCATATTGATATCCAGTATGGAAAATGGAAGTTCCTCTATTCGTTTTGCAATCTCACTGATCACATCCGGATCAGATCCAAATAACTGGAGAGATACCGGCAATTCTTCCGGATGAATCTCCAACAACGCCTTTGTATTCTTATTGTTATACTGTATCGCTTTTGCGCTTACCATCTCCATGCACAAAAGTCCCGCTCCCTGTTCTTTGCACAGCAGACGAAAAGGCAGGTCTGTCACCCCTGCCATCGGTGCTAAAATATATGGATTTTCTAATTCTACCGTCCCAATTTTTAACGTTTTCATTCTAATTTAACCCTTTGTTTTTTTCGTAAATAATGCGTAACCCTTCCAGCGTCAATTCCGGGTCATAGATATCCACAACATCTGTCTCAGATACAATAATATTCCCCAGTCCGCCTGTAGCTACAACCTTTGCATTTGCAAATCCAGCCTTTTTGATTTTGTTGACAATATATTCTGTCTGTCCGATATAGCCGAACACAAGCCCCCCCTGCATACTGGATACAGTCTCTTTTGCAAGAATAGACTCCGGCTTTTTTATCTCAATCTCCGGAAGCATAGATGCCCCGCCCCACAATGCTCTCGCTGATGTGCGGATTCCCGGAGAAATCACACCACCTTCAAAGACTCCCTTTTCACTTACCACATCATAGGTCGTCGCAGTTCCAAAATCAATGACTATGACCGGACCGCCATATTTTTCATAAGCAGCAACCGCATCTACAATTCGATCAGGTCCCGTATCCTTCGGATTTTCTGTGTTTATCTGAAGTCCGGTCTCCAAATTTGGCGATACGATGAGCGGCTTTATATGGAAATACTTAATGATCGCGCTCCCAAGAGAGTGCATAATGTCCGGCACAACCGACGACACGATCACCGCATCAATCTCTTCGATATCAAATCCTCTGTGTTCCAATAACGTACAGAGCTTGATTCCATATTCATCCGAAGTTCTTGGTTGTTTCGCCGTCATGCGAAATGTCGCCTCTAATTTTTCTTTTTCAAATACTCCCAGAGTGATATTTGTATTTCCCACATCAATTACCAGCAGCATCATACTTCCTCCCCTAAAAAGAATACTCTATAATACAACTGCAAAGACTCCAGCAGTTCTTTTTTGGTTCTCTGAAGTTCTTTAATCTTCAGATGACTTCCGATTTCATCAAAAAGCAGATCATTGTCCTCTGTCGTAACCTCAAACATAAGCTCCCCATCTTCTTCAAATACCAATGTCAGAATCCCTCCTACGTCCTCCGTGTACAATACACACATGATCTTCAGTTCATCTTTGATGCTGTCTGGAAGTACCTCAAAATCCGGATTCAGATAAAACTTTCTATCATATGAATTCGCACCACACAGTACAATTTTTTCTTCGTACATACATTCCTCCTAAATATACCCGTAGATTCCGCGCACAGAGACTTCTCCCGCAAAAACAGTCTCCTCTTCGCCATCTTCTTTTCTTACAAGCAATTCACCTGTCTCGTTGATGCCCAATGCATAGGCGTTATATTCGCCTCCAGGCTCCAGAACTCTCACTTCTTTTTCTTTGCTTACTAGAAGACGATTGTAATCCTCCTGCAAAAATTTTAAATTCTGTTCTTTTGCAAACCGCTCATAGTTTTCCTCAAACTTTTTCATGATACATGCAATCAATGCAGAACGTTTTATCGGGCTTTCCTTTTCCACACGCAATGAGGTCGCCTTTTCACACAGTTCTTCCGGAAAAGACTGCATATTCACATTGATTCCGACTCCAATTACAACATAGTTGATATAATCAATCTCGGCACTCATCTCCGTTAGAATTCCACATATTTTCTTCGTTCCAATCACAAGATCATTCGGCCATTTAATTCCGACTTCAAGTCCTTCCTGCTCTCGGATCGCCATCGCCGCACTATACGCCATCACCAATGTCAGCATAGGGGCTTTGGATGGCTCCATCGTCGGTCTTAAAAGCAGAGACATATAGATATTTTCGCCCAGCGGAGATTCCCAAGATCTTCCACGCCTTCCTTTTCCGGAATTCTGACGGTCAGCGACCGCTAACGTGCCATGCTTTTTTCCCTGTTCCGCCAGATGTTTGATCCTTGTATTCGTCGAGTCTGTCTCTTCATAATAAATGACATGCCTTCCCATACACTCTGTCTGCATCAGGCTTTCTATCTCCTCTTGCGAAAGCACGTCCGGACATTCCACAATTCGATATCCTCTGTTTCTTACGGCCTCAATCTGATACCCTTCATTCTCCAACTGCTTGATCACTTTCCACACTGCTGTTCTCGATACCTGAAGCCGTTCACACAACTGCTGCCCCGACACATATTCTTTACTTTCCCGAAGCATTTTTAAAATCTCTGCTTTCACAACTCGTCCTCTTTCTCTGCTTATTCTCCAAGTGTTGCGACCATAACCGCCTTGATTGTATGAAGACGATTCTCCGCTTCATCAAATACTACTGATGCCTTTCCTTCAAATACATCTTCCGTCACCTCTTTGCCTTTCACCGCCGGAAGACAGTGCATGAAGATTGTTCCCTCTTTTCCGGTCTTGTCCATCAGTTCCTGATTGATCTGATAAGGACTTAAAAGCGCAATTCGCTCAACCGCTTTATCTTCCTCACCCATAGAGCACCATACATCCGTATACAACACATCCGCGCCCTCAACTGCATCGATGGAATCTGTCACACAGACTGAGGAACCAGCTTCTTTTGCGTACCCTTCACACAACGTAACCAGTTCTTCTCCCGGCCACAGTTTTTTTGGCGCAATGATAACAAAATCAACACCTACTTTCGAACATCCGATCATAAGACTGTTCGCCATATTGTTTCTCCCATCTCCAAGATATACGAATTTCAGTCCTTTTACATACCCAAAATGTTCTTTCATCGTCAAAAGGTCTGCAAGAATCTGTGTTGGATGATACTCATCTGTCAAGCCATTCCACACCGGAACTCCGCTGTATTTTGCAAGCGCTTCCACATGCTCATGTTTGAAGCCGCGGAATTCAATCCCGTCAAACATACGCCCGAGAACACGAGCCGTATCCTGAATGCTCTCCTTGTGTCCCAGCTGAATATCATGCTCTGATAAATAAGTCGGAATACCGCCCTCATCACACGCACCCACAGTAAATGCACACCGAGTTCTTGTCGACGGTTTTTCAAAAATCAATGCAATGTTCTTCCCTTTCAGAGAATTTCCGGTAATTCCCTGTTTTTTCTTTTCTTTCAGATCTGCTGCCAGATCAACCAGATACATAATCTCATCTGGAGTAAAGTCTTTCAGTGTCAAAAAATTACGTCCTTTTAAATTCATTTTACTATCCTTTCTGATTTCCATGAACACATGTACAAATCTTGGTAAATTAATCTGATCTCTGAGACGCTCATATCTTCGATATACTGCCTCTTCTAATGCCTGTACCGTATAAATCTGATACTTTGGCACATGAAGTAATTTTGCACTCGCCTCAAGCATCGCCATATAGAGTGTTTCATCGGAGAATCCATGAGACAATTTCAGCACAAACGCAATCTCTGCCTTCTCAATCTCACTCAAACCACTTAATATTTTTTCATAATACCACTCTTTTCGTGTTTGTTCAATATAATAAATCGTTCCGGCAAGTCCATAAATCATCCGTTTCGCATCGTAATAGCCGATTTTCAGATTCTGTCTGCTGCGTTTTCCGTAAAATTCAATGATGCTTCCTAGTTTCACCCGCGGCGCAATCTCATACATCGTCGTATCCTCTGACAGCTTCACCCGCGGTTCTCTTCCCGGACCATAGATACGAATTTGTATCAGGTTCTTATATCCCCTTTTCACAAGTGAGCCTGTCGGCACATTGTTGATGACTCCGCCATCCACATACGTTCTTCCGTGCAGTTTTTCATTCTTAAATCCAATCAGGTATGCACTTGCCAGCAAAAAATCCTCCAAAAGCCCTTCCGGAATATCATGAATACTAAGATCCAACTCCTTCATATCCGATATGGAAAACGTAAGCAGGCAAAATTCCATTCCAGACCCCCTTATCTTCTTCTCATCCACCATCTCATGGATCATATTCTTAAGCGGAGTGATATCAATCCCACCGTCTGACAGCCTCTTTTTCATCTCTGAGATCACTTCACCGAGCGTATTTTCTTTGTTGAACAACCGTTCCATCCATACGTCATCTACGTCCATCACACGCGAAAATGTCATCTCACTCCAGATTTTTTCCGCTTGCTTTACACCTCCCATGCAGATCAATGCTCCATTTAATGCGCCAACCGAGGTTCCGGCTACCGCATTCACTTTCACACCTGCCTCCACAAGCGCCTTCCACGCACCAATCTGATAAGCTCCCCTTGCACCTCCGCCATCTAAAATCAGTCCATACTCTTTCGTCAAGTCTATCTTCGCTTTCACGTTTTCTTCCCTCCTGATACCACAAAAGGGGCATGCTCTCGCACACCCCTCAACATCTAACCGTCTTTTTCCGCTCCGACCTCTACCAAGGATTTCACAAGTCCTGCAACTCCCTGAATCTCAGATGGAATAATAATCTTCGTCGCCTTGCCGTCAGCCGCTTTTGCAAATGCTTCCAGACTCTTCATCGTAAGAACCGCCTCATCGGCACCAGCCTCTTTCAGGAAACGGATACCATCGGCATTCGCCTGCTGCACTTTTAAGATTGCCTCAGCTTCACCTTCAGCTTCTCTGATCATCTTTTCTTTTTCAGCTTCCGCACGGAGAATTGCCGCCTGTTTTTCTGCCTCTGCATCAAGGATTGCAGATTCTTTATTACCTTCTGCTACAAGAATTGTAGATTTCTTTTCTCCTTCTGCACGAAGAATCGCTTCACGTCTTTCACGTTCTGCTTTCATCTGTTTCTCCATCGCATCCTGAATCGCTGCAGGCGGAATAATATTTTTCAATTCCACACGATTAACCTTGATTCCCCAAGGATCTGTGGCCACATCAAGAGATGCTCTCATCTTTGTGTTGATTGTCTCTCTGGATGTCAATGTCTGGTCTAATTCCAAATCACCGATAATATTACGCAGTGTAGTCGCTGTCAGATTCTCAATTGCCATGATCGGATTGGCAACTCCGTAACAGAACATCTTTGGATCTGTAATCTGATAAAATACAACCGTGTCAATCCGCATTGTTACGTTATCTTTTGTGATAACCGGCTGTGGTGCAAAATCTACAACCTGTTCTTTGAGATCCACACGTCTTGCCACTCTTTCGATAATCGGGATCTTAAAATGCAAGCCAACTGCCCATGTCGCCTGATATGCTCCCAGTCTCTCCACAACAAGAGCCTGCGCCTGCGGAACAATCTTTACACACGATATCAAAAGACCTACTACAATGACTATGATAGCCACTAACACAACACTTGTAATGATACTTCCTACACTCCCTGCATCCATAATTTTACGCCTCCTTTAGTCTTACAATCAGTTTCACTCCTTGTATCCCTTCGATAGATACAACCGCGTCCTTCTCAATCACTTCGTGCGGTTCATCCGTCTTTGCAGACCACTGCTGTCCGTTTACTTCCACTCTTCCGACATTATGAAGTGTATCTACTGTCTCAATGACAACCGCCTTCTGTCCGATCAGGCTCTCTGCGTTCGTAAGCTTTCGTTCCTGATTAAAATATTTTATTGCGATTGGTCTTGTCAGGACGAGCAGTAAGATAGAAGATACGAGGAATGCCACAATCTGTACCGGTAAGCTAAATCCTACTATCGCCAAAATAAAGGCAACAATGGAACCTCCGGCAAACCATATCGTGGTCAGTCCAAGCGTAGCAATCTCAATCACTACAAGCACTACGAACAAAATAAGCCAGAAAATTGTTTGCATTACGAATCGCCTCTTTCCTTATTATTTCCATTAGTGTTTCTATTTTTTTATCTTACTATACTTTCCCCAATATTACAACTAAATTCAGCGTCCATAAGATTACAATATCATTACAGAGTCATTAACAAAAATCACAGAAAAACACTCTTAATTGGCTACATACATCTGTCGATACGGATTTTTGCTGTCCGGTGTTACGACAGTAAACGGCGCCTCCAAAACTGTTTCGATATCATATCCGAACAAGTCGCAATATTCTGACACATACTCCCGTAACTCCTCCATATCTTGTGCCTCTGCCCTCTTTGCCGTCACCTGTTCCGGGAACGTTACATCTTTACAGTCCGAGCGCAAAAACATTTTTCCCCCATGCATCCCTGTGCATGGGAAGAATCCGACAATCTTCTCTTGCTCTGTTTCCAGACCAAGTACAACGATCACTCCGCCAGCCTGATATTCCCCGAGAAAACTTCCCGCTGTACCTCCGATAACCATAACCGGAACCTTTTCCTTGTACGCCTTCATATGAATGCCGGCACGATATCCGGCATTGTTCTTTACAAAAATCCTACCGCCCCGCATTGCATATCCTGCCGCGTCACCGATATTTCCATGTATGACTATTTTCCCTTCATTCATAGTATCTCCGACCGCATCCTGGGCATTTCCGTAAACAGTGATCTCTCCGCCATTTAAATACGCGCCTAAGGCATTCCCCGGAACCCCTTCAATTGTGACGGCATGTCCCGACATTGCAGATGCGATAAAACGCTGTCCACAGCAATTTTCTATCGTCACATCCTCGTCTGCAAAACGCAGCTTCTCATTCAAAGTTTTATAGTCCATTTCCTTTGCATTTATCAACATAATTGCTATCACACCTCCGTTTTCTACTCTCCTGCATGAAAAATACCGAGAATCTCAAGCTCTTTTTCTGTCATACCAATGCCACGCAGCATCAGACGGTTGCCGCGAAGGACTTCAATAGAATTAATGCCCATGCCTCCCATCAACTCCTTAATCTCATGATTCCAAGCATGCATCAAGTTGACAAGACGGGCGCTTCCTTCATTTGGATTGAGGCGCTTCACCAGCTCTGGACGCTGTGTTGCAATTCCCCAGTTACATTTTCCAGTCTGGCAAGTACGGCAAAGATGACATCCCATCGCAAGCAGTGCCGCTGTGGCAACATAACAGGCATCTGCACCTAAGGCGACTGCCTTGACAACATCCGATGCACTTCGTATTGAGCCGCCAACTACAAGGGATACGTTATTTCGAATACCCTCGTCTCGAAGTCTCTGATCGACAGCTGCAAGTGCAAGCTCAATTGGAATTCCCACATTGTCACGGATTCTTGTCGGCGCTGCGCCTGTCCCTCCACGGAATCCATCTATCACAATAATATCTGCCCCGCTCCGTGCAATTCCGCTTGCTATCGCCGCAATATTATGTACTGCTGCCACTTTGACAATAACCGGTTTTTTATATTCTGTCGCCTCTTTCACAGAAAAGACAAGCTGCCGCAGATCTTCGATAGAGTAAATATCATGGTGCGGAGCCGGCGAGATTGCGTCAGAGCCTTCCGGAATCATACGGGTTCGAGAGACGTCTCCAACAATCTTCGTCCCAGGCAAATGCCCTCCGATTCCCGGTTTTGCACCCTGTCCCATCTTAATTTCAATCGCAGCTCCGGCATTTAGATATTCCTCATGTACGCCAAAACGTCCGGAAGCTACCTGCACGATCGTGTTCTCTCCATAGCAATAAAAATCTTCGTGAAGCCCACCCTCACCGGTGTTATAAAAAATCCCCAGTTCAGAAGCCGCGCGTGCAAGTGATTCATGTGCATTGTAGCTAATCGAACCATAACTCATCGCCGAGAACATAATCGGCATAGAAAGCTCTAACTGTGGCGGAAGCTCACAACGGATTTTTCCATTATCGTCTCTTACAATTTTCTGATCCTTTTTTCCCAGAAATACTTTCGTCTCCATCGGCTCGCGTAGTGGATCGATCGGCGGATTGGTCACCTGAGATGCATTAATCAGTATCTTATCCCAATACACCGGCAGTGGATTTGGATTCCCCATAGAAGAAAGCAGCACTCCTCCGCTTTCAGCCTGTTTGAAAATTTCCTTGATGGTATCATTTTTCCAATTAGCATTTTCCCGAAATGTCGCATCACTTTTCACAATTTTCAACGCCCTTGTCGGACATAGCACAACACATCTCTGACAATTGACACATTTTGTCTCATCAGCAACCATAATTCCGTGCTCCGCATCAAAATGATGCACTTCATTTGCACACTGCTTTTCGCACAGACGACAATTTATACAGCGATTATCATTCCGGATTACTTCAAATTCCGGATATACGAATTTATAACTCATTTACATGCACCGTCCTTCACTCGAATGATCACAGGTTCTCCGCCTGCAGGAGCCCAGATATTTTCCGCATGCGGCTCCATCGTCCGTATCGCCGCTTCCTCGCTGGCGATAAACACCTTGTCTTCTTTTTCACCTACCACCATAGACCGGAGTTTCAGTCGGTCATTCAATGCCATAAGACCTCCTTCAAATCCAAGAACAATAGAAAATGGTCCTGTGATCAGAAGACTGGAAAACAAGGTGCGCAGATAAATATGTTTCTCCTTGTCCTCCAAATCTGTCTTCCCTTCAATCGTGCTCCAAAACGGAGCTGCCACAACGCTCGCTGCCTCCTCAAACGTCAATCCCTGCACACGCACCAGATAATCCATAATATATGTGATAACCTCTGTATCTGTTTGCAGCGTACATTTATAACCAAACATCTCTATAAACCGACGATTCGCATCATAGGAAGAAATCTCTCCGTTATGAACAATGGACCAGTCAAGCAAAGTGAACGGATGTGCACCGCCCCACCAGCCCGGTGTATTTGTTGGATACCTGCCGTGCGCGGTCCATGAATAGCCTTCGTACTTTTCCAATTTGTAAAATTTCCCCACGTCCTCCGGGTAGCCGACAGCCTTGAACGTCCCCATATTCTTTCCACTTGAAAACACATAGGCGCCTTTGAGCTCTGTGTTGATCTTCATAACTATCCGCGCCACAAATTCTTTTTCATCAAGCTGCATAGATGACAGCACAGATTTGAGCGGTGCGACAAAATATCTCCAAATAATCGGCTCATCCGTAATCTCCGGAATCTTGCGTGTCGGAATGATCTCTGATTGTACGATTTCAAAATATTCTTTCAAAAATACTTCACAATCTTTTCTTGTTGTACGGCTGTCAAAAAACATATGCAGTGCATAAAACTCTTTGTATTCCGGGTAGATTCCATAAGCGGCAAAACCTCCTCCAAGTCCATTGGAACGATCGTGCATCGGCTTCATCGCATTTGTGATCATCTCGCCGGACATGCGTTTCCCTTCTTTTGAAATAACAGCTGCAATTGCACATCCGGATGGGATACGTACCTGACCTTCTAATTTCATACCATTGTTCTCCTTCCTGTGTGTAATAGTGTAAATATAAGATTTTAAGCAAACGAAAAGACGTCCATTCCGATCACTCCGGAACGAACGCCTTTGCTCATTTATCTGTGTTATACTCTTTTTCCACTTGCTTGTCAAGCTGATTTTTTTCAAAAAAAGATTGACAAATGCTTTTTTCAGGTGTATAGTGCAATTCGTAAAGACAAAGGCGTTTTTGAGTGAAAGAACTCAGAGACGCTTTTTTGTTTTTCAATCTTAATTAAATCCTACTTGTTTGATAAGGGCAAAGGCGTCTTAAATGTGAAAAACATTGAGGACGCCTTTCCTGTTATTTAATGTAAACTCATCAATGATTTAAGGTAACACAAATGGAGGACATGCTATGAAAACGGTAACAGATTATTTTGGAGATTTGGTATTTGATGACAGAGTTATGAAAGCAACCCTTTCCGCAAAAGTTTATTCTTCTCTCAGAAAGACTATAGACGAAGGATGTGAACTGGATATCAGCGTTGCCAATGCAGTCGCAACCGCTATGAAGGATTGGGCGATTTCCAAGGGAGCAACCCATTTTACGCACTGGTTCCAGCCACTGACCGGGATTACAGCAGAAAAGCATGACAGCTTTATCACCCCGTCACCTGACGGCGGTGTCATTATGGAATTTTCCGGCAAGGAACTGATTAAAGGAGAACCAGACGCCTCTTCCTTTCCAAACGGCGGGCTTCGCGCCACCTTCGAGGCAAGAGGTTACACTGCCTGGGATCCTACTTCCTATGCGTTCATCAAAGACAACAGCCTTTGTATCCCTACAGCATTCTGTTCTTATGGCGGATACGCTCTGGATAAGAAGACGCCGCTTTTGCGTTCCATGGAAGCACTCAGCAGACAGGCTATTCGTATCCTTCGCCTGTTCGGCAACGATTCCGCCAAATGTGTCCGCTCATCCGTCGGTCCGGAGCAGGAATATTTCCTGATTGACAAAGAAATGTACGACCAACGTCCGGATCTTTGTTTTACTGGTCGTACCTTATTCGGAGCGAAGCCTCCGAAAGGGCAGGAGATGGACGATCACTACTTCGGCGTGATCAAACCTCGTGTAGCCGCATATATGGAAGAACTCAACGAAGAACTTTGGAAGCTTGGGATTCTCGCAAAAACAGAACATAATGAAGTTGCACCTGCACAGCATGAACTAGCGCCAATCTACACAACTACTAATATTGCGACCGATCATAACCAGCTCACAATGGAAATCATGCAAAAAATTGCTGCAAAGCATGGTCTTGTATGTCTTCTTCACGAAAAGCCATTTGCCGGTGTGAACGGAAGCGGAAAACACAACAACTGGTCGATTTCAACAGACAAAGGACAAAACCTTCTTTCTCCTGGTGAGACACCTTATGAAAATGCTCAATTTCTTTTGTTCCTTTGTGCCGTTATAAAAGCAGTAGATGACTATCAGGATCTGCTTCGTATCTCCGTTGCGACTGCCGGCAATGACCATAGACTTGGTGCTAACGAAGCTCCTCCGGCTGTTGTTTCTATTTTTCTTGGAGATGAGTTAAATGCCGTATTAGAGGCAATTGAAAATGACACCCCTTATCAGGGCGCCAAAAAAACAAAAATGAAACTCGGCGTCGATGTGCTTCCGAAATTTAACCGGGACAACACCGACCGTAACCGGACTTCTCCGTTTGCTTTCACCGGCAATAAATTCGAGTTTCGTATGCTCGGTTCTTCGAACAGTATCGCATGCGCAAATATTATGCTCAACAGTGCGGTGGCAGAATCACTGAAAATCTATGCAGACAGACTGGAGCAGGCACAGGACTTTGAGACAGCGCTTCATGAAATGATCCGCAAGACCATCAAAGACCACAAACACATTATTTTCAACGGCAACGGGTATGACGACAACTGGATTAAAGAGGCTACTGAAAAGCGCGGTCTTATCAACTACCGCACAACTGTGGACTGTATGCCTCATCTGCTCGATGAAAAGAATGTCAAAATGCTGACCGGACAAGGTGTATTCTCCATCGCAGAGCTTCAGTCACGCTGTGACATCATGCTTGATAACTATTGTAAATCTGTAATTATAGAAGCCAACACAATGGTCACGATGGCAAAAACGCAGATTGCTCCGGCTGTGGAGAGCTACGCCGCGCACGTTGCAGATGCGGCTATATCCAAAAAGGCATTGGATGCAAATCTTGCTTGCAGTTATGAGACCAATCTTGTCAGAACACTTTCTACCCTGACTGACACGATTGCCGCAAAAGTAAATTTACTAAACGAGGCACTGCGCTCTCTTGAAACGGCAGAAGATATTTTTGCAGAATCTTTCCTTATCCGTGACCATGTACTTGGCTTGATGAATGAACTGAGAGCTGCCTGTGATGAGGCAGAAACACTGACTGCAAAAAGCTACTGGCCTTTCCCTACCTATGCAGATTTACTGTTCGGTGTAAAATAAATCAGACGGAGGTTACTTTATGTGTTCTATTATGGGTTATTGTGGCAGTAATGCCGATCTTAATATTTTTAAAAAAGGTTTTGACCGGACGATTACAAGAGGTCCGGACGAAAGCCGTATCATAGATACCGGAAATGGTTTTCTTGGATTTCACAGACTTGCCATTATGGGGCTTTCCCCTTCCGGCATGCAGCCGTTTGAGCTGGATGGAAGCTTTGTTGTATGCAACGGAGAAATATATGGGTTTGAACAATTCAAAGAACAGCTTTCCGAAAAATATACTTTTCAAAGCGAGTCCGACTGTGAGATATTACTTCCCTTGTACCGCGAGTACAAAACGGATATGTTTGCAATGTTAGATGCCGAATTTGCCTGTATCATATACGACGGCGAAACCGGCGAATATATTGCAGCAAGAGATCCTGTCGGCATCAGACCGCTTTATTATGGTTTTGATGAAGCCGGGACACTCCTGCTCGCAAGTGAACCAAAAAACCTTGTCGGGCTCGCCGAAGCGATCATGCCGTTTCCACCCGGACATTATTATAAGAACGGGGAATTTATCTGCTACTGTGACATTGCCTCATCGGATACCATCTGTCACGATGATTTGGAAACCGTATACGGACAGATTCATGACAAACTCGTTGCCGGTGTTAAAAAGCGGCTTGTCGCAGATGCCAAGGTCGGATTTCTTCTTTCCGGCGGGCTCGATTCGTCACTTGTATGCGCCATCGCAGCAAGGGAAAGCGCTTCGCCAATCAAGACCTTCGCTATCGGCATGAGCGAAGATGCCATCGACTTAAAATATGCGAAACAAGTCGCCGACTATATTGGCAGTGACCACACAGAAATTTATATGACACCAGACGATGTACTTTCTTCTTTAGAGACAGTGATTCGGATACTCGGAACATTTGATATCACGACAATTCGCGCCAGCATGGGCATGTACCTCCTGTGCAAGGCAATTCACGAGCAGACCGATATCCGTGTTCTGCTCACAGGAGAAATATCAGATGAATTATTCGGATACAAATATACGGACTTTGCCCCATCAGCGGAAGCTTTTCAGGCAGAATCCCAAAAACGTATCCGTGAACTTCATATGTATGACGTACTGCGCGCCGATCGCTGCATTTCCGTAAACTCACTGGAAGCGCGAGTTCCTTTCGGAGATCTTGATTTTGTGAAATATGTCATGGCATTGGATCCATCGATCAAACAAAATGTCTACGGAAAAGGAAAATACCTGCTTCGCAAGGCATTTGAAACAGGCGACTATCTCCCAGAAGAAATTCTGTGGCGTGAAAAAGCAGCATTCTCAGATGCTGTAGGTCATTCCATGGTCGACTATCTGAAAGAGTACGCCGAACAGCATTATACAGAAGAAGCATTTGAAGCCGGATGCAAAAAATATACGCACGCTCGCCCTTTCACCAAAGAATCTCTTCTCTATCGTGAAATTTTCGAAAAATACTACCCGGGTCAGGGCGAAATGATCTCCGGCTTTTGGATGCCAAACCGCGACTGGGAAGGCTGTGATGTGAATGACCCTTCTGCCAGAGTTCTTGCAAACTACGGGGACAGCGGAAAATAAGCCAAAATAATTATAAAACCTTTCAAAGACTAGTTGACAATAATCCGAAAAAAGAGTATCATATCGGCTGGAAAGGCAATGGCGTCTTTAATGTTTACACATTAAGGCATCATTGCCTTTTTTATTGCAAACAGTAATGAAAATGGAGGTACATAAGTCATGCAAAAAGCAGAACAACTTTACGAAGGAAAAGCAAAGAAAGTGTTTAAAACAGAGGAGCCAGAGGTTTTGATCGTCTCTTACAAAGATGACGCGACTGCATTTAACGGTCTCAAAAAAGGAACCATTGTCGGCAAAGGAGTTATCAACAACAAAATGAGTAACTTACTCATGCAGCGTCTCGAAAAAGCGGGAATCCCAACTCATTTCATTGAAGAAATCAACGACCGCGAAACTCTTGTCAAAAAAGTCTCTATTGTTCCCCTGGAAGTAATCATAAGAAACATTGCTGCAGGCTCATTTTCTAAACGCTATGGTGTAGAAGAAGGGCTTGTCTTCGAATCACCTACCATCGAATTTTCATATAAAAATGACGATCTCGGCGACCCACTGCTAAATACATATCACGCACTCGCAATGAAACTTGCAACCAAAGAAGAAATCGAAACAATTGAAAAATATGCTTTTGGTGTCAATGAACAGTTAAAAGCTTTCTGGAAAGAATGTGGTGTCACACTCGTCGACTTTAAGCTGGAATTCGGAAGACTTTCCGACGGTACAATTGTGCTTGCCGATGAAATCAGTCCGGATACATGTCGTCTTTGGGATTCTAAAACAGGAGAAAAACTTGATAAAGACAGATTCCGTCGCGACCTTGGCGGTGTGGAAGACGCTTATCAGGAAATTATGAAACGATTAAACGAACATATCTAAGCTATTTAACGGAGGATATTATGACGGAGGATATTATGACGAAATATATATTTGTAACAGGAGGTGTTGTGTCCGGTCTCGGAAAAGGCATCACCGCCGCATCGCTCGGTCGCCTTCTGAAGGCAAGAGGACTTAAAGTTGCGGCTCAGAAACTTGATCCCTACATCAATGTCGATCCGGGCACAATGAGCCCTTATCAGCACGGCGAAGTCTACGTTACAGAAGACGGCGCCGAGACAGATCTTGACCTTGGACATTATGAACGCTTTATCGACGAAGATCTGAATAAATATTCGAACCTTACTACCGGTAAGGTTTACTGGAATGTGCTGAATAAAGAACGCCGTGGCGAATACTTAGGCTCTACAGTACAGGTCATTCCTCATATTACAAACGAAATCAAAGAATTTGTTTACAGTGTTGGGAAGAAAACCAATGCCGATGTGGTGATTACTGAGATTGGCGGCACAATTGGCGATATTGAATCCCAGCCTTTTTTGGAAGCAGTACGTCAGATTTCTTTGGAAGTTGGCAGTAAGAACAGTTTGTTCATTCATGTCACACTCGTACCTTTCCTCCGTGGCTCAGATGAACATAAGTCAAAACCAACTCAGCATTCCGTAAAAGAACTGCGGGGAATGGGAATCAATCCAAACATTGTCGTCCTACGCTGTGACGAACCTTTAGAAGAATCCATTTTCCAGAAAATATCTTTATTCTGCAACGTAAAGCCGGACTGTGTCATCGAAAACATTACACTTCCGAATCTCTACGAAGCTCCACTTATGCTGGAAAAAGCAAATTTCTCATCTGTTGTCTGCCGTGAACTTGGTATCGAGACACAAGAGCCTAATCTCAGCGAATGGACAGAAATGGTAGAACATATCAAAAATCATACCGGCAATGTCACAATCGGTCTTGTCGGAAAATATGTGGGACTGCACGATGCCTACCTTTCTGTAGCAGAAGCGCTTCGACATGCCGGATATTTTCATAATACAGCCATAAAGATTCGCTGGATTGACTCAGAAGATCTGGCAGATTTTAATATAGAAGAAACTCTCTCTGCTCTGGACGGTATTCTCATTCCGGGGGGCTTTGGTAACCGTGGAATTGAGGGCATGATCTTGGCTGCAAAATACGCGAGAGAACACCAGATTCCATACTTTGGAATCTGCCTCGGAATGCAGATCGCCGTAATCGAATATGCAAGAAATGTTGTCGGAATCAAAGATGCAAATTCCGGTGAATTTGACGAGCAGTGTAAGCATAAAGTGATCAACTTCATGCCCGGACAAAATGACAACATCGACAAAGGCGGCACATTAAGGCTTGGCGCTTATCCATGTAACATCCAGGCAGGAACAACTATGCATCGCTGCTACGGTGTTGACACAATCAGCGAACGTCATAGACACCGCTATGAATTTAACAATGACTATCGAGAACAGATCACTCTTTCCGGTCTGACAGTCAGCGGTACTTCGCCTGATGGAAGACTTGTTGAGACCGTTGAAATTACTGACCGACCATTCCATGTCGGTGTTCAATATCACCCGGAATTCAAAAGCCGCCCGAACAGACCACATCCTCTCTTCAAAGGATTTATTCAGGCAGCTCTCTCACATCAAAGCGGAGGTAATTTATGAGTATACACGAAGAATGCGGGGTATTCGGCGTCATCTCACCAAAACCTGTAGACGTCGCTAATATTTCTTATTACGGGCTATACGCCCTGCAACACAGGGGACAAGAAAGCTGTGGAATCGTTGTGAACGATGACGGCGTATTTGTCTCCCACAAAGACCTGGGGCTGGTCGGCGATGTTTTTTCAAATGATATCCTGTCATCGCTCCCATCCGGCACCATGGCGGTCGGTCATGTCCGCTATGGCACAACCGGCGGAACAAACCGAAATAACTGTCAGCCGATTGAAGTCAACCACCAGAAAGGACGGATGGCGCTTGCGCACAACGGTAATCTGTCAAATGCCGCCAAACTCAGAAATGAACTGGAATTATCCGGTGCCATTTTCCACACTACGAGCGATACGGAAACAATCGCCTACATCGTCACCCGCGAACGGCTGAATGCACCTTCCATCGAAGATGCACTCAGCCGCGCGATGAATACGTTGGACGGAGCCTACTCTCTCGTACTGATGTCACCACAAAAATTAATCTGTGCAAGAGATCCTTATGGTTTTCGACCGCTCTGCTATGGGCAGACTCCTGACGGCACATATATCGTCGCTTCTGAATCCTGCGCGATCAAAGCAGTGGGCGGAGAAGTCATTCGGGATGTGGAACCGGGTGAAATCTTAGTCTTTTCCAAACATGGTGTAGTTTCCCGCAAAGAACATTGTAATCAAAAAGAAAAACGGCTCTGTATTTTTGAATACATTTATTTTGCACGCCCGGATTCGGTCATTGACGGTATTTCCGTTCATGCTTCCCGTGTACTTGCCGGAAAAATTTTGGCACAGACACACCCAATCGACGCAGACATCGTCATTGGTGCGCCTGATTCCGGACTGGATGCCGCCCTTGGATTTAGTCAGGAATCTAAAATTCCATACGGTATCGGTCTGATTAAAAACAAATACATCGGCAGAACTTTCATCTCTCCCGGACAGGGAGCAAGGCTTGACAGTGTAAAAATCAAACTCTCTGCCGTGGAGGAAAGTATCCGCGGGAAGCGTGTCGTGCTAATTGACGATTCCATTGTCCGCGGAAACACAATCGGGCGTGTTGTCCAACTGTTGCGCAATGCAGGTGCAAAGGAAGTACACATCCGTATTTCTTCTCCGATGTTTTTACATCCTTGTTATTATGGCACAGATATTGATTCAGAAGATCATCTGATTGCCTGCAAACATACGGTTTCCGAGATTGCTGAGATTATCGGTGCAGACTCTCTTGGATATTTTCCATTAGAAAAACTTAGAGAGCTTACGTCTCACTGCAGCTTTTGCAGCGCCTGCTTTGACGGCTGTTATCCTACCGCCATCCCAGATGACACACGAAAAGACCGTTTTGAAAAACGTTTATCAGATATAAAGGAGTCCTCAAAATGATCATGAAATATAACAGAAAACTAATTTTAGAGGACGGACAGGAATATTATGGATATGCCTTTGGCGACACTGCCGACAGCGTGTGTGAAATTGTCTTCAACACCTCAATGGTCGGCTATCAGGAAATCCTGTCTGATCCGTCCTACACCGGACAGGCTGTCGTAATGACTTATCCACTGATAGGAAATTACGGAATGGCAGAAGATGATTATGAGACCATCACACCGACCATCGGTGCTCTCATTGTAAGAGAATATAACGACGTTCCCTCTAACTTTCGAAGTGAATCAACACTTGGGAAAGTTATGAGCACCTATAAGATCCCCGGTATTTACGGTATCGACACCCGCAGACTGACCCGCTCTATACGCGATCACGGCTCGCAAAAGGTTCTGTTGACAGACGTAAAAACACCTGTTGAGAAAGGGCTGAACATCTTAGCCGCTACAGCGCTTGCACATGATTCAGTCGCTCGCGTAAGCTGTCAGCAAACGCTGGTCTATCCAGCAGATACCGAAAAGTTCCATATTGTTGCAATCGACTGTGGTATCAAAATGAATATCATTCGTTCTCTCAATGCACGTGGCTGCAAAGTGACATGCGTTCCGTGGAACACGCCTGCAGAAGTGATTGAAACGCTCTCTCCTGACGGCATCTTTATCTCTAATGGACCCGGGGATCCAACCGACGTACCACAGACGATTACAGCTATAAAAAAATTAATCGGTAAATATCCGATTTTCGGAATCTGCCTCGGACATCAGATTATTTCACTTGCCTATGGTGCCAAAACTTATAAATTAAAGTTTGGACATCGCGGCGGGAATCATCCGGTAAAAAATTTAAAAACGAATAAAATTGAGATTACATCGCAGAATCACTCCTATGCGGTTGATGCAGACAGTCTCTTAGAGACACCGCTTTCTGTGACACACATCAATCTGCTCGACCAGACAGTAGAAGGTGTAGTATGCGAAAGAGATCGTGTATTCAGCGTTCAATATCATCCGGAAAGTGCTCCTGGTCCACAGGACAGCACCTATTTGTTTGATCAATTTATCACACTTATCAAGGAGGGATGCCAACATGCCGAAAAGAACAGATCTTAAAAAAATACTTGTCATTGGTTCCGGTCCGATTGTCATCGGTCAGGCGGCGGAGTTTGACTACGCAGGAACACAGGCATGCCTCGCTCTCAAAGAAGAAGGATACGAGGTTGTTCTCTGCAATTCCAATCCTGCCACAATTATGACAGATACTTCCATCGCCGATAAGGTTTACATGGAACCTCTCACACTGGAATATGTGGCAAAAATCGTTCGCTACGAACGCCCAGACGCCATCTTGCCTGGTATTGGAGGGCAGACCGGACTCAACCTTGCCATGCAGCTTGAAAAAAAGGGAATTCTGGCGGAATGTCGCACAGAACTTCTTGGAACAAAGATCAGCAGTATCGAACGTGCCGAAGACAGGGAGCTCTTCAAAGAGCTCTGTGAAGAACTCGGAGAGCCCGTACTTCCATCCGACATTGCAAGTTCTATCGAGGAGGGATTGAAGGTAGCAGAAAAAATCGGATACCCCCTTGTTCTTCGCCCTGCCTTCACACTTGGCGGTACCGGCGGCGGTTTTGCAGATAACGAGGAGGAACTCGTGGCACTGATGAAAAATGCCTTATCTCTATCGCCGGTTCATCAAGTTCTTATCGAAAAAAGTATCAAAGGGTATAAAGAGATTGAATATGAAGTGATGCGCGACAGCAATGACACTGCCATCACAATCTGTAACATGGAAAATCTAGACCCGGTTGGTATCCATACCGGTGACTCTATTGTAGTCTGCCCTTCGCAGACACTTACGAACAAAGAATACCAAATGCTGCGCTACAGCGCCTTAAAAATTATTCGGGCGCTTGGCATCGAGGGCGGATGCAACGTACAATTTGCACTGGATCCACATTCTTTCCAATACTATTTGATTGAAGTAAATCCACGTGTATCCCGTTCCTCTGCGCTTGCCTCAAAAGCGAGTGGATACCCAATTGCCCGCGTTTCGGCTAAAATCGGTATTGGCATGACATTAGATGAGATACCGCTTGCAAACACACCGGCTTCTTTTGAGCCTGCTTTAGACTATGTCGTGACAAAAATGCCACGTTTTCCATTTGACAAATTTGCCGATGCAGACAACTCACTCTCTACCCAGATGAAAGCAACCGGCGAAGTCATGAGCATCGGAAGAACTGTAGAAGAAAGCCTTCTGAAAGCTGTTCGTTCGCTTGAGATCGGACTTTTTCACCTGTATGACGCAAAATTCGATGATATGACGGAAACGCAATTGCTCGATTATATTCAGATTGGCACTGATGACCGTATCTATGCCATCGCCCAACTGCTTCGCCTTGGCTGTGATACTGACCGCATTCACTCTGTTTCTGCCATTGATGCGTTCTTTCTTCAAAAGCTTTCTCATATCGTTCAGATGGAGCAGCTTCTTCAGGAACATCCTGGCGACAGCAAGTTTTTGAAAATGGCAAAACAAACCGGATTTTCTGATAAAGAGATTGGTCTGCTTTGGCAAATGGACGAGAAGGATATCTTTCATATCAGAAAGCAGCACGGCATCCTTCCTGTCTATAAAATGATTGACAGCTGTGCCTCTGAATTTGACAGTTATATTCCTTATTTTTACTCTACCTACGAAGAGGAAAACGAGTCCATTGTATCAGACAAGCACAAGATCATCGTACTTGGCTCCGGTCCGGTTCGTATCGGACAAGGTGTAGAATTTGATTATTCCACAGTACATGCTGTTCAGACGATTCAGTCTGCCGGCTATGAGGCAATTATTATTAACAATAACCCTGAAACCGTCTCCACTGACTACACCTGCTCAGATAAGCTTTATTTTGAACCACTCTGCGTGGAAGATGTCATGAATATCATTGAGCTTGAACAGCCAGACGGCGTGATCGCCACCCTCGGCGGACAGACGGCGATCAACCTTGCAGAGCCGCTCCGGGCAAGAGGGGTAAATATTATCGGAACTGACTGCGATGCAATTGAGCGTGCTGAAAACCGTGATTCCTTTGAAAAGCTCCTCGCCTCTTTACATATTCCACAGCCAAAGGGACAGGCAGTCACAAGTATCGAAGACGGCGTAAGAGCCGCAAACGAGATTGGTTATCCGGTACTTGTGCGCCCAAGCTTTGTACTCGGAGGAAGAGCGATGCAGATTGTCGCAAAAGAAGAGGCTCTTCGGAATTATTTAAAAACTGCAGTAGAGATCAACGAGGAAAAACCAGTACTTGTAGATAAATACATCCGCGGAAAAGAAGTGGAAGTAGATGCTGTCTGCGATGGAAAAAATGTGTTTGTACCGGGTATTATGGAGCTGGTGGAACGTACCGGAGTCCATTCCGGAGACTCTATCAGCATTTATCCAACGCACAGTATTTCTGAGAAAGTAAAAGAAACGATTCTTGACTACACACAAAAACTGGGACTTGGCATCGGAATCATCGGACTGTTCAATATCCAGTTTATTGTCGATGAATTCGAAAACGTCTATATTATAGAAGTGAACCCAAGATCCTCCAGAACGGTACCATTTTTATCGAAAGCAACCGGATACAGCCTTGCAGATATCGCGACCCTTGCAATACTTGGCAAAAGTCTTCCGGAACAAGGTATTCATACTCTCTACCCAAAAGAGAAAGAACGTTTTTATGTAAAAGCACCTGCGTTCTCTTTCTCAAAATTACACGGTATGGATGCCTATCTGTCACCGGAGATGAAATCAACCGGAGAGGCAATTGGATACGACAATAAACTGCACCGCGCAATGTATAAGGCAATGATTGCTTCCGGAATCAAAGTACAAAACTACGGTACTGTCGTTGTGACACTCGCCGACGAAGATAAAGAGGAGGCACTGCCACTGGTAAGGCGTTTCTACGATATGGGATTTAATATCGAAGCAACTGTTGGCACCGCACTCTTTTTGAAAGAGCAGGGTATTCGAACCCGTATCCTGCGCAAGCCATCTGAGGGCAGCGAAGAAGTACTTGATTCTATTCGCGCCGGATATGTCAGCTACGTCATCTGTACACGTGCCATCCTTTCCGGTATCCACTATGAAGATGGTGTTGCAATTCGTCGATGTGCCTCCGAAAACAATATTACCATGCTCACCTCACTTGACACCGTGCGCGTACTGCTCGATGTCCTGGAGGAAGTAACTATCGGTATCTCGACAATTTAGAATAAATAAGACAGTGACCGAAAGGTGATAAAAGCCCTTCGGTCACTGTCTTTCTATTTAAAAATACTCCCTCTAGTGGAAATAGTGATCTCCAATCAACTGACCATAATTTCCATTTCCGAAATATAATGCATCTCCAATTGGGTTATATCCTGCAAGTGCATCAGCTGCTGCCTGATAACATTCTGCCGGGATATTGCCACTTGCCAATACTCTGTCAAGCTTTCCTGTGATTGCCGGACCAAACTGTCCTGCCTGATAAATAACCTCTCTGATTGAGTTCGGGAAAGACCCGCTTCTTACACGGTTCAAAATAACCGCCCCAACCCCTACTTTTCCATCGTGTGGCTGGTTCCCTGCCTCACAGTAAATAATTGCTGCCAATAATGTCTGGTCGTCTGCGGACGCTGACATTGCCTCATCATATCTTACACTGCTTCCTGACTGTCTTGCAGCTTCTTCTGCAGCCTTTCTGGCAGCTTCTTCCTCTGCCGCTTTCTTTGCTGCTTCCTCGGCAGCAATCTCTTCCAACGTCTTTGCATCCTGCGGATTTGTCATATCAATCGCTGCTGCTCTTGCTACTGCGTCTGACCCAAATGCAAGCATTTCATTTTTTACATATCCTACAACCGAACCTGAAGAAACCTTTGACCATACATCTCCTCTTTCTTCCACAGTCAAGATTGTATTTGTATACATCTTTCCGACTACTTCACCGCCATCAACTGCCTCCGCAAGCACATCCGCTTCTGACTCTACATTTGCCAGCGCTTTTCCATGCCACACCTGTGTAGCCTCCGCAACTGCTGCTGTCTCTGGAATTTCATTCCATGTCTCCGCTAATGGTGAAATTGTCGTTTCGTGATTTATTGTTTCGATTGGCTGAGCATCAGATTGTGTATCAGCTGCCAAACTGCCGAACTCTGTGGTAAACACCATACAAGCTGTCAGCGCGAAGCTTATAATCACTCTCTTTTTCTCTCGTCTCATAAATTACCTCCTGGTTTGTTGCAATAACCTTACTGACTATTACAATAGTATACGTATTTAATTCATTTTTATTACAAATGTTACGTATTTGTTACATCTTTCAAACACAAGTGATATCCTAACATCTATTTGCCAACCTGTCAACCCCTAAAAAGAAAAAAAGGTTTATCGCCTTTGGCGATAAACCTCAAACATCAATATTGATGCGGCAATTGCCGCATTGAGCGATTCTACTTTTCCCTGCATCGGAATCTGAACCCAGACATCCGCTTTTTCTGCCACTTCATCTCTCAGTCCATTTCCCTCATTTCCAATGAGAACTGCTGTCCCTGACTGATAATTCTCCTTGTCATAAGTATTTTTTCCCTTAAGATGCGCCGCATAAGTTGTGACCTTTTTCTTTTGAAATTTATCCAAAAGCGCCAACAGATCATCCACATACACAAACGGCACACGATAAATCGATCCCATCGTAGAGCGAATTGTCTTCGGATTATAAATATCCACACAGTCACTGCTCATAAAAACGGCCGTCACTCCGGCTCCTTCCGCTGTCCTGACAATCGTCCCTAAATTCCCTGGATCCTGTAGGTTATCCAGCACGATAAAGTGCGGATTTTCCTTGGAAATCAGATCCTCTATCTCGTATTTTCGCTGCTTTACAACACATAATATCCCCTGCGGCGTCTTTGTGTCAGACACATGTTGAAATACCTTGTCCGCTAACACTTCCACTGGGAATCTCTCCAAATGTAATTCTTCTTTCTTCTTATTATAAAGCGATTCAGAAACATATACTTTTTTTACTTGGTCTTGCGGTACTTCCATGAACATCCGAAGTCCTTCTACAATAAATACCTGTTCCTCATTTCTCACCTTACTTTTCTTTTGTAACTGCAATAAATTTTTTACTTGCGGATTGCTTGTACTTGTAATCATATTCCCTATTCCTTTTTCAACTTTTGTAATGCTTCATTCGAACCGATCAATATCACGATTAGATTCTTATTAAACGGCCGCTGTGGATTAATTGTAACATCTACAACACCATTTTCAATAGTTCCTACTACATTAATTCCGTATTTTTCACGAATTTGAAGATCAACAAGCCTTTTCCCGATCCATTCATCCGGAATTTCTGTTTCCACCAGACTGTAATCCGGCGACAGCTCTATCCAGTCAGCAAAATTACCTGACACCATCGTTCTTGCAATACGGCGTCCCATCTCCTTTTCCGGATGGACGACAGCATCTGCCCCTACTTTTTTTAATACGGTCGCATGAAGACTGCTCTGTGCTTTTGCAAGTACATATGGTATTCCAATCTCCTTCGCCATGATCGTAGCCATAATACTTGTTCCAAAATTTTCAGAGATTGCAATCACTGCGCCATCCAAATTTCTTGCTCCCAGTGATTTTATCACTTCCGGATCCTCAATATTGGCGCACATTGCATATGATACCTTGTCTGCGATTTCCTGAATTTTTTCCATGGAATTGTCCACCACAACCACTTCACATCCCAGATTTTCCAATCCGAGCGCAAGATGCTTCCCAAAATTTCCCAAACCAAATACTGCATATTGTTTTCTCATATTCTGCTCCTATCCAACCATGATTCTCTTTTCCGGTAATTCTCTTGTGAACTCTTTCGGGTTTTTCTTTCCCCCAAATACCAATGCAATTGTAATCGGACCGATACGTCCCACATACATTAAACTCATCACCACAAGTTTACTCCCAAATCCAAGACTTGGTGTAAGATTTGCCGAAAGCCCCACTGTACCAATTGCTGATACTGCCTCATATAACAGATCCAAGAAATCCTTCCCCGGTTCAAATATCGTAAGCATTGTCACACCCGCCGTCAGAAACAGAAGTGCAAGCATTACCACTGCAAAGCCCGTCCTAAAATTCTCCACCGGAATTCTTCTGCCAAAACACTCTGTATCACGTCTCCCATAGACAACCGTCATACATGTCAAAATGAGCATTGCCGCAGTCGTAGTCTTGATACCGCCGGCCGTTCCTGCAGGAGATCCTCCAATGAACATTAAAATACACGACAAGAACTTACTTCCTGCCGTCAATCCATCCTGACTTACCGTTGCAAATCCCGCTGTCCTCGTGGATACCGAATGGAATGCCGATGCCATGATCTTTTCTCCGAATGATAGATTCCCTATCGTCTTTGCATTGTCATATTCCAATGCAAACACAAACACGGTTCCTGTTATAATCAGCAAAACCGTCATCGTAATCGCCAGCTTCGAATGAAGAGATAATCTGGTAAAAAATTTACTCCACACAAGTTTTTTCGCTTTTACTTTCTTAAAATTTCCAATCAGGTCATTCCATACTGTAAAACCGATTCCTCCGGCTATAATCAACATCATTGTCGTCAGATTGATAACCGGATTACGAACATACTGCGTAAAGCTTCCATCTCCTAAAATATCAATTCCTGCATTACAAAACGCCGAGACAGAATGAAATATTGCATATGCAATCCCCTTCAGCGCTCCAAATTCAGGTACAAACACAACTGCAAAAAGAAGCGCGCCGATTCCTTCTACTAAAAAAGTACCTTTGATAATCTTTAGTACAAACGCCACAATTCCGGACAGTGTATTCAGATTATAGCTCTCCTGAATAATCACCCGCTCCCGCACTGTGATTTTTCTTTTTAAGATAATAAAAAAACCAGTCACACACGCGATTACACCCAGTCCACCGATTTGAATCAAAATCAAAAGAATGACTTTTCCAAATACCGTAAACTGTACCGCCGGCACAACTGTTACAAGTCCGGTTACACAGACTGCGCTTGTTGCCGTAAAAAGCGCATCTATAAAACCAATCGGCTGTGTATTAGAAATCGGCAATGTTAATAAAATCCCACCAAGGAAAATGGTCGCGATAAATCCCATTGCCAATAACTGTATCGTGCTGAACCTGATTTTTTTAAGCGATGAATATTCCATAGCGTTCCCTTCTTAATTATACTTTAAATCGGTATCCAACGCCCCATATAGTCTCGATATACTGTGGTTTCGACGTATCAAATTCTATCTTCTCACGGATCTTTTTAATGTGAACTGTAACTGTTGCAATGTCTCCAATCGATTCCATATCCCATATCTCGCTGAATAATTCATCTTTTGTATATACATGATTTGGGTGTGAAGCCAAAAATGTAAGCAGATCAAATTCTTTTGTCGTAAAAGGCTTCTCCTCACCATTCACCCACACACGTCTCGCTGTCGTATCAATCTTCAGTCCACGAATCTCGATCACCTTGTTTTCTTCTGCTGCGCTTCCAATCAAACGGTCATAACGTGCCATATGCGCCTTCACACGGGCAACTAACTCACTAGGGCTAAACGGCTTTGTGATATAATCGTCTGCTCCAAGACCAAGTCCTCGGATTTTGTCAATGTCATCCTTTTTTGCCGAAACCATAATAATCGGCGTATTTTTTTCATCTCGAACCTGTCTGCAGATCTCAAATCCATCTACTCCCGGAAGCATCAAATCCAAAATAAACAGATCATAATCATTTTCCAATGCTTTCTTTAAACCTGTCTCTCCATCATTTGCAACCTCAACTTCAAAACCACTCAACTCTAAATAATCTTTTTCTAAGTCAGCAATTGCCTCCTCATCTTCTACAATCAATATTTTACTCATTTACTGGTACCTCCTGATATTTTCTAATAACAAAGTACATTACGGTTCCGGTGCCTTCCTTGCTCGTAGCCCAGATTTTTCCGCCATGCTCTTCCACAATTTTTTTCACAATCGAAAGACCGATTCCACTTCCTCCCTTAGAGGAATTTCTAGATGCATCTGTCCGATAAAACCGGTCAAAAATATGCGGCAGCTCTTTTGCCCCAATTCCTTTTCCGTTATCTTCCAGTTCAATCTGAACGAAATCTCCCACATCTTTCACGCGAAGATTGATCTTTCCATGTTCTTTATCCATATATTTTTCTGAATTGGACACAATATTATTAATGACACGCTTTAACTGCTCCACATCCGCAATGATCTTTACATCACTTTCCACATAATTAAAATAGCCAAACTCAATGCCCCTTGCCTCCAGTTCCATGGCAAGATCTTCTGCACAATCATCAAAATAATCATTTACAAGAACTGTGCTGAAATTGTAAGGTATACGGTTAGAGTCAATCTTCGAGTACAACGTCAGCTCATTGATCAAAAGATCCATCTCATTTGCCTTGTTATAAATCGTCTTAATATAGCGATCCATCTTCTCCGGCGTATCTGCCACACCGTCCATGATTCCTTCTACATAACCTTTAATCGCTGTGATAGGAGTCTTCAAATCATGGGAAATGTTGCTGATAAGTTCCTTACTTTTCCTGTCATACTCTACTTTTTCTTCCGCCGTATCTTTCAGACGTTTTCTCATCTCTTCAAAATCACGGCAAAGTTGTCCAATCTCGTCATCTACCTCAATCTCCAGCTCAAAATCTAAATTTCCATCCTTGATATTTTGCGTGGCAATCTTCATTCTTCCAAGCGGTATCACAATTCCACGATAAATCCAAAGAATCAAAAACAATGCTGTGAACATCAAGATAAATACAACCGCAATCACCATGTCAGTTATAAGCTGTTTCACTTCAGGCACAGAATCACTCACATCCGTCACAATAAAAGCACTTCCCTGTGCCCCATCTTGATACTCAAAATCAATCTGCTTTACAAGTACCTGAAGGTCACCTCCAAGATAGACGCCGCTCTCCGAAGATGAATCATAGTCTCCATACGCCGGAAGCTCTTGTAAAAGCTCTGTCTCTGCCTCTGCTCCTATATATACCACTTTGTCATCTCGCCTTACAACCAAATACGAGTTTTTCTTCGTCAGTTCTTCGTTGATTTTTTCCAAATATGTGATATCTGTCAATGTCTCCGGCGTTGTCTTTGCCGTTTTTACTAACTTGTGAAATGTCGCTGACGTGACTTTATTTAACATATTGACCGGATTTGAAAAACTCTTATATGTCGTTCCTGTAATATTATAATTCTTCTCGATCATCGATATCTGATACTGACTGAAACCAGTAATGACAGCAAGAGACAATCCCATCGGCAATACTATAATGATTAAAAATGCTATCACCAATCTTGTTTTTAACTTCAATAAACACACATCCTTTTCTACAATTAGTAGTATTATACCATGCGACAAAATGTAATACACCAAAGAACCACTAAATATTTATAAATTTTTTGTAAATTTATACAAAAAAATCAGATGCACACTCATTTTAAGTATTTGCATCTGACTTTTTCTTATTTTTTGAAATCTTTCTACAAGTAAGCTTTCAAGGTTTCTACTTTATCTAATTTTTCCCAAGGTAAATCCAGATCATGACGTCCAAAATGTCCGTAAGCTGCTGTCTGCTTGTAAATCGGGCGACGAAGGTCTAACATCTTGATAATGCCAGCCGGTCTTAAATCAAAGTTCTCTCTTACGATATCTACTAATTTTTCCTCTGAAAGTTTTCCTGTTCCAAATGTATCAATCATAATTGATGTCGGCTGAGCCACACCGATTGCGTATGACAGCTGAATTTCACACTTGTCTGCCAAACCTGCTGCAACGATATTCTTTGCTACATAACGTGCCGCATATGCCGCAGAACGGTCAACTTTTGTGCAGTCTTTTCCAGAGAATGCTCCGCCACCGTGACGAGCCATTCCGCCGTATGTGTCAACAATAATCTTACGACCTGTGACACCGCTGTCTCCATTTGGTCCACCGATTACAAAACGTCCTGTTGGATTGATAAAGAATTTTGTATTCTCATCTACCATTTCCGCAGGTAAAATCTCGTCAAAAATATATTTTTTCACGTCTGCATGAATCTGCTCCTGTGTCACTTCCGGATCATGCTGTGTCGATAACACAACTGCATCCAGTCTGGCAGGAACACCATTTTCATCATATTCCACTGTTACCTGTGTCTTTCCATCCGGGCGAAGATAAGGAAGTGTTCCATCTTTACGCACTTTTGTAAGTCTCAGTGCAAGCTTGTGTGCCAATGCGATCGGATATGGCATAAATTCTTCTGTCTCATTGGATGCATATCCAAACATCATTCCTTGATCTCCGGCACCGATTGCCTCAATTTCTTCATCTGACATCTTATTTTCTTTTGCTTCCAAAGCCTTGTCTACACCAAGTGCAATATCAGCTGACTGCTCGTCAATTGCAGTTACCACACCACATGTATGCGCATCAAATCCGTATTTTGCTCTGTTGTATCCAATCTCATCGATTGTCTCTCTTACTAATTTTTGAATATCCACATATGCATTTGTTGTGATCTCTCCCATAACCAACACAAGACCTGTTGTAATTGCTGTCTCACAAGCTACACGGCTCATCGGATCCTGCTCTAACAGTGCGTCTAAGACCGCATCTGAAATCTGGTCACAAATCTTATCCGGATGTCCTTCTGTTACTGATTCTGATGTAAATAATAATCTTTCCATTCGTTCTTTCCTTTCTTTATTTCTTTCTTTCTCTTTAAGGATTGTCCTGCTTCTTCCCTAATTAACTAAAAACAGCCCGACAAAATCGGACTGTTTTATATTCTCATAAACCAATCCTCTTATTGTTCGATTACTCGCTCAGGTTGGCACCTTCCGTTCCCGGGGTTGCCGTGGCTTCATAGATCCTTTTACCTCCACCACTCTGAATAAGAGAAAGTTCGCATTATTTAATTTGTTCCGTTGATGATAATAACACTTCTAAATACTGCCGTCAAGCACTTTTTCTATTTACCTATTTGTTTGATAAAGTTTATTACTAATACCAAAGAAAAAAAGCCTCAGAAATATGAAATTCCTAGACTTTTTGACAGGCGCCAACCAGATTTGAACTGGTGATAGAGGTGTTGCAGACCTTTGCCTTACCACTTGGCTATGGCGCCATATATTTTCTTTCTAATATATTGTATTCTAATAACAAAAAAATTATAACAAAATATTTATTCTCAGTCAATATTTTTTATTTATCAGAAAGTAAATTTCTGTTCATTAGATTACAAAATTAGTACTATACAGCACCAAATACCCTCAAAATGACCATATAAAGAGATTCGAATCTTTCTCTCTACATGGTCATTTCTGGCAGTATTTTGGTTTTATTTTGATGTTACTTGATAAAGCTTACATGCTTACAAATTTCTTTAATTGCTTTCTCTTTTCTTTCATTGAAAACAACTTTATTTTCTTCAAACAAATTTCGTCCATCTGTATCAATGGATACAATCAGAGGACCAAATTCTTTTACACGGCAGTGCCATAACGTTTCCGGCATTCCCAGATCTCTCCATTGTGCATCTATAATTTTTTCCACCTCTGAAGCAGCTACCACTGCATTTCCGGCAGGGAACACACAATGGATCGCCTTATAGTTTTTACATGCATACTCCGTGTTTGTACCCATGCCTCCTTTTCCGATAATCACTTTCACACTGGTCTGTTTCACAAATTCTTTTTCGAATTTCTCCATACGCATGCTGGTTGTCGGACCAACAGACACCATTTCGAACTTGTCATCCGCAAGAGGACGGATAATCGGTCCTGCATGAAAGATTGCAGCGTCCTTTACATTTACAGGAAGTTCTCTTCCTCCCTCAACAAGCCGTCTGTGTGCCACATCACGACAGGTTGTCATACTTCCGTTCAGATAAATAATATCTCCGATATGGATATCTGCCAGATCCTCAGCAGATATCGGCGTTGTTAAAATTTTCTTTCCATCTTTGATTTCCAACATTATAAAGTCACCCCCGAATGTGTTGTGATCGTGTAATTGAGATCTTTGTCAAAAATAATGTGCCCACGTCTGTGAGACCAGCAGCCAACATTCACGGCGACACCGATTGTAGATGGATGTCTTGCTGTGTTTTCAATATGTACACCCATTACGGAATACTTGCCGCCCATTCCCTGAGGTCCGAGTCCAATTGCATTGATTCCGTCTTCAAGCAACTTTTCCATCTCTGCCGCACGCTCATTCTCATTATGACTTCCCAGCGGTCTCATCAATGCCTTTTTAGAAAGCAGTGCTGCTGTCTCAACAGATGTTGCCACACCGACACCGACCAAAAGCGGAGGACATGCATTCAGACCATAAGAAGTCATGACATCCATTACAAATTTCGTAACTCCTTCGTAGCCCTCTCCCGGCATCAGCACCATGGCTTTCCCCGGAAGTGTGCATCCTCCGCCTGCCATGTACGTATAAATCTCGCACCGATCACTGTTTGGTATAATATCCCAGAATACTGTCGGTGTTCCTTTGCCAACATTTTTGCCTGTATTGTACTCGTCAAATGTTTCCACGCTGTTATGACGAAGAGGTGCTTCCACTGTCGATTTTATAACAGCTTCTTTTAAAAGTGTCTCTAATTCCCCGATCAGCGGGAAATTTGTTCCACATTTTACCCAAAACTGCAATACACCCGTATCCTGACAGCTTGGTCTGTTCAATTCTTTTGCCAGTACCTGATTTTTCTTCATTGTCTCGTAAATGACTTTTGAAAGCGGACTGTCCTCTTTTTCTGCCAGTTCATCCAGCTTTGCAATAATATCATCCGGCAGCACTTTTGCGATATATGACACAAAATTTGCCATATAATCCGTAAGCTGCTCTACTTGTTCTTTCTTACTCATGTTTCTGCCTCCTCTGATTTTTTGCATCTATATCAGATGCTGTTTATTTTCACAATTATAATCATCCTTTTATGGAAAGAATGGAAATGCAATCGTGAGGATAATCATACTCACAACCGTTGCTATGATAATCAATGGAAATCCTGCTTTTACAAAATCCATAAAGCGGTAACCTCCGACTCCCACAACCATAGTATTTGCCGGCATTCCGATCGGAGTTGCATAAGCACAGGAACCTCCGATTACACATGCCATCAATACTGCTCTCGGATCTGCTTCGATTCTCTGTGCAATCGACAGACAGATCGGAACCATCAATGCTGTCGTCGCTGTGTTTGACATAAAATTTGTCATCACACAACACAGAAGAAATACGACCAGCGTCAGAATATATGGAGACGGATCGCTTCCAAGTGCTCCAATTACTTTTTCTGCGATCATCTCTCCCGCTCCGGTCTTTTCAAGTGCCGCTGCCAGAGATAAAGTTCCTCCAAACAAGAAAATTGTTTTCAAGTCAATAGATTTCAATGCATCTTTTTCTGAAATCACACCGGTCAATATCAAAAGCAAAGCACCGATTCCACCTGAAACACAAAGACTGATTCCTATCTTTTCTTCAAAGATCATAGCCAGTAAAGTCAGTATCAGAATGATCAATGACATCCACTGCTTCCATTTAGGTACCTGATCAAAATCTCTTTTTGTATCGAACGCCTCCTCTTCTTTCGGATCACATTCCGGAAGTAATTTATATCCTATGGTTGCATAAAATAAAATTCCTGCAATCAGAATCGGCATCAGTAATTTTGATCTTTTGTATCCTGATTTTGCTGCAATTCCTATAACTACCGGAATTAATACCGCTGCAGTACCTGTATTTGAAAGTACTCCACTCATCAAACCTACAATTACCATAATTGCTACAATCAGCATACGTTCTGTTTTTGCAAATCTGGTTACAATTCCCCCAATTTTATTTGCCATTCCTGTTTCAAATAATGCTCCTCCTACAATGAACATCGCTACGAACAGTATCACATTACTGTCAGTAAATCCTGCAAATGCGGTCTGCACATCCAGTACATCTGTAATGGTCAGTCCGATACAGACGATCATTGATGTTACCCCAAGCGGTATTTTTTCAATAACAAACATAATCACCGCAAACAAGAGAAACAAAAGAGTTATTGTTGACGGACTCCTTTGTTTTCCTCCAATCCTTTTTTTATTCACATCACAGCGCTGTTTGCTATAGCTTTATTATAGAGGTCGTATAGATGCTTGTACATTTACTTAAAATGATACCTCCATTAAAAAAATTATGATATGTTGTATATTTGAGCATTTCTCACAAAAATTATGATATAATCAAAATAATCACGGATTAAAACCAGAAGAATTTTAGACATAATTACTATAATAAAATTTTTAATATTTTAGAAAATTAAGAAGAAATGGGGTCACTACCAATGAAAATCATTCAATTAGAATACTTTTCTGCCGTTTGTCGTTATCACAGTATTACACAAGCTGCACAAAAGCTTTATGTCACACAGCCTGCAATCTCAAACGCAATTCGAGAACTGGAAAAGGAATTTTCTATCAGTTTGTTTAGCCGTACAAAAAATCATATGGTTTTGACAAAAGAAGGGGAAGAATTTTACCAAAAAGCAAGTGTACTTCTTAACAATATTCATGAGACGACCTCAGAGCTTTATGACCTTGGAAAGCAGATTACCCCCATCCGAATCGGCATTCCTCCTCTTTTGAGTACAGTCTTTTTCCCTGATATGCTGACTGCTTTTTATAAAAAATATCCAAATATCCCCGTTGAGCTTTTTGAATACGGCTCTGTACGTGCCGCCAATCTGGTTTTAGATGATGTATTGGATCTGGCGCTCGTCAATCTGAATTTTTATGAGACTAATAAATTAAATTCTTGTCAGCTTCTTTCTGACAAGCTAATGTTCTGTATCTCCAAGAGTCATCCTCTCGCGAAAGAAAAAAGTATATCAATTGAAATGTTAAAAGATGAGCCTCTAATCATGTACAATACCGATTCCGTTCAAAACCATACGTTGCTTTCACTTTTTGATACAATCAAAGTAAAGCCTCATGTAATTTTAAATGCCAGCCAACTCTATACAATTCAGGCATTTGTCCGTGAGAATCTAGGAGGAGCTATTCTCTACTCTTCGCTCTTCAAAAATATGAACGACGTCAAGGGAATACCAATCGCTCCTACAATCTCACAGGAAATCGGTCTCGTATGGCAAAAGGGCAAATATCTAAACAGCCGCACTGAACAATTTATTGCTTTTACAAAAGAATTTATGGAAAGTCAAAAATAAACCTTCTGCTTCTAAAGTCAATTGTTACAATGAAACTGTCCACCTGCAAAACAAATTACAAAACTAATTTTCTGACTGAAGTGCGTCAAATCCAGTCTCTCTCGTTCTGATCTTCAGCGCACTTCGAATTTCATAGCTGAATATTTTTCCATCCCCCACTTCTCCCGTATACGCCGCTTTCTGAATTGCCTCAATAGTCTTTTTCTCCCATTCCTCAGAAGATACTACAATCTCAAATTTGATTTTGGGAAGCATCATAACATCTACCTCCATTCCACGCACAACGCTTTTATATCCTCGCTGAGAACCGCAGCCCATAACCTGCGACACAGTAATTCCGTTTACCTGAATAGCGTTCAATGCTTCTTTTACATCCTCAAGCTTTTCTTCCCGAACGATTGCTTCTATTTTAATCAACATAATCTGCTCTCCTTCCTTAATCCAATCCATTGAAAGACGGATATGCATTTTCACCATGCTGGGAAATATCTAATCCTACTTTTTCCTCTTTTTCGCTTACTCGAAGCGGTGTAAAAATTTTTACAATTGCCGCACAGATTAATGTACCCAAAACTGCAATCACAATTGTAATCAAAATTCCTATTATCTGTGCACGGAACAGACGAAAATCACCGAATACTAAGCCATCCCACTTGGCCACGCTGTTAATAGAACTTTTTGCAAAAATTCCGGTTGCAAGTCCGCCCCAAATTCCTCCTATTCCATGACACCCAAAGGCATCAAGCGCATCATCTATTTTTACCCGCTCTTTAATAAAGCCAACTCCAAAATAACAGATTGGACTAACGAGTGCTCCAATAATAAATGAAGACCAAATCGGTACAAACCCGGCTCCCGGTGTAATTGCAACAAGCCCAACCACAAGACCGGTAGAAGCTCCAACCAGTGTTGGTTTTCCTTCTTTCAGAACATCAATCAACATCCAGGACAGTAATGCGGTCGCTGCAGATACCGCAGATGTCATAAATGCATGTGCAGCCAGCCCATTTGCTCCGAGTGCACTTCCTGCATTGAATCCAAACCATCCAAACCATAAAATCGATGCCCCAAGGACAACAAACGGAATATTGTGAATCCGGTAAGTCGTATGTTCATATCCTCTTCGTTTTCCAATTAAAACAGCAAGAACCAGTGCACTGATTCCGGAACTTATATGGACCACGTCTCCGCCGGCAAAATCTACTGAACCGATTTCAGCCAGCAAACCGCCCTCACCCCACACCATATGTGCCAGCGGATAGTAAACAATAACCGACCAAAATATTACAAAGAAAAACAACGCCTTAAATTTCATTCTCCCTACAAGTGCACCCGTAATCAATGCCGGCGTAATCATCGCAAACATCATCTGAAATGCCGCAAACACCAAATGCGGAATTTTTTCAGAATATGGGCCCGTTTCCATACCAATATCTGAAAAAGCAAACCATCTAAAATCGCCGATTATACCTGCATGATTTCCACCAAATGCGAGTGAATACCCAAATAAAACCCACATGACAACCGAAATCCCCATAATAGCCACACATGCCATCATCGTGTTCCCTACATTTTTACGTCTGACTAACCCGCCATAAAAAAATGCTAAACCTGGTGTCATAAAGAAAACCAATGCTGTCGAAATCATAACAAATGCTGTGTCTCCTGTATTCATAACCACTCCTCCTTCAAAATCCTTTCCATGCTCCTGGCATCTTCTTTGAAGGAGACATTCTCTCCGACAAAGCAGGTGTGCCTCTTTGCACGGAGTTTCTGTTACATCTATACAATAAAAAAAGTGTCTAGAAATCTTCTAAACACCTTTGTTGGAATAAAGTATAACATACTTTAAATTAACAGACAATAGTCAATATTAACTATCTTTCCTCTGATTCTTCTACGATTTTCAAAAAATCTGCTTCTTCCTGCTTTGGTTTCGGAATAAATTTGTTTGCAATTCTTCCCTTTCCACGCTTTTTCACATAAAAAAATCCAATAATTGAAAATACAACCGCTCCAATAAAATTCACAAATAGATCTTTCATTGTATCCAAAAGCCCAATATCCAAATAACCACCAAGTCCAAGCTCTTTTCCATTTACTATCACGCTGTTAATATCTCCAATATGAATCACTTGATTACCGCCCGTTGGATCAAGCATCACTGTATTGATACTGTTTACAATCGTATCCTTCTGTGTGTCCATCCCGAAAAATAAATCCATACCGCACTCAAAAAATTCCCACATCACACCAATTGTCATTGAAAAACAAAATGCTACCACTGCCATGTAAAGCGGTGACAAATTGAACTTTGCTCTCTCATCCCGATTAAGAATATCTACTAACGAAAAACCAATTGCGGCTGCTAAAAATCCATTCAAAGTATGAAGCATTGTATCCCAATTGGGAACGCGCGTATAATATGCACCGATCTCCCCCAAAATTTCTGCCGAAAATATAAACAGTAAAATAATAATCTCCAATGTCGTCGGAAGTTCAATCTTTAACTCTACTTGGAGAAAGCTCGGAACAATCAACAGCAATAAAGTCAATACACAGTAAAACACATCTTCGTAATTCCTGTTTAAAATCTGTAGAATCATCACCAGGATTACCAATGCTCGAAGTACCATATACACCACAAAAGAACTTTTATGTTCTTTTATTTCCATCTTTAATGCTTTCCAGCGAATTCTCAACTTTTGTCTCATCTTTCGTCCTCTTTCTTTCATTTTACCTACTTATCTTACCTCTTTCTCTACAATTCTTCAACCTTTTAATTGTTAACCATTATTTATATATAGTTGACAATTAACCTTGTATAACGTATACTTAATTAAAAATGTATTTATTTACAATAATCTTATGGAGGAAACTTATATGCAAAAAACCAACTTTAAAACACTGGATCTATGTATGATTGGTGTAGTTACTGCCGTCATCGTTATTATGGCGCAAATATCCATTCCAATGCCTCTTGGTGTTCCAATGACCATGCAAACCTTTGCCATCACACTAGCCGGAATTATACTCGGCTCTAAAAAAGGAGCTGTAGCTTCTCTCATCTATGTGCTGCTTGGAGCAGTTGGTGTTCCCGTATTCGCGAACTTTAGCGGTGGATATCAACTTTTGGTTGGCCCAACCGGTGGTTTTATCATCTCATTTCCAATTATGGCGTTCATTATCGGACTTGGCGTTGAGTACAAAAATCGTTTTAAAGGCTGTTTTACTTTTTGTCTGATTCTCGGAACATGCATTAATTATCTTTTTGGTGTTGTTATGTTCTGTATCATCATGCACAGCACCGTTTGGGTTGCACTCACAGCTTGTGTGCTTCCATTTATTCCTACTGCTATTTTAAAAGCCATCTTGGCAAGTATACTTGGATTAAATCTAAGAAAGAGAGTCCCGGGATTATCCTAGGGCTCTCCTTTATTATGCAAGCATTTTTCATTACATAGAACAAAATTCTCACAATAAAAAATATCGAAAGCTTTAAACTTTCGATATATTTTAAAGGCGCCAACCAGATTTGAACTGGTGATAGAGGTGTTGCAGACCTTTGCCTTACCACTTGGCTATGGCGCCATATCTAATTGTAACCACAAGAACATATCCTGTGGCTTAAGTGACTCCTACGGGAATCGAACCCGTGTTACCGCCGTGAAAGGGCGATGTCTTAACCGCTTGACCAAGGAGCCAAAAACTCCCCCTGTTGGACTCGAACCAACGACAACTCGGTTAACAGCCGAGTGCTCTACCGACTGAGCTAAGGAGGATTATTTTCAGGTACTTTCATGTGCCTTCAAAATCACATACAATCCACTCGATAAGTCTCTCTTCATCCTTCTTGTTCCTATCACCTTTTGGTTATGCCCTCGACCGATTAGTAACAGTCAGCTACATACATTACTGCACTTCCACCTCTGTCCTATCTACCTTGTCGTCTTCAAGGGGTCTTACTAACTTGACGTTATGGGATATCTCATCTTGAGGGGGGCTTCACGCTTAGATGCCTTCAGCGTTTATCCCTTCCCGGCTTGGCTACTCTGCCATGCTCTTGGTAGAACAACAGATTCACCAGCGGCCAGTCCAACCCGGTCCTCTCGTACTAAGGTCAGCTCCTCTCAAATATCCTACGCCCACGCCGGATAGGGACCGAACTGTCTCACGACGTTCTGAACCCAGCTCGCGTACCGCTTTAATGGGCGAACAGCCCAACCCTTGGGACCTACTCCAGCCCCAGGATGCGATGAGCCGACATCGAGGTGCCAAACCACTCCGTCGATGTGAACTCTTGGGAGTGATAAGCCTGTTATCCCCAGGGTAGCTTTTATCCGTTGAGCGATGGCAATCCCACTTTATACCACCGGATCACTAAGTCCTACTTTCGTACCTGCTCCACCCGTCGGTGTCGCAGTCAAGCTCCCTTCTGCCTTTGCACTCTTCGAATGGTTTCCAACCATTCTGAGGGAACCTTTGAGCGCCTCCGATACCCTTTCGGAGGCGACCGCCCCAGTCAAACTCCCCACCTGACATTGTCCCCCAGCCGGTTCACGGCTGCTGGTTAGAAATCCAATACTGCAAGGGTGGTATCCCAACAGCGACTCTGCGGCAACTGGCGTCACCGCTTCCTAGTCTCCCACCTATCCTGTACATGCAATATCGAATCCCAGTATCAAGCTGGAGTAAAGCTCCATGGGGTCTTTCCGTCCTGGCGCAGGTAACCAGCATCTTCACTGGTATTTCAATTTCACCGGGTGCATTGTCGAGACAGTGCCCAAATCATTACGCCTTTCGTGCGGGTCGGAACTTACCCGACAAGGAATTTCGCTACCTTAGGACCGTTATAGTTACGGCCGCCGTTTACTGGGGCTTAAGTTCAAAGCTTCGCGTTACCGCTAACCTCTCCCCTTAACCTTCCAGCACCGGGCAGGCGTCAGCCCATATACTTCACCTTTCGGTTTTGCATAGACCTGTGTTTTTGCTAAACAGTTGCTTGGGCCAATTCTCTGCGGCCAGCTCTCACTGGCACTCCTTCTCCCGAAGTTACGGAGTCATTTTGCCGAGTTCCTTAACAATGCTTCTCCCGTCGGCCTTAGGATTCTCTCCTCATCCACCTGTGTCGGTTTACGGTACGGGTACGATATGAACAATAGCGGCTTTTCTTGACGCATGGCTCACGGACTTCCTTACTTATATTTCAGTACGCATCACATCTTCAGATTGACTGGCGGATTTGCCAACCAGTCTCCTACCTTGCTTGCACCGGTCTTTCCATTCCCGGCTTCCGCTTTCCACACGTGTCCCCACAGTTCTGTCATATCATAGTACAGGAATTTCAACCTGTTATCCATCGACTACGTCTTTCGACCTCGCCTTAGGCCCCGACTTACCCAGAGCAGATCAGCTTTACTCTGGAAACCTTAGATATTCGGCCGGAAGGATTCTCACCTTCCTCTCGCTACTCATTCCGGCATTCTCTCTTCTTAAAAATCCACTGCTCCTTCCGGTACAGCTTCTTCTCTTTAAGAATGCTCCTCTACCAATCATCTTGCGATGATTCCACGGCTTCGGTAGTGTGTTTCAGCCCCGGACATTTTCGGCGCAGGACCTCTCGACCAGTGAGCTATTACGCACTCTTTTAATGTATGGCTGCTTCTAAGCCAACATCCTGGTTGTCTTCGAAATCCCACATCCTTTTCCACTTAACACACATTTTGGGACCTTAGCCGGTGGTCTGGGCTCTTTCCCTTTCGACTATCCAACTTATCTCGTATAGTCTGACTCCCATACATCATCTACGCGGCATTCGGAGTTTGATATTCTTCGGTAAGCTTTGACGCCCCCTAGGAAATTCAGTGCTCTACCTCCGCAAGACTCGTATGAGGCTAGCCCTAAAGCTATTTCGAGGAGAACCAGCTATCTCCGGGTTCGATTGGAATTTCTCCCCTACCCACACCTCATCGCCACCCTTTTCAACGGATGTGCGTTCGGTCCTCCATTGCCTTTTACGGCAACTTCAACCTGGACATGGGTAGATCACCCGGTTTCGGGTCTGCTCCGACTGACTATATTCGCCCTATTCAGACTTGGTTTCCCTTCGGCTCCGGACCTTCAGTCCTTAACCTCGCCAGCCAGCGCAACTCGCCGGACCGTTCTACAAAAAGTACGCGGTTGAGCATGTAAAGCTCTTCCACAGCTTGTAAACATATGGTTTCAGGTTCTCTTTCACTCCCCTCCCGGGGTCCTTTTCACCTTTCCTTCACAGTACTATGCGCTATCGGTCACTAAGGAGTATTTAGCCTTACGGGGTGGTCCCCGCTCATTCCCACAAGGTTTCTCGTGTCTCGTGGTACTCTGGATACTGCCATGCTCACTCGTCTTTCATGTACGGGGCTTTCACCCTCTCTGGCAGGCTTTCCCAAAACCTTTCCATTAGACTCGCTCGTCAATTTTGCAGTCCGAACCCCGACCTGCACGCAGGTCGGTTTGGGCTCTTCCGCTTTCGCTCGCCGCTACTCACAGAATCGATGTTTCTTTCTCTTCCTCCGGCTACTTAGATGTTTCAGTTCACCGGGTTCCCTTCTTAACGTTATGGATTCGCGTTAAGATGACGGAGGGTTGCTCCGCCGGGTTTCCCCATTCAGATATCTCCGGATCGTAGGATATTTGCTCCTCCCCGAAGCTTTTCGCAGCTTATCACGTCTTTCATCGGCTCTTAGTGCCAAGGCATCCACCATACGCTCTTTCTAGCATAACCAACTGCTTCCATCCACGGGAATGGATGTCTGCTACACACACCTAGCGTGATGTGCGTTGGTAATAGGTCATTTTTTTAATTCGTTGTGTTCGAATGAGTTAATTATTAGTTTTAACAATTACCTCGGATGTCTTGATATTTTTCTTATCATTTCGTTTCTTGTATGCGATTTTCAAGGTACATTCTTTTTGACTGTTTTATCAGTCATCAGAAATCAAAATCTCTTTTCATCTCTGATCACTGGTAAATCCAGTTATGTTAAACAGCACTGCCCTGCTGGTCGGGTTGACATGACGCTATTTTCCACTAATCAATACTACTATTTTTCATTTATCTTTGTGTTCATGTCTGTATCTATATAAAAAAGCTTTCGCTTATTTTCTTATAGATTCGGCAGCCACCTACTCTCCCACACCGTCTCCAGTGCAGTACCATCGGCCTCCCAGGTCTTAACCATCGTGTTCGGGATGGGTACGGGTGTTTCCCCTGGGCGTATCGCCACCGAAAAGTTTTGTACTCTTTGAGCACTCATAACTAAACAACAGATTTCTTTCAATCCCTTACTTCTTCCCTAGAAAGGAGGTGATCCAGCCGCACCTTCCGATACGGCTACCTTGTTACGACTTCACCCCAGTTATCGGTCCCACCTTCGGCAGCTCCCTCCTTACGGTTGGGTCACTGACTTCGGGCGTTACTGACTCCCATGGTGTGACGGGCGGTGTGTACAAGACCCGGGAACGTATTCACCGCGACATGCTGATTCGCGATTACTAGCGATTCCAGCTTCATGTAGTCGAGTTGCAGACTACAATCCGAACTGAGACGTTATTTTTGAGATTTGCTTCCCCTCACAGGTTCGCTTCCCTTTGTTTACGCCATTGTAGCACGTGTGTAGCCCTGGTCATAAGGGGCATGATGATTTGACGTCATCCCCACCTTCCTCCAGGTTATCCCTGGCAGTCTCTCCAGAGTGCCCACCTTAAATGCTGGCTACTGAAGATAGGGGTTGCGCTCGTTGCGGGACTTAACCCAACATCTCACGACACGAGCTGACGACAACCATGCACCACCTGTCACCGGTGCCCCGAAGGAAAGGCAACATTACTTGCCGGTCACCGGGATGTCAAGACCAGGTAAGGTTCTTCGCGTTGCTTCGAATTAAACCACATGCTCCACCGCTTGTGCGGGTCCCCGTCAATTCCTTTGAGTTTCATTCTTGCGAACGTACTCCCCAGGTGGACTACTTATTGCGTTTGCTGCGGCACCGAAGAGCTTTGCTCCCCGACACCTAGTAGTCATCGTTTACGGCGTGGACTACCAGGGTATCTAATCCTGTTTGCTCCCCACGCTTTCGAGCCTCAACGTCAGTAATCGTCCAGTAAGCCGCCTTCGCCACTGGTGTTCCTCCTAATATCTACGCATTTCACCGCTACACTAGGAATTCCGCTTACCTCTCCGACACTCTAGTTACATAGTTTCCAATGCAGTCCCGGGGTTGAGCCCCGGGCTTTCACATCAGACTTACACAACCGTCTACGCTCCCTTTACACCCAGTAAATCCGGATAACGCTTGCACCATACGTATTACCGCGGCTGCTGGCACGTATTTAGCCGGTGCTTCTTAGTCAGGTACCGTCATTTTCTTCCCTGCTGATAGAGCTTTACATACCGAAATACTTCTTCGCTCACGCGGCGTCGCTGCATCAGGGTTTCCCCCATTGTGCAATATTCCCCACTGCTGCCTCCCGTAGGAGTTTGGGCCGTGTCTCAGTCCCAATGTGGCCGTTCACCCTCTCAGGCCGGCTACTGATCGTCGCCTTGGTAGGCCGTTACCCCACCAACTAGCTAATCAGACGCGGGTCCATCTCATACCACCGGAGTTTTTCACACTGTGCCATGCAGCACTGTGCGCTTATGCGGTATTAGCAGTCATTTCTAACTGTTATCCCCCTGTACGAGGCAGGTTACCCACGCGTTACTCACCCGTCCGCCACTCAGTCGCAAAAACTTCAATCCGAAGAAATCCGTTTAAGCGCTTCGTTCGACTTGCATGTGTTAAGCACGCCGCCAGCGTTCATCCTGAGCCAGGATCAAACTCTCGTTAAAAGTGTTTGTTCCGGTTCAGATAACTGCTAGCTATCTTTCCCTTTACTGTTTTAGGTTGACATTTTCATGTCTGTTCTGAATTTTTCTCTTTTAAGAATTTTTCAGGGTTATCTTGTCATCTGTTGTTTAATTATCAATGTTCTTTGTTGTCTTGCGACAGCTATATTAGATTACCACATCTCTTTTCGCTTGTCAACAACTTTTTTAATTTTTTTCAAATTCTTTTTAAGTTGTTTTTGTCTCTCCTTGACAACGAACGTTATTTTATCATGGCTTTACGTAACTGTCAATACATTTTTTAATTTTTTTAAAAATACCGCAAAATAACTTTCCATCGTTATTTTACGGTACCTTTTTCCTCATTATTTCTCTAAAATTTTCTCTAAAACTTCGCTCCTACCTAAATCTAGTAATAGCTTCCAAAAGCGGATTGTGATCATACAAAAATGTAAGTATCTGACTATCTGCAATATTTTCAAAACAAATCTTTCCTATTGAAGTCGTATACAATAATGTCACAACAATTAAAATCACCCAGATAATAATCACCCCTGTTGCCATTCCAAGCACTCCGCCCGCAATTCTGTTGAGTCCGCCTATAACCGGAAGATCGCTGATCAATCCAAGCATATAGACAATTGTGCGGACAACTATTGTAACTATTAGAAGTGTCAGCAGAAATCCCACAAAATCCGCAATCACTTTCGCCATATACGCCCCAACATACTCACCAAACGTACTGACTCCCAGATTTTTATAAATCTCTGCATTATTATTTTCTAAGAGTAAATCACGAAATAATTGTGGAATATTTGCATTTTCAATCGCCGAAATCTGCTGTTCTCTCGTCAGATCAATCTTTCCTATCAGATTTTTTATATCTTCTTCCGTAATCCCAGCCGCTTCCAGATCAATTCCATCTAACTTTTGTCCATTGATTTCAATCCCCGACAAATCCATATCTTCCAAATCCGGAGTTAATAATTCCACACATTTTTCCTGTACCATCCTCTCTAAAGGTGTCACTTTTAAAATTCCTTTACTCACATATGGCGTAAGAAAAACCACCAAGACGATAATAATGATTGTTGCAGCTAATGAAGCCACTATTTTTATAAACCCTCGAACCAAACCGGCAATCACACATACCAAAAGTATAATACCGACTAAAATTAATAATCCATTCATATACTCTCCTATTTCACCAGATGAACTTCCTGAAGTCCTTCTGCACTTATCACCATGTATTTATTCAGACCTGTCATTCGGAAAATCTCTATAATATTTGTCTCCATCTTTCCTTCAAATTTACAAACTCCAGATCGATCAAATATCATGCATTTATTTCCATCATACAAAACCACCTGGTTACCGGTCATTTTTATATTTCCGTACTCACCCTCAAAATCTTTTGACAGTATCTGTTTCCCCTTTGTATTATAAATGCGCAGTTCATATCCGCTTTTTCCAGAATTTTTCAGAACAAGCGCCACTCCGCTCTTATCATATGACACACTTTTTATCTCTTTTTTAATCTTTATCTTTTTGACCTGCTGAAGATCTTCCAAACCACTATAGAACACCAGCATATCATTCCCTATCAGCACAGAAGTTTTCTCATCCAAAAACGCAACCGTCGGGACCACTTCGTTCTCATATTCTTTTTCAAAAACTTCGTGATCTTTCTTCTCTTCTCCAGCCTCACCAAAATTATAACAAACTACTTTCGTCATCGCTTCGCTGCCTTTTGTAGATAAGTATGAAACAAGAAGTGCTTCTCCATTATTGGAAATGGCAATATCCAACGGATATCCAGTATTTGCAAGTGAAGTGTTCTGCTCCACAAGAATATTCCCTTTTGCATCATAACAAATAATCTGCTGTGTAGATTCTCCTTTGAGCACCACCCCTACGATTCCCTGTTCCGAAACAACCAGCTTTTGGATTGGACTCGTTGTTTTAATCTCTCCTTTTAGTCCATCTTTTTGAAACACCAAAATACTTGTCCCACTTTGATCCCCAACAGCTGCCGTTCCTTTGCACACTTCCACAATCGGATTCTTCATCTGACACGGCTGATTCCATATTTCCTGACCTTTTTTATCTAAATAAACAATGCCATCTCGACTGTATTTCAAACCCCCTCCGGCATACTCTCTGTAATTACTGTTATCCGCCTCTTCATTCTCATATGTAGCGGTCACAGCGACATTCTCATATGTCTGGTATTTCAAAAACAGCCCCACTCCCGCAGTCACCACAACAACAGATACCGCAACGATCACAACCCGTCGAAAAAATCGATATCTATGCGCCTTTATTTTTAACTCCATCTCCCGCATCGGATTCTGGCTATCCTGCAGTTCATCTATAATATCATCTGCAATCTCCTCCGTCGGGTCTTTTTTTTCTTTTACAATATGAAAACCAAATTTCTTCTTCATATGCTCCCCTTTATTTCTTCTTTGGTTCATGCTACATCAATAGTATAGCACATTTTACTATGGTAACAACAACTTTTGTCCGATAAAGATGAGATTTCCATTCTCCAAACCATTCATCTTACAGATCGCCTCCACATGGGATATATCTCCATATACTTTTCGACTGATTGTTGCAAGGGTATCTCCCTTTTCAACTACATAAATGTCATCTTCCAGAATTTGTGCCTCCGGATTCTCAGGTTCCTCTAAGATTTTGTCTCCTTCTTGTTCTTTTTCTTCTTCGATAACCTCACCGCCTGTCTCCATCACCTTATCCCCTTCTTTATTAGAAACAGATTTGGAGATAGTATCCAGCGATTGTTGAACTCCCTGCATTTTATCATAATTATTGATCATCGTAACCCCTATCACAAACACCACAAGAACAAGAAAAGTACTTGCCGCATATATGAATCTCGCGCCGTGTCTTTCTTCGTTTTTTTCCATCTTTTCTTTTATGACATCACGAAAATTCTTTGTAACTCGATCCTCAATAGTTTCACTGGGTGTTACTCCATTATTTTTACGACTCGCAATCATATAATTCTGCATTTCCAAATTTTTCTCATAATAAATATAGTGTCCGCCGCACTCCATCAAGTCCTGATATTTATGTATATAAAACTGCTCCTCTCGGTCAACTGTATTTTTTAAGACAAAAATGCTTTTCTCTCTGGAGAAAAATTTTTCGTGAATTTTCTTTATGTTATGATTTGCCTCCAGCGGTTGTCCCGGAACAGTCAAAAACCACCCTAAAATCTCTGCATTTTCAAAATATTGTTTACAGACTTCACATGCATTTTTCCAAACCGTATCCTGAACGTGGATATCCTGTCCTTTCATGGTCACTTCGCTCATCCGAATTGCACCGTATATGTAAATCAAATCCTGATCCTCTTCTTGTACTTTTTCTCCGACCAAAAACGCTCCGATTGGCATCTGGTCGGTCTTATCACACAGTTGATTAAAAAATGTGTCTACATAATCTTCTACATAGATTTTTGAACTGTCACTTACATTTCCTATTTGTCGAACATTTTTTGGAAGTTGTTTTTTCATTTTCTTTCACCTCATCTGCATATTTTTCCTCATCATAGCATATGAAAAGTGCTGAATTTATCAGATACTGTCGCCCCTTCCAGAAACTGTTCGACATAAATTCCAAAGAAAGGATAGGGAAAACGCTTTTCTCCTATCCTTTCGTCATCATCTTCTTTTACTTGTCTCGCATGCCCCGCAATATTTGTCGGTAAGAGTCGTAATAAACCCTTCCTTTGTTTTTGGTATTCTAAAAAAAGTAACCGGCCACATATGATTATAGATAATATCTTTTTCAATCTCATTCAGTTCAAAAAATTTGCTCGCATTCTTTAACGCTGTCTTCGGATGTGTGAGTCCATGAAAATGATCTCCCGTTTTTTTCGCATGTGTGTGCCAGTCGTACAAAAACAAGTCATGAAGCATCGCCCCTCTCGCCGCCGATCTTGCATCTAAATGAAAAAAACGGCACCACTGATAATTGTAATATGCCACATGGACACAATGCTGATAGCAATTCGTCGTGCCATGATGTGGATATAATTTCATGCGAAGCACGACAGGATGTTCGGCAATATCTCGAATACAATCATAAAAATCATATTTCCATTCATCCCGCAGACTGTATAGTTTATCTTGAATTTTTCTAAACATTTTGCATCCCTCATAACATTTTGATTTCTCAAACATCATAAAACATAAGAGGCGAAAGTGTCAACACTCTCGCCTCTTATGTTTTTATTAAAACTCTTTTATTTTTTTATAAATGCTTTCCGCATCTAAACCGTATTTTTTAACCAACTCAACTGCCGGTCCTGATTCTCCATAAGTATCATTGATACCAATCTTCAGAACTTTTGTAGGTGCTTTTTCCGATAACACATCACAAACCGCACTTCCAAGTCCGCCAATCACGGAATGTTCTTCAATTGTAACTACTTTTCCAGTCTCTTTTGCAGCTTCCACAATCAATTCTTCGTCCAAAGGTTTGATTGTATGGATGTTAATTACTTTTGCATCGATACCATCTGCCGCTAATTTTTCCGCCGCTTCCAGTGTCTCAGCTACCGGAAGACCTGTGGCGATCAAAGTGATGTCCTTTCCTTCACGAAGAACAACACCTTTTCCAAGTTCAAATTTATAATCTTCACGATCGTTGATTACCGGAACTGCAAGTCTTCCAAAACGAAGATAAACAGGTCCTTCATGCTTATAAGCAGCTTTTACTGCCGCTCTTGCTTCCACATCATCCGATGGGTTTATGACAACCATCCCCGGAATTGTTCTCATCAGCGCAATGTCCTCGTTACACTGATGTGTCGCACCGTCTTCTCCTACTGAGATTCCCGCATGTGTCGCACCGATTTTTACATTCAGCTTCGGATATCCGATAGAGTTACGAATCTGCTCAAATGCACGTCCTGCCGCAAACATTGCAAACGAACTTGCAAACGGAACCTTTCCTGTTGTAGCAAGACCTGCTGCAACACCCATCATATTACATTCTGCAATTCCGCAGTCAATGTGACGTTCCGGAAATACTTTCTTAAATACGCCAGTCTTTGTGGCAGCTGCTAAGTCAGCATCCAAAACAACAAGATTTTCATGTTCTTTTCCTAATTCTACAAGGGCATTTCCATAACTGTCACGAGTAGCAATTTTCTTTACATCTGACATAGTGCTTCACCTACTTTCTCTAAATCTGCCATTGCAACTGCATATTGTTCTGCATTCGGTGCAGAGCCATGCCATGATGCCTGATTCTCCATAAACGACACGTTCTTTCCTTTGATCGTCTTTGCAATGATCGCTGTCGGCTGACCTTTTGTCTCTCTTGCTTCTTTAAAAGCTGCATCCAAAGCATCAAAGTCATGTCCATCCACATTGATCACATGGAAATTGAAAGCTTCAAACTTCTTGTCAATTGGATATGGCGAGCATACTTCATCAATTGCACCATCAATCTGAAGTCCGTTATTGTCTACGATCACAACAAGATTATCCAGTTTTCTGTGACTTGCAAGCATTGCTGCCTCCCATACCTGTCCTTCCTGAATCTCGCCGTCACCTAACAGTGTGTAAACTCTGTAATCTTCATTCGAAAGTTTCGCCGAAAGTGCCATACCTACAGCTGCTGAAATCCCCTGTCCAAGGGAACCACTTGACATATCTACCCCTGGGATATGTTTCATATCAGGGTGACCCTGTAAATAAGATCCTACCTTACGAAGTGTAGTCAGATCTTCCACCGGGAAAAATCCTCTGTGAGCCAATGCAGCATAATATCCAGGCGCTGTATGCCCTTTTGATAATACGAAACGGTCTCTATCTGCTTTTTTCGGTTCTTTCGGATCGATATTCATTTCCTCAAAAAATAAATATGCGTAAATATCTGCCGCTGACAGTGATCCACCCGGATGTCCGGATTTTGCATTGTAAACAGCCGTCACTGCACCTTTTCGAACCTCATTAGCTATTTTCATTAATTCTAATTTGTTCATGAGCTGCCTCCTACTTTTTCATTTTACGTTCAATACACTCTTGATTATATTTGTACCATTTCAAATATGCAAGTACATTTTCATTATTCACCAAAAACAGCTTTGTAATCCGCCTGGAACTTTGCAATTCCCTGATCTGTTAAAGGATGTTTTGTCATCTGCTCAATCACAGCATATGGAACAGTTGCAATATCTGCTCCGGCCAAAGCACAGTCAGTCACATGGATTGGGTTTCTTACGCTTGCTGCAATGATCTCTGTGTCCAGCCCTGCAACTGCAAAAATCTCTGCAATCTCGGAAATCAGATCCACACCTCTGACAGAGATATCATCCAATCTTCCTAAAAACGGAGAAACATATGTTGCTCCGGCTCTCGCAGCCAGCAATGCCTGATTTGCCGTGAAAATCAAAGTCACATTTGTCTTAATTCCTTCTGAGGACAATACTTTACAAGCTTTGAGTCCCTCCACTGTCATAGGGATTTTCACAACCATGTTCGGATGAATTTTTGCAATGGCTCTTCCTTCTGCAATCATTCCTTCTGCGTCAACAGTTGTAGCTTTCACTTCTCCGCTGATTGGTCCATCTACAATTGATGCAATCTCTGCAATAACCTCTTCAAAAACACGTCCTTCTTTTGCAATCAGTGACGGATTGGTTGTAACTCCACAGATAACACCCATATCATTTGCCTTTTTAATATCCTCTACATTTGCTGTGTCAATAAAAAATCTCATATTCGTTTCCTCCTTCGACTGCTAAATATCCTGAATAATTCTTTATGAGCTCATTATATCACCCCTTATTCGCCCGTCAACCGGACGCATTTTTATTAGTAATTATTTTTATTAATATTTTAAAATTATTATTTCTATGATGTGAAATATTTTCCTTTGCCATAAAAATAAGAAGCCATTTTCAGGCTTCTTTACAAATATTTTTCATATTTTTATTATTAATAATTTTCTCTTTTCTATTAATTTCACTTTTGTTTTGTCCTGTCGGTTATCTTGGCATAAGAGGTTGTTCCGCGTGTGATTAATTTAGGTTCATACTCTACATGGTACGTGCTTACCGGTTCCATATCAGCAAAGTCTGCATGTTTAAACTTAATTTTTTTCATAATAATATCACAGGCATCTCTTCCCTTAAAAATCACAAAGTGCTCAATTGTCGTCAAAGCCACCTTGTGCATCTTTCCAAACAGAATATTGTCACATCCCATCACCGAAACATCATGTGGCACCCGGTATTTCAGCTCATACAAAGCATCCAGTATTCCAAGCGCAATCATATCGTTGAGACCGACAATTGCCGTCAGATCCGCCTCTTCTTCCATAAGCTCCTTAGTCAGCTCATATCCCACGCGATATTCTGAATCCACATTTGCCACTCCGATGTCCATCTGCTCACCAGCCTCTTTCACAATTACTTGTGATTTCAGACCTTCCTTTTCAAACTCTTTCAAAAAACCTTCCGTCCTCTTCGACCGCTGTTTTTGTCTCGTCGTAAGAGGCGGGGTAATATAAGCGACTTTTTTGTGTCCCAAATCCAGAAGATGACGCGCCATCAGACGTCCAAGCTTTGAATTATCCAATTCCACCGCATCCAGACTCAGTTTCTCATTCTGATTATTGATGATCACGACCGGAATCCGCTCGGCAAGACGCTCCACCATATCCATAAAGCATTCACTCGGATTACACATATAGATAATTCCCATCGGATTCAGGCTCGGCATCATCTTTAAATATCGTTCTTCCATACCAAGATCCCGCTGAGTATTACATACAAACAAAGTATATTCCTCGTCTCGCGCACGCATCTCAACCCCTTGCAGAAGCATCACATAATATGGATTGGTAAGGTTCGGGCAAAATACCGCCAAATGCTTTTCCTTTTTCCCCGCTTTTCTGACCTTGCGTTTCGGCGCCACGTATCCAAGCTCTTTCGCTGCTTTTTCCACTCTCTCAATTGTCTCTTTCGAAAAAGAAACATTATATTTTTTATTTAAAACCATAGACACGGTCGACTGAGATACCCCTGCTTTCCGCGCAATATCTGTCGATGTCACTTTCTTTTTTTTCATCAAATCTCTGTTCTTCCCTCTAATGCTCGCAAAAGCGTCACTTCATCTATATATTCCAAATCGCCGCCAACTGGAACTCCACTTGCAATTCTACTCACTTTGATACCGGTAGGCTTGATCAATTTGCTGATATACATCGCCGTCGTCTCCCCTTCCAGGCTGGAATTTGTCGCAATAATCACCTCATCCACATCTCCTTGAAGACGTTCCATCAGCTCTTTCAATTTGATGTCTCCAGGTCCAATCCCAAGCATTGGCGAGATCGCACCGTGAAGCACATGATAGACTCCTTGATATTTTCCTGTCTTTTCGTAAGCCGCCAAATCCCTCGTCGTCTCCACCACCATGATTGTCTTTGCATCACGATTACTGTTGCTGCAGATCGGGCACAATTCCTGATCGGTAAGCGTGTGGCATTGTTTACAATAGCGTACATTTTCCCTTGCCTCTGTCATCGAGCCCGCAAGACTTTGCACTTGCTCTTTCGGCATGTTGATAATATGAAAAGCCAGCCTCTGAGCTGACTTTGCACCAATACCAGGAAGTCTTGATAATTCTTCGATTAATTTACTTATCTGGCTGCTATAATAATCCATTTCTTTTGCACTCCTTAAAATGGCATCCCCGGAATTCCGCCGCCTAATCCGCCTGTCAGTTTTGACATCGCAGAAGCTGACTCCGCTTCAACTTTACGAAGCGCTTCATTGGTAGCTGCCACAATCAAGTCTTCAAGCATCTCGATATCATCCGGATCCACAACTTCTTCCTGAAGTTTCACTTTTGTCACTTCTCTCGTTCCGGATACCGTCACTTCCACTGCACCGCCTCCTGCTGTTGCAGTAAATTCTTTACTCTCAAGCTCTTTTGCCTGCTCTTCCATCTGTCTTTGCATCTTCTGAGCCTGTTTCATTAAATTTGCCATATTTCCCGGCATTCCTCCACCTGGAAATCCTCCACGTTTTGCCATAATTATAATCCTCCTAATCTTCTACCGTGATATCCATGTGTACCACTTTTTCTATATCTACAAAACTGTCCTCAAATCGTCGTCCTTCTTCCACACACCGAACTTCGATCGCGACAGTCTTGCCGATTCTTTGTTCAATAAGATGTTCTATCTCTTCTCTATGTTCCGGCGTCCCAACTACACCTGCGCTCACTTCATCCGGAAGCACAATGAGAAGCTGATCCTGATTGCCTACACTCAGCCTTGCCATCTTCAGACAATTGCGTAGCATGCCCGATAGCTGATTTACAATCGGACGAAAATCTTTTGCAACCGCCTTGACATCTTCATGAAGCGCTTTTGTAAGTTCCACCTTTGGTCCAGGCGCCTCTTCCACAGTTTGTTCCGCATAGGCAGCTGCCTGAGGTCTTACCGCAATCCCTTTCTGTATCTGCTCTTCCAAAGCACGAATACGTTCTAACAGTGTATCCTGCTCCACTTCCATCTCCGGTCTGCACAGCTTGATAAATGCCACTTCCATCATAACCCGCTTCTGTGTTGCATATTTTAATTGATTGGACAATTCTGAAAAAATCCTGATATAGCGTATCAGTGTATCATTTTCTATCATCTGTGCTTCTTCTTTCAGCTGCGCCAGATTCTCTGTCGATACATCTAACACATCCTCCATATTATCAGAACTTTTCGCAAGAAGCAAGTTCCTTAAATACCATGTGAAATCAGCTGCAAGCTGCGAAAGCTCACGCCCTTGCATAACAAGTTCATCCAGACTTTTCATCACTTTCGCAACATTTCTTTCCAGAAGTTCACGAAGCAGCCTGCTGAACACTTCCGTGTCAACCGCCCCGAGCACCTCCAACACATTATCATATGTCAGCTTCTGCCCAAGATAGAACGCGATACACTGGTCCAAAATGCTTAACGCATCTCTCATCGAGCCATCCGCCGCCTTTGCAACATATCGAATTGCTTTCTCCTCAACTTCTATATTCTCCTTCTGCATAAGATCTGCCAGACGCGCCGCAATCGTATCAATTGTAATTCTTTTAAAATCATATCTCTGACATCTGGATAGAATTGTAATCGGTATCTTGTGAGCCTCTGTTGTCGCCAAAATAAAAATAACATATTCCGGCGGCTCTTCCAGCGTCTTTAAAAGTGCATTAAACGCCCCAATAGAAAGCATATGCACCTCGTCGATGATATACACTTTATATTTTCCTTCCGTAGGACGATACGCCACCTCTTCCCGAATCTCACGGATATTGTCAACACCATTGTTCGAAGCAGCATCTATCTCGATCACATTCATAGAAGTCCCCGAACTGATTGCTTTACAGCTGTCGCACACACCGCAGGGACTTCCATTTACCGGATGTTCACAGTTTACCGCCTTTGCAAATATCTTCGCAACCGATGTCTTACCGGTTCCCCTCGTTCCACAAAAGAGATACGCATGTCCGATTCGGTCTGCTTTTATCTGATTCTGCAATGTCTTGCTGATATGATCCTGCCCTTTTACATCCTCAAATTCTCCCGGGCGAAATTTTCTATACAAAGCAGTATACGACATCTCCAACTTCCTTTCTTTCTCTTCGTCTATTTATCTCCAAAACTGATTCCTGTCAGCTTTGCCTCTTTGATGATCTTAGAATCCGGATCCACCATCTTTAACTTTCCTGCCACTTCAGACAGCGGCACTTTTACAGTCTCTCCTTTTTTCATCCCGACCATGTAACCATATTCTTCTTTCAAGATCAATTCTGCCGCAGCAGCTCCGAGCCTTGTCGCAAGCACTCTATCGTACGGGCAAGGAGAACCTCCTCTTTGTGTGTGCCCCGGCACCGTAATACGTACTTCCTGATCTGTCTTTTTCTGAATCTCTTCTGCCAATTCATATGCAATAGAAGGATATTTGCGTTCTTTTAATTTTGCTTTATAAGCTTTCTTCGGCATCGCAGCTTCTTCTTTTGACATCGCTCCTTCCGCAACTGCAATAATCGTAAAGTGTTTTCCTGCTTTTGTGCGTTTTTCAATCGCCTCCGAAATCACATTCAGATCATACGGAATCTCCGGAAGCAAGATAATATCAGCGCCTCCTGCAATTCCCGCATGCAATGTCACCCATCCAACTTTGTGTCCCATCACTTCCACGATAAATACACGGCTGTGAGATGTCGCGGTTGTATGGATACAGTCGATTGTATTCGTCGCAATATCCACTGCACTTTGGAAACCAAATGTCATATCTGTTCCCCATAAATCATTGTCAATTGTCTTTGGAAGTGTAATCACATTCAAACCTTCCTCTCGAAGCAGATTCGCTGTCTTATGTGTCCCGTTTCCACCAAGCACCACAAGGCAGTTCAGATTCAATTTATGATATGTATGCTTCATCGCCTTCACCTTGTCAAGTCCATTGGCGTCCGGCACCCGCATCAATTTGAACGGCTGTCTGGATGTTCCGAGAATCGTCCCTCCAACCGTGAGTATCCCTGAAAAATCTTTTGCTGTCAACATCTCAAAGTTGGCATAGATCAGACCTTTATACCCGTCTTTGAATCCATAGATTTCCACATCATTTCTCTTCGATGTGATCCCTTTTACCACGCCGCGCATCGCTGCATTTAACGCCTGGCAGTCTCCGCCGCTTGTCAGTATTCCAATTCTCAACATATATACACATCCTTTCACATTACATAGTCATTTATTTCAGTAACAGTATACCCCATTTTATAGGTGCTAACAACAGAAAAATGCGTTATACTATATAGTATGATGCAATTCAAAGGAGATTTTTATTATGGAACGAAATGAACTCTGCTGGTGTGGCAGCGGGAAAAAATATAAAAAATGCCACATGCAAATTGATGACAAAATATTACTTTTAGCTTCCGAAGGACACATTGTCCCTGACAGAAGTATGCTCAAGACACCTGCACAGATTGAAGAGATCAAAAAAAGTGCAGCGCTCAACACAGCAGTTCTTGATCACGTTGCAAAACATATTCACGCAGGGATGAGCACCGCCGAGATAGACAAACTGGTCTATGACTACACAACAGAACACGGCGGTATTCCTGCGCCACTTGGATATGACGGTTTTCCAAAAAGTGTATGCACTTCCATCAACAACGAAGTTTGCCACGGAATTCCAGACGAAAATATTATTTTAGAGGAAGGTGACATCATCAACGTGGACGTCTCTACCATTCTCAATGGATATTATTCAGATGCATCCCGAATGTTTGCCATCGGCGAATTGTCCGACCGGGCGAAAAAGATTCTAAAAGTAACCGAAGAATGTGTAGAACTTGGTCTTGCAGCAGCAAAACCTTGGGGGCATCTCGGGGATATTGCCGATGCAATCAACTCACACGCTCAGGCAAACGGTTACTCTGTGGTTGAAGACATCGGCGGTCACGGAATCGGTCTTGAATTTCACGAAGAACCTTTTGTGAGCTATGTCACTGAAAAAGGAACCGAGATGGTTCTTGTTCCGGGAATGATGTTCACCATCGAACCGATGATCAACGAAGGAAGTCCCGATTTCTTTGTAGACGAAGACAACAGCTGGACGGTCTACACCGAAGATGATGGATTGTCCGCACAGATTGAATACATGGTGCTTGTCACCGAGACAGGTATCGAAGTATTAACTAAATAGATAACAAAAAGGGCAGAGATTTTTAATAAAATCTCTGCCCAAATTATTTTTAGTATGATTTTCCCCAGTATGCCATGTGTTTCGCAGGTTTTCCACAGAAAATACATGTGTCTGAAATCATCTCTTCATCTTCGATCAGACAACGTGTGGAAGCTCCGCCTGTAGCGTATTTGATCTCGCCTTCACATTCTTCATCTCCACACCAGCAAGCTTTTACAAATCCACGGTTTGCTTTGAATTTTTCAACCATCTCATCCATTGTAACTGCTGTATCAATATGTGAATTCAAGAATGCTTTTGCTTTCTCATACATATCTTTCTGAATTGTCTCTAAAATCTCACCAAGTTTTGTTGTAATCTCATCGATAGAAACAACAATCTTTTCACGTGTATCACGACGTACAACAACAACCTGATTCTTCTCGATATCTTTTGGTCCAATCTCAATACGTGTTGGAATACCAAGAATCTCCTGCTCGCTGAATTTCCATCCTGGACTCTTCTCTGAATCGTCGATTTTCGCTCTGTATCCCGCTGCTTTCAATGCTGCCAACAATTCATCTGCTTTTTCAAGAACGCCTTCTTTATGCTGAGCAATTGGAATTACTCTTGTCTGAACCGGCGCAATTCTTGGTGGCAATACAAGTCCGTCGTCATCTCCGTGAACCATAATGATTGCACCGATAATTCTTGTAGAAAGTCCCCATGATGTCTCATATACACTGTGAGGCTGGTTATTTTTATCTATATATTTGATGTTAAACGCATCTGGGAAACCGTTTCCAAAGAAATGGCTCGTTGCTGACTGCAACGCTTTTCCGTCATGCATAAGCGCTTCTACTGTGTAAGTATCCTGAGCTCCCGCAAATTTTTCATTCTCTGCTTTTCTTCCTGATACAAACGGAATCGCAAGCGAATCACGGATAAAGTCCTGATATACCTTCAACATAGTAAGTGTTCTCTGTTCAGCCTCTTCGTATGTCGCATGAATTGTATGTCCTTCCTGCCACAAGAATTCTCTTGAACGCAAGAAAGGTCTTGTTGTCTTTTCCCAACGAAGCACTGAGTTCCATTGATTCCATACTTTTGGTAAATCTCTATGTGAACGAACCATCTTGCTCCACAAGTCACAGAACAATGTCTCTGATGTAGGTCTGATGCAAAGTCTTTCCTGAAGTCTTTCCATTCCTCCATGTGTTACCCATGCTACTTCTGGTGCAAATCCTTCGATATGATCTCCTTCTTTTTCAAGCAGACTTTCCGGAATCAGCATTGGTAAAGATACGTTCTCTACACCCGTCTCTTTAAATCTTGCATCCAGATCTCTCTGAATGTTCTCCCAGATGGCATAACCATTTGGTAAGTAGTTCAAACATCCTTTTACTGATGAATAGTCACAAAGTTCTGCTTCACGTACAACATCTGTGTACCATTGTGCGAAATCTTCATCTCTCGCTGTAATCGCTTTTACAAGTTTTTTTTCGTTTGCCATGTTTTTCTCTCCTTTTTATTCGCAGGGCCCCTTGCCCCATCTTATTTTTTGAGGAAATAAAAAGAGCCGAGTCCTTTCATCCCTCCAAAAGGGACCGAAAGACTCGGCGGTACCACCCTAATTAATCATAGATTCCTCTACAATTCTCTTTAGTCATCATTAACGCTGATGTCACGCTGCATTTTCACACAGTGGCTCCAAGGTAGGTTCCATACACTTCTTGCAAGAATCTTTCACCAATCAATTCTCTCTCTGTGGCTCGTCCTGTATATACTATTCCTCTTCACAGCCAATATTCTCAGTAATTACCACTAATTCTATGAGAAATCTTGTTGTTTGTCAACCCCGTAAAATACTGATTTTTCAGAAAAATATTTTTCGAAAGCCTTCTCCTTCCGGTTCGATTTCAAATATCATCTTTTCCTTCGTTTTCGGATGCAAAAATTCCAAATGACTTGCGCAAAGAGCAATCTTACGCCTTCCATTTGACTGCTTTTCATTATATTTTGCATCTCCCCAAATCGGGCATCCTGCTGCTGCCATCTGCACCCGTATCTGGTGATGCCGCCCCGTTTCCAATTTGATATTTACAAGACTTCTTTCTTCTCCATCTTCCAGACCTTCTTCCTCGACCTCATAAAAAAGCACTGCTCTTTTTGCATCCTTTATTGACGGATCACACACTTTCGAAAGATTCACTCGTCCATCTTTCACCATATAGTGTTCCAGTTTCCCACTTTTTTCTTCAAACTTTCCACACACAACCGCTTGGTAATACTTTCCAAATCCTGCCCCCTGCATCTGCGCGCTTAGTTCTTTGGCTGCAAATGGTGTCTTTCCAAATACAAGTATACCCTCTACCGGTTGATCCAGCCGATGAATCACCGCCACATAGGGTTCTTTCTTTTCTTTTTGGTTTTTGTACAAATAATTTTTCAGAATACTCACCATATCCTGAGATCCAATTTTGCTTGTCTGCGTCGGCACCCCTGCCGGTTTATAGCAGACAATCACATGTGTATCTTCAAATAGTATCTTTAAATTCATTCATTCTCCTTTTCACGACTAAAGACGAGGGTTCTGTATAAACCCTCGTCTCCATATTTTAGAAAATATCCTGTTTTCGTCGTAAATCTACACGAATGCTTCCACAGGTTCTTCTTTTAATGCTTCCTCATATTTTTCCAATATGGTACTTTGAATTCGCTCTCTTGTATCAGAATTGATCGGATGCGCAATATCTCTATATTCTCCATCCAAAGCTTTTTTGCTCGGCATTGCGATAAAGAGCCCTTTTTCTCCTTCAATCACCTTAATATCATGCACTACGAATTCTTCATCCATCGTAATGGAAACTACTGCCTTTAATTTTCCTTCTTTTGCTACTCTTCTCACACGTACATCTGTAATCTGCATATGTCTAGCCCCTTTCCCATCTTGCATTGTCTTTCTTTTTCTGAATTCAGACTACAATGCATATCTCTCATTTTTTTCTACTACAACTTTTACCCCGTTTTCTCCAATATGACGCGTATTGGCTCTGATTGTATCACGGCTCTCTACAATACAATTCTCAATGTAGGTATTATCTCCAAGATATACATCATTCAAAATAATTGAATTTTTTATCACACAGTTATTACCCACATATACTTTCTTAAACAGAACTGAATTTTCCACTGTTCCATTGATTATACTTCCGCTGGCAACCAAACTGTTCTTTACAACTGCACCCGGATTGTATTTTGCCGGAGGCAAATCACCAACTTTTGAATAAATCGCCGGATATGTTTTGAAGAAATGTTTTCTTACATCTGCTTTCAAAAAGTCCATATTCGTCTGATAATATGCATCAACCGTGGAGATATTACTCCAATAGTCTTTAATCTTATATGCATAAATTTTCTTTAAATTCTTATAACGGATCAAAATATCCGATACAAAATCATATCTGTCGTCTTCCGCACACTGTTCGATCAGATCAATCAGCTGGCGTCTCCGGATGATATAAATACCGGTTGAGACAGTTCTTGACTTTGCCATCATCGGTTTCTCTTCAAACTCTTCCACGCGCATATTCTCATTCAGCTTCAAAGTTCCAAACCTTCTCGCATCCTCGCCATCATTCAGATCTTTGCAAACCACTGTAATATCCGCCTTCTTGGCAATATGATATTCTAACACCTTATTATAATCCATCTTATAGATCGCATCACCGGAGGTGATGATCACATATGGTTCATGGCATTTTTTCAAGAAATCAAGATTTTGATAAATTGCATCTGCGGTTCCTCTGTACCAATTGCCATTATCCGCTGTAATCGTAGGCGGAAATACATACAATCCACCCTGCTTTCTCCCGAAATCCCACCATTTTGAAGAATTCAGGTGTTCATTCAAAGATCTTGCATTGTACTGTGTCAACACCGCTACTTTCTGAATATGCGAGTTCGACATATTACTGAGTACAAAATCAATCGCTCTGTAACTTCCCGCCACCGGCATGGCTGCCGCCGCACGTTTTTTCGTCAATTCACGCATCTTATTGCTGTTACCGCCTGCTAAAATAATCCCCACTGCTCTCATGCCTGTTCACCTACCTTTATCAACGTTTCTCCACTTTCAAGTACTCCATCGACATAATCTTCTTTTGCTGTCACGCCGCTGATTGCAGTATTCTTTCCTATCTGCACATTTGCAGGGATCACTGAATTTTCCCCAATTGTAACAAGACCAAACGAATAAATATTTGGTTTTAATTTATTCGGAATATCACTTCCGATGCCCAAAGTGACATTATCTCCAACATTCACGTGTTCTGCAATGATCGACTTATCAATCACGCAGTTCTCTCCGATGACTACATCTTGCATAATAATGGAATCTCGGACAACCGCACCTTGTCCAATCACCACATTGGAGCCGATGACAGAATTATGAACCTCTCCATAAATCTCCGCACCGTTACAAATAATACTCTTGTCAATCACAGAATTCTCTGATATGTACTGCGGAGGAATACTTCCTGTATTCGTGTAAATCTTCCAAAATTCTTCATACAAATTAAAATCAGGAATAATGTCAATCAATTCCATATTGGCCTCCCAATAAGACCCCAGTGTTCCAACATCTTTCCAATATCCGTTGTATTCATATGCAAAGAGTCGTTGTCCATTTTCATGACAATATGGAATCACGTGTTTTCCAAAGTCACAGCCAGGCTCGTCCTTCTTTTTTAGCAACGCTTCTTTTAGCACCGGCCAGCTGAAAATATAAATCCCCATAGACGCAAGATTGCTTCTTGGATGTGCCGGTTTTTCCTCAAATTCTGTAACCTGGTTGTTATCGTCCGTAATTACGATACCAAATCTGCTCGCTTCTTCAATCGGAACCGGCATCGCAGCAATAGTAACATCTGCATTGTTCTCTTTGTGAAAATCCAGCATAACCTCATAATCCATCTTATAAATATGGTCTCCGGATAAAATCAGCACATAGTCCGGATTGTAACTTTCCATATATTCCAGATTCTGATAAATCGCATTGGCAGTTCCTGTATACCACTCACTGTTTGCGCTCTTTTCGTATGGCGGAAGTACCGTTACTCCTCCGATATTGCGATCCAAATCCCACGGAATCCCAATTCCGATATGTGCATTCAGGCGCAGTGGCTGATATTGTGTCAACACCCCGACCGTATCAATTCCTGAATTGATGCAGTTACTAAGCGGAAAATCAATAATTCTGTATTTTCCTCCAAATGCTACTGCCGGCTTTGCAACTTTCGCAGTTAAGACACCGAGTCTGCTGCCTTGTCCTCCTGCTAATAACATTGCTATCATTTCTTTTTTCTTCATGTCATCACCCCTTCTCAGTATTAATGTGTTTATTATAACACAATTTTTTCACATAGTGAACATATTTTACAAAAAAACAACATCTTTTTACATGTTTTTATCTAAAACCAACAAAATAAAGACCTTGGCTTTTTTGGCATATATGTATATAATATAGAGGATAGACTTATTATATGACAAAAACATAAGAATGGGATGGTAATATATGTATAAAATAAATTTTAACAAGCCTCTTCACGTTCATTTTATCGGGATTGGAGGCATCAGTATGAGCGGGCTTGCTGAGATTCTTCTAAAAGAAAATTTTACAATTTCAGGTTCTGACTCGAAAGCTTCTGCGCTCACAGAACATTTAGCCTCTATGGGTGCTTCTGTTTTTTATCCGCAAAAAGCATCTAACATCATAGATGGAATCGATGTTGTTGTCTATACAGCGGCAATTCACGAGGATAATGAAGAATTTGCAGAGGCAAAAAGACAAAATCTTCCAATGTTATCACGTGCTGAGTTGCTTGGTCAGCTGATGACCAATTACAAGACTCCGATTGCTGTTTCCGGTACTCACGGAAAGACAACGACAACCTCTATGCTCTCTCACGTATTGCTGGCAGGTGAAAAAGACCCGACAATCTCTGTCGGCGGTATTTTAAAGGCAATCGGCGGCAATATCCGTGTGGGAAGCTCTGATGTATTTGTCACAGAAGCCTGCGAATACACTAATAGCTTTTTGCATTTCTTTCCAAAGATTGGAATTATCCTGAACGTAGAAGAAGACCATATGGATTTCTTCAAAGATATTGATGATATCCGCAACTCCTTCCATCAATTTGCCGCGCTGCTCCCTGCAGATGGCGCTTTGGTCATCAACCAAAATATTGAGGGAATCAATTCAATCACTGACGGACTAGACTGCAAGATCATCACATATTCTGAAAGACAGCCGGCAGACTATTCTGCTTCTGAAATTCGATTCGATGAGATTGGAAATGCTTCCTTTGATCTGTTAAGACATGGTGAATATGTGGATCGCATCACACTTGCCGTTGCCGGTAACCACAATGTATCCAATGCACTTGCCGTCATTGCTGTCTGTGAGCAGCTTGAGATTCCACTTGATATCATTAAAAAAGGGATTCTGTCGTTCACCGGAACGGACCGCCGTTTCCAATATAAAGGGGAGCGAGATGGTGTTACGATCATCGATGATTATGCGCATCATCCAACGGAGATCCGCGCGACACTAACATCTGCGCAGAATTATCCTCATAAAGATATCTGGTGTATTTTCCAACCGCACACTTACACAAGAACAAAAGCATTTTTTGACGAGTTTGCAGAGGCACTTTCTCTCGCCGACCATGTTGTCCTAGCCGACATCTATGCCGCCCGCGAGACAGACACTTTAGGAATGTCTTCCGCTGCACTTACTGAAAAAATCAAAGAACTTGGCACAGACGCATACTATTTTCCAAGCTTTGAAGAGATTGAAAATTTTGTCTCTGAAAAATGTATCCACGGTGATTTGTTGATAACTATGGGTGCCGGAGACGTTGTAAACATTGGAGAAGCGCTTCTAAAATAAGAGTTATCCACAGTTTCCACAATTTTTTTATCCACAAAAAAACCGAGATATCCACGGAAAAGTGCTTTTTCCTATGCTTATATGGTGCTATAATAGCCATTACTGAAAGAGAAGAGAACGGAAAGGATACGGCGAAAGAGGAATGAGAACACTGACACTTCGAAATCGTTTTCAAGGTAACAGTACAATTGTGGAAAACGACTTTATAGATTATTATATGACAAAGGCAAATGGCGAATATGTAAAAGTATACCTGCTTTTACTGCGCCACCTGAATACACCGGACAGCTCACTGACTATTTCAAAACTTGCAGACTGTCTGGAATGCACAGAAAAAGACATTATCCGCGCATTTAACTACTGGTCCAAGATGGGACTTCTTGTCATCGATTACGATGATGCCGGAACAATCTGTGGACTTGCTATCGGAAAGACTTCTGGACCTTCCGATGCTGCGCCAGCTATCAGAAAAGAGGAGACAGCAAAGCCGGTCGCCGCACCAAAAGCAGAGCCACCTCTCAGAAGTGTTGCTGATGAGAATCAGGAACAGCTCAGACAGCTTTACTTTGTCGCTGAGCAGTACATGGGCAAACCATTGTCCAGCAAGGAGATTCAGAAAATTAACTATTTCTTTGATACATTACATTTTTCAACAGATTTGATTGAGTATCTGATTGAATATTGTGTGGAAAACGGGCACAAAAGTATGCATTATATCGAGTCTGTCGCGCTTGCATGGTCTGATGAGAACATCAAAAGCGTAACAGAGGCAAAAGCAAGTTCTGCTGCTTACAACAAGAATTGTTTTGCCGTTCTGAATGCATTCGGAATAAAAGGAAGAAGTCCGGCTGCAGTAGAATTAAGCTACATAAAAAAATGGGCGGAAGAATACGGTCTCACTTTAGATATTATTATAGAAGCTTGTAACCGTACGATTGCGAACACACATCAGCCTGATTTCAAATATACCGACTCCATTTTAAAGAACTGGATTGCAAAAGGGGTACATCATTTATCTGATATCACCAAGATCGATCTTGTCTATCAGCAGGAAAAAGAGATGAAACGACGCGCCGCTGCAACAAGAGCTGCCGCGCCTGCCCCGAACCGTTTTAACAATTTTGAAGGACGTTCTTACGACATTAGCTCGTTGGAACAGCAACTGTTAAACACACCATAATTAAAGGAGATTCATCGTGGCTTTAAATAATTCTCAATACGATACCATTATTCGTGCCTATGAGCAAAAACAGCTGCATAATCGAAATGTATTAGACAAACGCTATAAAACAGTGTATAATCGACTACCGGAGTTAAAAGAAATCAACGATTCTATCTCTCTTTTAAGTGTGAATCACGCGCGGAAGCTTCTAGACGGAGATGAGAGTGCACTTCCCGCTTTAAAAGAAGAGATTCGGAAGTTATCTGAGCAGAAAAAAACGCTGCTTTTATCTGCCGGTTTCCCGGCAGATTATTTGGAGCCGGTCTACGAATGCGAAGACTGCAAAGATACCGGATACATCGGCAATCGAAAATGTCACTGTTTCCACAAAGCAGTCATCGATCTGCTTTATACACAATCCAATTTACAGCATATTTTGGAAAAAGAAAATTTTGATACATTTTCTCTTTCTTACTACTCAGATAATCATATTGACCCAAAAACCGGGCGCTCTTCTCTCACAAATATGAAGAATGCCTATCTTACTTGCCGCGAATTTGCAGATACATTCGCGGACAATTTTCGCAATTTATTTCTTTATGGTGATACCGGCGTCGGAAAAACTTTTTTATCCAACTGTATCGCAAAAGAATTAATTGATCATGCTTATTCGGTAATTTACTTTACTGCATTTGAGCTCTTTGACACCATTGCCAAGAGTAAATTCGAAAAAGATAACACAGCTGAGATCATGTATGAACATATTTTCAACTGTGATCTGTTAATTATTGACGATTTGGGAACGGAACTTTCCAATGCGTTTACCGTTTCACAATTGTTCCTCTGTCTGAACGAGCGATTGCTGCGCAGAAAATCAACAATCATCTCTACGAATCTTTCCTTGGAATCACTTGTAGAGATTTATTCAGAGAGAACATTTTCCCGAATTACCAGTAATTACACCATGTTAAAATTAACCGGCGATGACATTCGCATCAAAAAGAAACTAATGAACAGGGAGGCAAATTAATGTTACACCGCACAGAACGCACTTTAGAAAATATACCAGTAGGATCACTCGGTATGATTCCAATTGACGGTTGTCAGGAATTGGGAGGCAAAGTAAACGATTATCTTGTAAAATGGAGAAAAGAGGCTGTTGCCAAAACAAAAGATGATGTCGTTTTCCACGATTACCAAAAAGAGACTTACATCATCGATGCTAAGGTTCCTCGTTTTGGTTCCGGAGAAGCAAAAGGTATTATCAATGAATCGGTAAGAGGAAAAGATATTTACTTGATGGTAGATGTATGTAACTATAGTTTAACATACTCATTGTCGGGACACACAAACCACATGTCACCAGATGACCATTTCCAGAATCTGAAAAGAGTCATCGCTGCTATCGGTGGAAAAGCTCGTAGAATTAACGTAATTATGCCTTTCCTTTACGAGAGCAGACAGCACAAAAGAAGCTCGAGAGAATCTCTTGACTGTGCGCTTGCACTTCAGGAGTTAGTTCGTATGGGCGTTGACAACATCATCACTTTTGATGCTCACGACCCACGTGTGCAGAATGCGATTCCACTCAGCGGATTCGAGACAGTTCGCCCGACATACCAATTTATTAAAGGGCTTCTTCAGAATGTTCCTGATTTAAAAATTGACAGCGAACACATGATGGCAATCAGCCCGGATGAAGGTGCTACAGGACGTGCTATCTATCTTGCCAACGTGCTTGGACTTGATATGGGTATGTTCTACAAACGCCGCGATTACACAAGAATTGTAGATGGACGCAACCCAATTGTCGCTCACGAATTTTTAGGTTCTTCTGTGGAAGGAAAAGATGTGATCATCATCGACGATATGATTTCTTCCGGAGATAGTATTCTTGATGTTGCAAAACAGTTGAAAGCAAGAAAAGCGAACCGAATCTTTGCAGCAGCTACATTTGGTCTGTTCACAAACGGTATGAAGAAATTCGATGAAGCATATGAACAGGGTATTATCCACGGTATTCTGACAACAAACTTGATTTATCAGACACCGGAATTATTGAGCAAACCTTACTACATCAACTGCGATTTGAGCAAATACATCGCACTGATTATCGATACATTGAACCACGACGGTTCCATCAGCAGTATCTTAAGTCCGAACGAAAGAATTCAGAATGTAGTGAAAAAATACCGCAATGGCGAAAAGATCTAATAGAATAGGATATATTGAGAGGGTGTCCGCGACACCCTCTTGTGTTTTTCAAAAATCATACTCTCATAATAGAAAGCCCCAGCTCCACCAATATCAGCACAATAAGTAAAATCCTAAATTTTACATCCATTCTCTCGGAAGCGGTATCACCTATCCTTCACCATAACTCGTTATCATCCACTCTCCGCTTAATAAATCTTTTTTCAAGATAACTCTCCAATCCGTTAATGTTTCTTGATGTGTTTTTTTATGCACTTCTGTCATAACCACATGATATTCCGCCATTTCATCATCTTCTTTTACACGTTCAATCGTAACGTCAACAAATTGAACATCACTACTTCCCTTATCATTTACTTCCTGTTCTAAAAATCCATTTATATCATTTCCTGCATTCATTGCCTTGATAAATTGTTCTACCGTTTCATATGAAGTCAAACCCTTTGGTCTTTCATAGCGGTTCATCTGCTTATTCCACCAAACAATTATCAAGACTATGAACCCGCACAACAAAACAATCAAAATATTATTTTTCTTTTGTCTCATACACGAAGTCCCCCCCCCTTCCATCACACATCTCTCTCCACATCGTAGTTGCTATTAGCACAGTCTATACAGCATTTTGTTGGGCAAATTACTGATTTTACTTTTCATCTTCCTCAGCAATACCATGTTTTCTTACTCTCAGTAATAAAATTTATCCTGAAAATTCAAATCCTCTGTTGACTTTTTCAACAAGATTTTCTCTACAAATTCAGTGCAGCTGTATAGCCTTCCGCAATAGCAACAAGTGCATTGCCAACCTTTGCAGCTCCGCTGATAACCTGAACATTATCACAAATTTTCTTTGCCGCATCTTCCAGAGGATTATAAGACCGATAACCAAATGCAGATACAACAGTAACTTCCGGAACCGATATTTTATTTCCATTTGCATCCGTATAGGTTACGCCTTCCTCGTCAATACTCTCTACTTTTGCTTTCGTCTGTATTTTTACATTAGCATCCTTAAGATATCCTATCAGGCGTCATTAAATAACCCCGGAATAAAACGATATCCCTTGCCATGTTCGTTGATTGCATAATCTTCTGTAATAATCAGCCCCCAACCTCCTTTAGCCTTCTCTTCAATATACTTGATAAAACGGTCCGTCACCATCCCATCCTCAGTACAGAAATTTGTTACCATCGCCGGCACCACCAAACGGTTCGGAATGGTACAGTTTCCAATTTTCATAGTAGAAAATAGTGTGTTAAGCATGTGCTTTACCTCCAATTCTTTTCATTCTCCATTTAGTCTCAAAATTCTCTTCTCCCTGAGTATATGCCCTGTAATAATTTGAAAGTCAACACAGATAACAAACAAAAAAACAACCCGATTACATTACAGAAATTGGGCTGTTTTTACAATTTTTTTTATTTTAATGATCGACTTTTACTTTTCTAAAAAAATCATGTCAAATAAAGCCTGAAACCATTACAATGTTTTCTCTCTCACAGGAATATGCAATTCCATCATTCGAATATCTTTCTCTCCCTCAACTCCACGTCCAAGCAGCAACGCTTCAATCGTGCTGCTTTGTTCGTAGCCGATTTCTTTCATGTATTGTAAGGCTTTCTGAGAATAATCACTATCAAATCGACCAACAGCTCCCAGATCTACAATGCTGCAAAGACAAATTTGCGAGGGGCGGTAACGCATATTCTCCAGTGACGATATGTCTAAAATATCAGCATATCTTTTTTCAATATAAAGTCCCCATAATTGGTGTTCTCCTACTTCCTCAAAACAGGGATTCCAAAACGGAGCAACTCTATCTGATAACAAAACTGCACTTATTTCATTGCTCATTTCAATTTCACCATAATAATCACCGTCTCCTTGCACCAGTGGAATAAAATAGTGTTCAGGTATCTTCCTAATCCAGTGATTTTTTAGATTAAGATGCGCTGTCTGGGCTCGCTCTGCTACAAATTCTATCCGCTCTAGCAGAAGTTGCTTATAGGCTACCTTAATCCATTCTAGCACATTTCTGCAATCTTATACAGTAATCTCTCTGTATCTTCCCAACCAATACACGGATCCGTAATAGATTTTCCAAAAATCCTCTGCTCATCAATTTTCTGATTTCCTTCCAGAAGATAACTTTCTACCATCACACCTTTGACAAGATTCTTGATGTCTGTATTATAATTTCTGCTGTGAAGTACTTCGCTGACAATACGCAGCTGTTCTTTATATTTTTTGTTGGAGTTTGAGTGATTTGCGTCCACGATGGCCGCCGGATTTTTCAAATCCCACTTCTCATACATCTCGAGAAGTCGAATCAAGTCTTCATAGTGATAGTTCGGAATGCATGTTCCGTACTTGTCCACACCGCCGCGCAGGATCGCATGTGCATATGGATTTCCGTCTGTTGTCACATCATATCCTCTGTAAATGAAATTGTGCCCTGCCTGTGCTGCCACAATCGAGTTCAGCATCACCGTAAAGTCACCGCTCGTCGGGTTTTTCATACCGACCGGAATATCCATTCCACTCGCTGTCAGTCTGTGCTGCTGGTCTTCCACGGAGCGGGCGCCAATTGCTTCATAAGAGAGAATATCGTCCAGGTAGCTTCTGTTTTCCGGATAGAGCATCTCATCGGCACATGTAAAACCATAGTCCTGAATAACACGGAGATGCATCTTGCGGATTGCGATGATCCCTCCATAAAGATCCGGCGCTTCATCCGGGATCGGCTGATGGAGCATTCCTTTATACCCCTCCCCTGTTGTACGCGGTTTATTTGTGTAAACACGCGGAATGATCATCAATTTATCTTTCACCTGCTCATTCACTCTCGCAAGGCGACCTACATACTCACACACTGCATCTTCATTGTCCGCCGAACAAGGACCGATCAATACGATGAATTTATCAGATTCTCCTGCAAAAATCGCTTTGATCTCCTCATCCCTTTTTTCTTTTAATGCTTTCAGTGAGTCCGCCATTGGGTACTCTTTTTTCAGTGTTTCCGGGCTGCATAATTGATGGTTAATTTTCATTGACATAATTTTTCTCTCCTATTCCTAACTTTTCTAATATTTGTTGTTCTCTTTTCTGACAGGTGAAAATCAACACCTGTTTTTTATGCTCTGCAAGCCATTTCATCGTATTTTCAAGCCTTTGGTCATCATAAAACACGAATGTATCATCCAATATAACCGGATACTCTTCTTCGTGCAATAGTTCACTTGCCGCCATGCGAAGTGCAAAGTAAATCTGTTCGATCGTTCCGCGGCTCACCTGCTCAATTCCGATTTTCCGTTCTCCGGTATAAAGGCTCATTTTCAGCTTTTCATCAATTAAAAGCATCGTATATTTCCCACCTGTGATCTCAGAGAGAATCGCAGATGCCTTTTCATTTAATTTCACGCTAAGCTCCTTGTGTACATCTTTTGATAACTCCGTCAGACACTCTGAGGCAAGCTCCAGCGCCCGTTTTTTCATATCCTGTTTTTTGTAGTCATCGCCTGCCTCGTCAAGTTCGCTCAGCTGCTCCTGTACATTTCCGTACTGAATCTGCTTTTCTTTTAACTCTCCCTGCAAATGTTCTTTCTGCCACAACAGCTTATCCAATACCTTTTTCTGCTCTTCCTCCATCTCACTTTTCGGCTTCTTTTTACCTTCTTTGATTCGGTTCCACACATACATGCCCTCAGCGAGCAAAAGAACAATCATCACAAGATAATTCCACGGTCTGTGAAAAATAATGAACACTGCCACAAGAATCGCTGCCATCGCTGCAACTTTGATCGGAGATACTCTCCATCTGCCTTCCTCTTCGTATTTTCTGCACTCTTCCCTCACACGCGCTTCCTCTTTGCTGATTTTGCTGTCCGCTTCCTCAATCTCCTGTTCCAGTTTGTGGATATCACGCCAAAGATACGTCGTCTCCTGCTCTATCGCATATCGTCTCTGCTGTTTTTCCTGTAAGGACTTACGAATCTCACCCTCGACTTCTTTCTTTTTTTTGTTCAGTCGGTTCAATGCCCCATCCAGATCAATATCGCTGTTCCCAGTCGAATAATAATTTGTCGCATAGTTTTGAATTTCCACTGCAAGGCTTTGATTCGGCTCCACCTTCATCTGACCAATCGCTACTGTATTTTCATAGTTCGAGCCGTCCAGTCCATTCAATATCATCTCTAAATCCCCGTGCTCCAGCGAAAATTCTTCGCCGTCATCCTCGCAGATCAGCCTTGCACTTTTGGAATATTTATCAAAATTTCGCTCCAGTAAAAAATTCTTTCCTCCGCTTTCAAAACGAAGTGTCCCGGAATAATAATTCGGATTCTCCCACGGTTCATAGATGCTGAACGTATCGTTTACCGATGCCCTTCCTCTTCCGCGCTCCAGCCCGAACAGCATACTTTTTATAAACGTGTGAATCGTTGTCTTCCCAGACTCATTCTCCCCATAAAAAAGATTGATTCCATCTTTCAGCACAATCTTTTTTCCTGAGAACTTTCCAAAATTTCTCAAATAAAGTTCCCTTATCTCCATAGTCAACTCCTCTTCGTATCCAGCAGCGCCTGTACTCCTTCGTACAATGCCATGTGTGCTACACTGCCATCCTCACATTCTCTCAGACTCTCAATATATCTTCCCAAGAGATTTCCTTTGTTCTCCTCCAATAATCTGTCAAAATCATACGATGGTTTTGTCTCATCTACAATCTCAATAACATTCCCATAACCTTTCAGAGTCTCAGGTTCAAACGTGATATCTGCATCTCGAAAGCCTGTTAAAATAAATTTGTAAATATTCTCAATCCCATTTATCTGAATCATTTCCCGAATCTTTTCTCTTGCAAAACCATTTGTCATATTTTTCCCTACTTCAACTGGCAGATGCATGTACTCTCTTTTTGCACTCGGAACAAATTCTGCTTTCACGCCTTTTTCCGTCACCTCTCCACGGATGTATCCATGCTTTCCAGTGTCATTTTTGTCGATTGGCTCTAGCGCCCCCGCATACAAAATCTGATTTTCCACCAATGTCTGCGGTTTATGAATATGCCCCAAAGCAATATAGCTGTATCCGAGATTACTCAACACTTCTTTTTTGAACGGAATGTGCTTCTCGTCTCCGCCATGTGCAAGTAAAATCTCATATTTCTGCTTTCCGGGTGCTTTTGCCCGATCATAAAGCCCCTCTGTAATCTCTTTCCGATAATAACTCAGTCCGTAAACTCTTGTCTTTAAATCTTTAAACTCCACACTGCCCATATGCCCGTTCAATAAAGGATACACATTCTCATCCCACCGAAAAGTGAGATAATAAGAATCCGGTTTTAGAAAATCATGGTTTCCTGCTATAAATACAACTTTCGTCTTCGTCAATTTTGAAAATAAATAATTCAGCTCTTTCAGCTCTTTTTTCAATGGCTGCCGATGAAACAAATCTCCTGCAATCAGCAATAGATCGATTTCTTCCCACTCGCATATATGAATAATCTGTTCCAGACTATCCCATATCTCCTGCCCTCTGCTTTTACTGCCTGATTTTAAACCTTCTGGTTCTGCCCCTAGATGGACGTCCGCTATATGAATGAATTTCATCCTCTTTCTCCCCTTCTTCTTTATTCGGAAGTGTCACAATAAAACGTGTCTCCTTGTCATCGCTTTCTGCCCAAATAGTACCTCCATGTAACTCTACAATCTCTTTTGCAATGGCAAGTCCAAGTCCTGCACCTCCGGTCGTACTATGTCTCGCCTCATCCAAACGATAAAACTTTTCAAAGATTGTCCCCAACTGTTCCTTTGGTATCTGTTTCCCTCTATTGGAAAATACAATACGATTCCCTTCTTCTGTCATCTCTGCCTGAATCCGAATCTTTGTATTCGGATAGCAATAAGACACCGCATTTCGCAAGATATTGTCAAATACTCTTGCCAGCTTATCTGCATCTCCATAAACTACCATATCCTCAGCCGCCTCAACCTCACAAGTCAAATTTTTCTCCCTCAGCACTCCGTATAATTCATCGGCAAGCTGTTCGAGCATCATTGAAAGATTCAGCTCCACCGGCTCTAACACGATATCTTGCAGATTAAATTTTGTAATCTCGAAAAACTCACTGATCAGCTCCCCAAGTCTGATGGATTTCTCCAATGCAATATGTGTATACCGCTGTCGTTCTTCCTCCGGCATGTCCTGATAACTGTCAAGCATCGTCAGATACGCTACAATTGAAGTGAGCGGTGTTTTTAAATCATGTGCCAGAAATACAATCAGGTCATTTTTCTTTTTCTCTCCCTCAATCACTTCCTGCTCTTGCTTTTTCAAAATCTGCTTGATCTCATTAAGCCTTGTCTCAATCGGCTTCAATTCCGTGATCATATGAATAGAATCTGCCGAATCCAAAACGATGTTATCGATCCCGGTCTCCACCTGATTCAGATATTTTACCATTTTTGATAATGCCGCATAAAAAAATAAAGAAAACAGACACAAAAATCCAATCACAAGAAAGAAGTCCTTATTGTTTCCTATTACCCTCCAATACCAGTGTCTCGCACTTTCCTCCTGCACATGAACAGATGTCAGCAGTTTTACGAGATCGTTCGAAGAGTCTTCCAGAAAATATTCCAGTATAAATCCTCCGACTAAAATAGTCAGCGCTGTCACAAACACGGTCTGCAATAAAATACTTAATTTTAATTTTCGATATTTATTCTTCAACTTTATATCCCACTCCCCAGACGGTCTTGATGAAATCCGACTTTCCTGTCGGTCCACTCATTTTTTCCCGCAAATGCCTGATGTGCACCATCACCGTATTGTTGCTGTTTTTATAATATTCTTCTTTCCAAACCTTTCGAAACAGCTCCTCTGAGCTAATCACTTTGCCACGATTCTCACAGAGAAGCCATAAAATATCGAACTCAATCGGTGTCAATGTCAGCGAACGCTCATTAAAAATGCACTCGTGAGATGTTCTGTTCAGCAGCACTCCTGCAAAATCAATTACATCGCCTTCTATCTTTCCTCCATCGTTGTACTGTGTATAACGCCGAAGCTGCGCTTTCACTCTGGCAACAAGTTCCAGCGGGTTGAATGGTTTTGGAATATAATCATCCGCTCCTAGAGTCAATCCGGTAATCTTGTCCATGTAATCCACTTTCGCAGTCAGCATAATCACCGGAAATGTATATTTTTCACGTATTCTTTTTAAAATCTCAAACCCGTCAATATCCGGCAGCATCACATCCAGCAGCGCCAAATCAATCTTCGTGGTCTCAATGCAGTTTAATGCCTCTTCTCCTGTATAGAACTTATGTACCTGATATTCATCATTTTGCAGATACAATGCAATGACATCCGCAATCTCTTTTTCATCATCTACTACTAATATATTCATGCTTTTCTCCCTTTCTGATTATAAAAAAGGACGGGAGAATACTTTCCCCCGTCCCCAATCTCAATCCTCTTATAATTCGCAGTTATTCACTGTTCTTGGGAATGGTAAAACGTCTCTGATGTTCGACATTCCTGTTAAGTACATTACACAGCGTTCAAATCCAAGTCCGAATCCGGCATGTCTTGTAGAACCATATTTTCTAAGATCCAGATAGAACTGGTACTCTTCCGGTTTCAAGCCCATCTCATTCATACGCGCCAAGAGTTTTTCGTAGTTATCTTCTCTCTGACTTCCGCCGATGATCTCACCGATTCCAGGAACAAGACAGTCAACAGCAGCCACTGTCTTATTGTCATCGTTCATCTTCATGTAAAATGCCTTGATATCTTTCGGATAATCTGTTACAAACACAGGACGTTTGTAAACCTCTTCTGTAAGGTAACGCTCATGTTCTGTCTGTAAATCTGCTCCCCACGATACTTTATAATCAAATTTGTCATTGTTCTTTTCTAATATTTCAATTGCCTCTGTATAGGTCACACGTGCAAAATCAGAGCTTGCCACATTGTGCAGACGATCCAAAAGGCCCTTATCTACAAATGAGTTGAAGAAATTCATCTCTTCCGGTGCGTTCTCTAATACATAGTTGATGATGTATTTTAACATCGCCTCTGCAAGCATCATATTATCGTCTAAATCTGCAAATGCAATCTCCGGTTCTACCATCCAAAATTCTGCCGCATGACGTGTAGTGTTCGAATTCTCTGCACGGAATGTCGGACCAAATGTATAGATATTGCGGAATGCCTGCGCATATGTCTCACCATTCAACTGTCCGCTCACTGTAAGGCTTGTCTCTTTATTAAAGAAATCCTGACTGTAATCTACAGTTCCATCTTCGTTTTTCGGAATATTCTCCATATCCAATGTTGTCACACGGAACATCTCTCCGGCACCTTCACAGTCGCTTCCTGTAATGATTGGTGTGTGTACATACACAAACCCTCTTTCCTGAAAGAACTGATGAATTGCATATGCGATCAAAGAACGTACTCTAAATACTGCCTGAAACGTGTTTGTTCTCGGACGCAAATGTGAGATTGTTCTTAAATATTCAAAGCTGTGACGCTTTTTCTGAAGCGGATAATCCGGTGCTGACGCTCCTTCTACCACAACTTCTGTTGCCTGAATCTCAAACGGCTGTTTTGCCTGCGGTGTTGCTACAAGTGTTCCTTTTACAATAATTGCCGCACCTACATTTAACTTAGATATATCTGCAAAATTCTCCATTGTATCATGGTAAACAACCTGCAGTGTCTCAAAAAATGTTCCGTCATTTACAACAATAAATCCAAATGTCTTTGAATCTCTGATACTGCGAATCCAGCCGCCCACTGTAATTTCTTTGTCTAAATATTGTTCCCGATGCTTATAAAGCTCTTTGACTGTTACTAATTCCATAACCAAAACTCCTTTATTTTCACTATTCCTTATAGTATAACCTATTTTGCGCCATTTTCCTATAGTATTTCTAACAATTCTCTCACATCTCTGATTTCTTTGTCAAATGTCTCTACATTTCCAAATCCATATGCTGCAAATATAAATGGAATTCCTGCTGCTTTTGCCGCCTCACAGTCCCCCTCCGTATCTCCCACATAGACGCAGTTTTGAAGATGATTCCTTTCTATTACGAGACGGATATTCTCACCCTTACTCTTCTTTGTGTCACCATAGCACTCCGTATCCAACACATACTGTTCCAGTTGATTCTTTTTCAAAAACAGCTCAATATACCCTGATTGGCAATTGCTGACCACACAGACTTTATGTGTCTTTGCTAACTCCTGAATCGTCTCTTTCACACCCGGATACAACAAGTTCTCCTCGCATCGCTCCAACACCTCATGTTCATACATGCAGCACAGTTCCAATGCCCGTTCTTTTTCCGCTGCACTTGCACTCGGAAATAAATGATCGGCAATCACATTCATCGGCTTTCCAAACTCTCGTTTAAGCGTATCCGAGGTAATCTCCTCACATTCAATACCAAGCTCTTTCACCGCAAGATTCCACGCCTTCGCGACCTCACCTGTAGAGTCCCACAGCGTCCCATCAACATCAAATATTATATTCTCTATATTCATACTTTCTCCTGTCTGCCTGGAAATGTAATTTCCAAACGCTCATTTTGATACTTTACAAGATGCTTCCAAATCACTACAAAGGACAAAATCCCTGTTCCAGCTGTGATTCCAAGCGGTCCCCTCTTGATTATCACCATTCCCCAGAAAATTGCGAATGTGACAACAGACCGGAAAAAGTGAGGCCGAATGACAATCACAATAGAAAACATCAAATAACATACCGCCAAAATCAAAACCGGTCTCCAATAAGGGACTAACCCGAGCAATACTCCAAATGATACTGCAATTGACTTTCCTCCCATCTTCGGATTCCAAAACGGAAACGCATGCCCGAGAACCGGTGCAGCCAACACCAAACCAAAAATAAGGTGTCGCGGATTTAACACATGCATTGCCGCATGCACCGGCAGATATCCCTTCAGAAGTTCCAGCATCAATGCACAGAATCCTATCGGTGCTCCAGCGCAGAGAAATGCATTTGCCACCCCCGGATTCTGATCCGGACTTTCTTTTGTGACATCGATCTTCTTTATATATTTGGGAAGTAAATATCCATATAATACACTCCCAGACAAATATCCAAAAAGAATATAAAACAAATATTGTGTTGTCATCTTTTCTTCACTTCCTATTCCTCACCAGATAGCTTCTTCAGATGATGATAAATCTTCTCTGTCGCCATCGGCTTACTGTTAATCTCCTGAGCACGAATCATGTCACGGCGCAATCTTTCTTTCTCCAAAATCTTCTGTCCAGCCCTCAGTTGTCCAAAGAAACTCTTTCGCCCAATTGACATATGCCGTTCCTCGAAGAATTCCAGATTCCGATTCTCACATCCCGGAATTGGATTTGTGTGGATGATCGGAATTCTGCTCACCGCTGCTTCCGTACTGCTTAATCCCCCCGGTTTCGTAAAAATGACGTCACACGCTTCCATGTACTCTGCCACCTGCTCTGTGAAACCAAGGATGCGTACCCTTCTATCCCTTCTAAGTTCTCTTTTTAAAGTCTCTTCCAGTTTCTTATTATTCCCACAGATTACAACAATCTCTTCATTTTCTTTCAGTCTTCTCGCAAGCTCCAGCACAAAAATCTGGATCTTTCCAAATCCCATACTTCCACTCATTACAAGATAAATCAAGCCGTCTTGAGGCAGCTGACAGATTTCTCTGGCTTTTTTCCCGCCCAATCTCCTGCCAAACTTTTCTCTGACCGGAATCCCCCAAGGGAGCAGTTTTTCTCTCGGAATACCCCTTGATACAAATTCATTTATCAAGTCTTCATGCGGAATCACATAATAATCACACTCGGTCTCCTCCCAGAATGGAATACTTGTGTAATCGGTCGCAATCGCAACGGTCTTCTGCCTCAAAATTCCTTTTCGCTTCATCCACGTCAATGTCTCCGCCGGATACAAATGCGGTGTCACAATTATATCAAAGTCTTTATTTTCCAAATATTGTTTCAATTTTTTACCCAATCTTGCACACGCAAAATAAACCGGTGATTTCCGCTTCGCCGAAGAAATCAGCCTCCCAAGCCGATATACCAGCCCAAAAAGGTGCGGACAATGCTTTACCACATTAACATATAAGCCTCCTACAGCATTCGATGTCTTTTTGCCACTCAGCATCATCAGATCAATAAACTCTGCCTGATCCCCATGACTTTCTATATATTCCTTTATGGCTTTCCCGGCAGAATTATGCCCTTCTCCTGTGTTACAAGACAATATCAAAACTTTCATGTACTGTTGTCCTTTCTTTTATGAAGTGAACAGTAACGATTATAGCATTAGTAAAAGAAAAAAGCTAGGTGACACTTGAAGAAGCTCTTGAAATGTGCTATATTGAAAATACAAAAAGGGAAACCACAAGCGGCTACCCAATAATTAAATGCTTAATTTACACTAAGCCGTCATTATTGCAGTAATGGCGGCTATTTTCGTTTATCCTTGAAAATCTCGTAACAAAGACCTACAAGGGCAACAATGAATATTAATAACTGAATCAGATCAGAATATGTAACATACATCAGCATCGCCCTCCTTTCTTTCGTCTGGAGGGTTCGCCCCTCCGTAAAAGAGGGTAAGCCGCCCGACTTTGGTTTCCCATGTCGTGATTATAGAATATAATACACCTATATCACTTTAGTACTATTCGATTATCAATGTACCACATTCCTCATCTAAAAACTCATTTTACTCCTTTACCCCTTTGCGCTAAATCCAAAATGTTCTGCTGCCTTAATTACACCATACACATTTGTGCCCTGTTTATCTGTGCCTGCTACTTCACGAATTCTAGTAATGCTAATTTTGTATCCATTTTGTTTGCATATCGTTGCTATGCATGCTGCACCACAATCTGTAATATTTACCAACAGTACGTTCGGAGATGATTTCTCCTGATTTACATAATTCCTTGGTGATTTTAGGGGCACCATAATTCTGTTTTGATTCATCGTAAATATCCTGAATTTTAGTTTTTACGGCTTCACGTCTTTTTTCTGTATTAGAAGGAACACGTTTTAGCCATGCATGATAACCAGAACGAGAAACGCCAAGATGTTTCAACATTCCGGAGACAGAAACCTGGCGTTTCGCCTTATGGGCAGTTTCTGCCATCTCCATAACTTCGAGATAAATGGCTTCCGTCATTTTCCCAGAATGTTGATTGCTTTTTTTAATACTTCAAGGGCATCCTGTGCATCTCGTAATTCTCGTTTTAATCGTGCGATTTCTTTGGCTTCATCAGAAGCATAGTTGCCGGAACCACGGCTTTCAATATCACCTGTTTCACGCAGTTCTTTCTGCCAACGTGATAATGTCTGCTGACTGATTCCTAAGTTTGTAGCACAACCCTGCAGTCCTAAGTTTCTATGATCGTGATAGTACTGGACTGCATCCAGCTTAAATTGTTTGTCATAGTGCTTTGCCATAATGAGATCCTCCTTCAGTGCGGTACCTACATTGTACCATGATTTTTCTTATAAGGAATTCTCATTTTGACTTGTACTATTTATATTCTAGCACCACCTGCCATGAATTAAGTGTCGTGTCTATATTTACTTTTTTGAAACCACCCTAAGGATGGTTTGTTTGCTATGCAATTTTATTTTTCTCTAACCACTACCTCTTTGTTTCAAACTTATCCTTTCACAATCTTTATAATTTATTTTAATATAACTTATTCACCCATTGCCCCTATGCTACCAATAACAAAAAACGCTATATATAATGTAAAACCAATGCTTAGAAATTCTTTTTTTGCGCAAAAGCTCTCAACACAATCTTCATCCTTTAAAATAAACATTGTTTTCCCTTTAAAAACAAATATTAACACAGCACTCATTACAAATACGATTTGTAGTACTGTTGTAATTGCCCCAATCGGTATAAAATCTGATATTATTACACCAAATAAATTAAATGCCATATGCAAATAAATTGCATACTTTATTTTTCCTGTAATAATCACGATATTTGCACACAATACCCCCAAAAACATCGTGTATAACAACTGCTCCAAATTTGCATGATATAATCCAAAAAACAGACTACTAATCGCAATCGCTATAACTTTTCCATATGGTAGTAGCTTTTCTAACAATATTTTTCTAAACAAAAGTTCTTCAAAAATAGGTGAAACAATTACCGCACAAACAAAAAGTAAAACTATTGGCACATTCTCCACATAAGATTCGACAACACCTTCATTCATTTCCCCGTTTATCAAATATATTTTAAGACAATTAACTATCTTATCTGTAACGTTAGATAATAATGTTGTCATTCCTAATAATATTAGTAAATACCTACCCCCATCACAAATCGAATTTTTTCGTCCCAAGGATACTTCATTTATATTTCTTTTCTTCATACTCTTAGTAAAAAGTTGAAAGAAATATACATACCAAACACTGGACATGCATCCACCTATCATCTGAATTGATTGTGTACTTAAAGGTAATTTTACAGCTTCTGTAATGCCAACAACCAAACCACTAAATATACTAGACAAAAGCATAGCACCTAGCAACGCACAACTAATTTTACTAATTGTTTTCATTTTCTAATTTTCTGCTTTCCAAATATTTTTCTTTGCACTTGTCTGAAAAGTGATAATCTTAACCTTAGGAACTTTTCATAAGTGCTTGTGCTTTTGAGACTCTGATTGATTTGCGCATACAACTAGAGTCACCTTATTATATATAAATCAGTTTGCATGAGCAAACCACTCTATACCGAAATATTTACATTATATTGGGACTAATTCCCACATATATGTCTATCTCTGTATTTTTCGGATTGAACATATTTTTCTTTAATTTCTAACATATTACTCCTTCGATATTGTGCAAAAATCATACCGAAACCTTATATTTCATCACAGTCGAACTGCCTATACATATTGGTCTTCGACCTCTACCTTTGTATCCTCATATTTCTATAAGTTTGTCTTTGCGATTATTATAGCTTTCTCTTAAATTATGCGTCAATTAAATTTCTAACAATCGAAAATTACTATCAATAATCGTTCTCGATTTTTTCAAAAAGTGTAATTTTTTCTACCCACCCTTCCTATAATGTCAAACCCAAAAGTATTGATTTTACGGGCTTTTCTTTAAATATTTTCCTCATAAAACAGGGCCGGAAGTATATGACAGTCATTCTATCTTATACTGATAGCTATAAGAGGATACACTTTATAAAGCATCCCTTGAATTGGCTTTATAAAGGCTATAAATTCTCTGTCAACTATGCTTCTTTTTAGGTAGATTCTTTTTTTAACTGCTGCCACTTGCAGAATCTATTAAGATGTGCTATATTGAAGATACAAAAAGGGAAACCGCAAGCGGCTTACCCGGTAAAATAAAAGCTGTTATTTTAAACTGCCGTCATTATTGCGAGTAATGGCGGCTATTTTCGTTTATCCTTGAAAATCTCGTAACAAAGACCTACAAGGGCAACAATGAACATTAATAACTGAATCAGATCAGAATATGTAACATACATCAGCATCGCCCTCCTTTCTTTCGACTGGAGGGTGAATCCCTCCGTAAAAGAGGGTAAGCCGCCCGGCTCTGGTTTCCCATGCCGAAATTATAGCATATTCTTAATTTGCTTTCACTTACCTGCTGCTACATTGAAGTCTTATATTCATCACATAATTCAAATAATCAATAAAATTGTTAAGCGTCTGATTTAATATTTAAATCTTTTTATCAAGGTTTTCTTCAATCTCCTTATATATTCTTTTGATCTCATCAGTGCATTTAGTAATCACCATTCCTTCGATAGTTGCATACATTCCTTTTATACATTCTAAATATGTCAACATTATTATATTTAACTATTGTGCTGCATGAGATGACGCTTCACCTAACCCCAAAATTGTTGGCCCAATTCCAACATCCCCCTTATAAACTCCACGTCTTCCAAATGTTTCTAATGCAGTAGCATGAACTGCTATATTTGCATAATCATAAAACTTCTTCCAATGTGTGCCTTTTCGCTCCCATCCGGAAATAGAGTTGTTCATAATATCCATTATCCTGTTTATTGTTCTCCTATCCGGATTTTCCACATTTAAGACATCTGATGCGATTTGCATATTGCAAGTATAATCGTCCTGTCTTGAATCGAGCCATCTCTGTATCATCCCGATTAGCGGATCATCTTCCTTAAAGTCTTCCTGCAGTTCTTCTACATATTCCTGTAACTTCTTCGGAAGAACTAATGAAAATTTTCCACTCAGATATATTTTATAGGCTTCCGCCCATGCCTGCCTGAACTCATATAGCAAAAGCTCATCATCAACAAATAAACTTTTTGCTATCGGCTCAACTCCACATTCCAATGGTAAGAATCTTCTGTTCCCTGTCTTATCAACTAAAAATTGGGCATCGTTTGTAGTACCAACAAATACACAGGTACGGTATCGCTTTTCACTTTCTCTGGCATACGCTCCGCGGTATTCATCTGATTTAGCTGTAACGAAAGACTTGACGCCCTCTATCGCACTCTTGACTGCAAGCAGTTCATTAAATTCTACAATCAACTTGCCCTGTATCAATTCCGCTGCATCCTTATTTTTGTCTATCGTTTTCAAATTCTCTAAATACCAGTCTTCATTACAACACACTTTCAAGAAAAATGTAGATTTTCCTATGCCTTGGCGCCCAGAAAGAACTAGAACATAATCAAATTTTGTCCCCGGACTAAATGCCCGGCTTATAACTGCAAGCATAACCAGTTTCATACAATGCGCCGAATACTCACTTTTAGCTACGCCAAGATAATCTGTTAAAAGATTTTCTATTCTTGGAACTCCATCCCATACCGTGCTGTTAAGCATATCTATAAACGGATTGAATTTATTTACATCCGCTGCCATTTCCAACGCTGCTAGTATTTTCTTGTCCGAATTTAAAAGGTAATACGTTTCCATATAGTAAATCAAGTATTCATTATCTATATTGGTCCATTCCCTCAATTTCTCTGATTTATTCCACGGTAACGCACCTTCTACGTTCTTCCTGTTTGATAATGTATTGAATTTAATTTTCCCCGACAAGACTGGATCACATCCAAGAACTGTAACGCAATTCTTTCTTGATTGAATCGGTATGTTTTTATCCTTCTGCATATCCAGCATACTAAATACTCTTCCTACCATTTCAATATCTGGTTTGCTACATATTCCCGGGGCAGCCCTCGTCTCTTCTGCTTCTCCGCTTCTTGCTGTTTCTCTTTCTCCCTGCACTCACTCGCCGCCTTTCTGCTTTTGCTTTCATTTTCACATTGTTTCTTGTACCACTTCGCCACATTCTTCATCTGTTGATCATGCTCTTTTTCATACTCATTAACGAAGCGGTTGTAGTATTCTCTAGCCCTGCTACAGCCTAAAAATTCAAGCCGTGTAAGAGCATCTTCGGCAAATCCCGGCCAAGTCAATTCATAGCCATAGATTTTCATAAAGAATGACTTATCAAGTCTCATATCGCAAGATATGCTGTCAAGTAGTTCTCTTCTGCTTGCCATCTACTCACCTACCGTTTTTGTACCGAAAAACCTTTCTTGAAAATACGCCACCGGAACACGGCCACGCGCTATAAGAAATCCTTTTTCCTCAAGTTCACTGTTCATTTGCCGGATATACTGATAGCTTTTGCTCTCAGACACTCCGAGAATCTCTGAAATATCTTTTGCTGTGTATACCTGCTTACTCATTTAATCAACTCCTTTCGCATCTTCCTGATCTGCTCGTCAATGTTCTGCATCTCAGCTGAATATTCAGCTTTCCAACTGCTGCCACTTTGCAGAATCAATTCCGATTTTCGTCTAACTAAGGCTGTGTAGTCTCTGATCTGATTCACTGTCATGATTTCACTCCTTTCAATCACTTCACACGCTGCCCGGCGTATTTTATTCTGTTTCAATAATTTCAGTTACATCAACGCCAAGCGACCGAGCAATCTTGCCGACTGTTTCTGGTCTTGCATCTCCGCCGCCAATAATCCGGCACAATGTGCCTTTTGGGATTCCATCAGCTTCAAGGTCCTTTTGTCCTTTGCACGCTCTCGCTCTCGCAAGTTCGTATTTTTGTCTGTTAATCTTCATCTTTTTATCACCTCTTTCTATATTCATTTTTGAATATATGCATAGTATAATATTCATTTTAGAATATGTTAATGCTTTTTCATAATAAATATTCACTTTTGAATATAAATGTGTTATACTTTAGAATAAGTAGGAGGTACAACATGGGAATAAATGATTTTATACAAATTGGTAGCACTATCAAAGAACTTAGGAAAGCTAAAGGAATTTCGCAAAAAGAAATGTCTAAACTTTTGGATATTCCATATTCTACATACTCAAATTATGAAAATAATAACAGAGAGCCAAGCGCCGACGTAATAAAAAAAGTTTCTGACATCTTGGAAATATCAACAGATAGCTTAATAGAAACAGCGAAAACTAAAAGTAAAACCTTTATAGATGAAATAGATATGTATGTTGAAAAATTCCAAAAAGATATAGCAGAACGTGGTTACAATAGAGAAATGGGAGATATTGAACTATTAAAATATTTTCGGAAATTGAATTATGAAGGGCAAGATAAGGCTATTGACTACACTAAACTACTTTCAGAAAGTCCCAAATACCAAAAAGATTATACTAAAGATAATGGCACTGTGTACGCAGCACACGAACCAACAGACATTGAAAACACCAATAATTCAGAAGAATAAAAGGTGTCAGTATTTGGTGCCCCCTTTGCAAGTGTAGGAAAATCTACGGCAGTAAATAATTTAACACCCATAACCACCGTACCTAAAAGTACGCTTGTAAAAACCGGTGTGTCCAAAATTGGACACTCCACTGTTTATATGACAGATCTAAATTGAGCCGCCGGTTGAACCGTCATCTGAATTTCCGATACTTCAAAGGGTGTAGCGTAACACGACACCTAAACACAGTCACCCAACGCAAAATTGTGTTCGGTACATTGACAATAATATACTTATTAAGGCAGCCGAGAGGGCGGCCATATCATCCGCTTCGAGTCTTAGGAAGGGGATGATAACATGGTTACATATTCGGATTTATTTACGTTTGTAATTATGATATGCGCTATTATTACATTAGTCAGAAATGACGAAGACAGAAAATAGCCGCCCTGCTCTCTGGTAAAGAATTAGGCGGCTATCTCTGATAGTTACTTTTTAATTTTTCGCCGAGGCGGATAGGTTTGAGCTATCTTCTCGACTGTCTTAGTAAGTATATTATAGTCAAAATTATAAAATATGTCAATTATCTTCAACCATTTCACACGCTGCCCGGCTTGAAATGAAAGGAGATAGACACATGCCAACTTACAAAGACGAAAAGACCGGCACATGGTTCGTAAAATGTTACTATACCGATTACATGGGGAATAAGAAACAGAAGAAAAAGAGAGGATTTGCACGTCAGAAAGATGCTAAGGAATGGGAATACAGTTTCCTCAGCTCCCTGCAGTATGATTCAGACACTACTTTCGGGAGTGTCTCTAATGACTTCATAGAGGAAAATACGCCTAGAAGACGAAAGACAACGATTAGAAGCTATAATATTGCCCTTAAGCATATTTTGCCCACATTTAAGGATATACCGCTCTCAGAGATTAATGAGAAGATGATTATCCTGTGGCAAAATGAACTGTTAAACACGGAACTTTCAGAGGTATACATCAATAAAATTGATACCATGTTCCGCACAATATATAAATATGGGGCAAAACGCTGTGGACTACGCTCCAATCCATTTGACGGCATAGAGAAGATTGGAAAAGCAAGCAACAAATCACTGCACTTTTGGACGCATGAACAGTATAATGCGTTCATACCATACATTGAGCAGCCTACTACACGAATGGCTTTTCAAGTGCTTTACTACTGCGGTATTCGTATAGGCGAGTTATTCGCCCTCACAGCCGGAGATATTGACTTAGATGAACAAATCATGCATATTACCAAATCATTGCAGAGAATGGAGCGTCAGGACGTTATAACCCCACCAAAAACGCGCAAAGGAATAAGGGATATAACCTTATCTAATTTTCTTGTGAAAGAACTTGAAAATTACATGTCAATGATATATGATTGTAACGGCGAAACTAGGTTGTTTGAAATTTCCAAGCAATCGCTATATTATCCAATGAAAAAATATTCAGAGATTGCCAGAGTTCCGCGAATACGCATACATGACATAAGACATTCTCACGTTGCCTTGTTGATTGAAAAGGGTGTTTCTCCGCTCGCTATCGCTGAAAGACTCGGGCATGATGATATAAAGATTACGCTCGGAACTTATGGGCATTTATACCCAAATAAACAACGAGAGATTGCGGACCTCTTGAATACTTTATAATAAAATAGTACCGTTTCAGTACCAAGAAGTATTAACAATCCCTCAGCAACCTTGATTTTAAGCCAAAAATATAAAGAGTGTTCGCGACCTTCCACTCGTAAAACAAAACTAAAGGAGAAAACAGAATATGAAAAACAAAAGTGTATTATTTATGGCACAGGCAGCCATGATCGCTGCAATCTATGTGGTGTTGACAATCGTATTTGCACCATTCAGCTTTGGGGAGGTGCAGGTTCGTATCGCTGAAGCATTGACTATCTTACCGGTATTTACTCCGGCAGCTATTCCGGGACTATTCATCGGATGTCTGATTGGTAACATCCTCGGTGGTGCGCTTCTTCCGGATATTATTTTCGGAAGCCTTGCAACGTTAATCGGTGCGTTATTTACTTATTTGTTACGTAAAAGATCAAAATTCCTTGCACCACTTCCTCCGATTTTGGCAAATATTGTCGTTGTTCCTTTTGTACTTCGCTATGCTTACGGTGTACTACTCCCAATCCCATTTATGATGCTCACAGTCGGCATCGGCGAGATTATTTCATGCGGTGTACTGGGAATGATTGTATATACTGCCTTACACAAATATCAATATATACTTTTTAAAAAACAAGTCTCATAGTAAAAAATAGGAAAGAGTGATGATATTCTCTTTCCTATTTTTTTATATGTTTTTCACTTGACATATATAGTCTACCGATATATTATATAGTTAAACTATATATAGTTATCCTACACATAAAAAGGAGGTATTTCAATGTCAATTGATAAAACATTAGTTTCAGGGAGTGTTACGATGCTCCTTCTCAAGCTTTTGTCGGAAAAGGATATGTATGGGTACGAGATGATTTCCACATTACGTGAGCGTTCACAGAATGTTTTCGAACTGAAAGCCGGTTCCTTATATCCTTTGCTTCACAATCTGGAAGGAAAGAATATTGTGGCTTCTTACGAGAAAGAGGTACTTGGAAAAGTACGAAAGTATTATCACATAACCAAAGAGGGGCATGCATTATTGGTTCAGAAACAAGAAGAATGGAACGAATATGTCGGTGCTGTAGCCGACGTCATGTTATTGGAGGTGTAATCTATATGGAGGAATATTTGAAAACTTTATTAGAACAAATCCGCTGTAAAAAAGCACATGCTTCCATTTATCATGAAATCAGGGGGCACATCGAAGAACAGGTGGCAGACAATATAGCAGAGGACATGAGCAAAGACGATGCTTTAAAAGCGGCGCTAAATGATATGGGGGATCCTGTTCAGACAGGTGTGGAGATGGATCAGCTCCATCGCCCGCAGATGGCTTGGCGCATAATTGTGGCAATCGGTATACTGACACTTTTCAGCATTTTGATACAGTATCTCGTCACGAGATATATTCCAGACAATAACGCATATTTTTTCCGCCATCATATATTTAATGCAATAATCAGTTTTAGTGCGATGATTGTAGTCTATAGGATCGATTACAGCCTGATCGGAAAATATTCCAAGTGGATTGCCACGATCTTCCTATTGTTTTTCGCTTTCCAAATATTTATAGTGGAGATGCGCCTCAACGGAACTCTTTATATGCGCATTTTATCCAAAGTGCTTATAATGTCACCGTTGTTCTTTCTGTACGTGCCGCTTTTCGGCGCAATCCTATATCAGTATCGAGGAAAGGGCTGGCGTGTTGTTCCAAAAATTTTCATTTGGATGGCTCTTCCGCTTTTTTTAACGCTGGAACTGCCGAATCTCGGGGTAACCATTTCACTATTTTTCATGCTGGCAAGCCTATTGACCATTGCTGTATGGAAAGGATGGTTTACATTCCATAAAAAGAAATTTTTGACGGCATTTTGGGGAATCTCTATTTCATTCCCGATTGCCAGTGTTGCGATTCTGATGCAGACCGGAAAGCCTGCGCCATATCAGACCGCACGTATTCACGCATTGTTTGATCCTACGGTGGAAAACCATACACTGCAAACACTCCGCAGTATCGTAACAAACAGCGCTTTTATCGGCGCAAGCAATAAGAAATCACTGCTGCAAGAAGGGCAAAACAGTGATTATATTCTATCCACACTTTCCGCTTATTACGGAATATTAGCGGCTCTTGTTGCCGTTCTTCTTATTTTCTTATTGATCAGAAAAATATTCCAGATTTCTTCCTCACAGAAAAATCAGCTTGGAATGATGATGGGATACGGATGTGGAATGGTATTTTTTGTCTCCGCTTTTTGGAATGTGCTAGTTACACTTGGACTTGTATTTCCTACCTACACTTTTTTACCATTTTTCTCCTATGGGGGCGTTACTATGGTTGTAACTTACATTCTTCTGGGAATTGTACTCAGCATTTATCGGTACAAAAATGTGTTATCCGACACATACATGTACAAAAAAAATTGGGATGTCGCCTAAGCGATACCCCAATTTTTTTCTTATTTCACATATCCGATAAACGTATGACCACTTCCAGCTACCATAGAATCAATTTCTTCTGCTGTACTTGTGTGGACTCCTCCATCTGCCGGATCAATATAAGTGACTGTTGATGTGTCATATCCGATCAAAAGTACTGCATTGGAACTGTCTGTCATTGCAATGACCGGAGTTCCTCTTCCGATAATATAAAGCATCTCCTCTGTTGTGCATCCAGTCAGATCCATTCCCTCTCCGCCGGAATATTCACTTAGAATATCAATTGCCGATTTACCCGCGTTCATCTCCTCTGCCACATTGACGTTCTTGCCCTCCAGCGCCAAAATTTGGCGAATACATGCCGCAAAGGTCGACTCACCTTCCTGAACCGTAAATCCTTCCATCTCCACCTCATACCGAAGATCGCGGTTTCCTCTCTCCCAGACGTACGCCTGATCTGAAGATACCACTACGCCTGATACCTCATCGGCCTTTTGAACTGCATACCCGGCTTTGTCATATAAGCCAAGCATCTGTCCAAGACCGTATACATAGAATTTTCCTTTTTCACTCTCACTGTCAAATGCAACCGTTGTAGGATTCTCATACAATACCTGCTTCGGTTTTAAAATCTTTGGTTTCTTATCATCAATACCATCTGCATATACAAGTCGGTATTGCAGCTCTTTCAAACTGGTCGAGTATTCCTGTAAAGAAATATTGCTCTCTGCCTTCTCCTCATTATTTGTAATATAATCTCTGTCTATTGAAGTATAAGTATCTCCGCTTTTTGTCACACGGTTCAATGTGATCATATTGTTTTCCACAAATACATCTGAAATATAAACATTTTCAAATTCATATGTCTTTACAATCTTGTCATCAGAGTCCTTGATTTCCAGCTTGTACATTGGAAGTATCTCAGAACCGGACACTGTTTTCCCTGCATCTGACGCTCTTAAGGTTCCATACACAAAGTCTTCTGAGATAAATCCAAGAGGTCGTATATTTTCACCTTCTGCCGCTGTCACCTTCTGTGTCTCTCCGGTCATGAAATTCAAAATAGTCACTTCCGTAGAATCATTGAGTCCTCCATTATCCTGGTAAGCAATCAGATGTCCGTCGTCTCCCGCAACGTACTGACCTTCTGCTAACGATTCTACAACCGCTTCTTTTTCACCGGTCTTCAAATTTACTTTATAAATAGTTCCGTCCACTAACACATACAACATGTTCTGTTCATTGTTGTAATATACCAGTTTCCCAAGCTCCTCTTCTGCAATTGCAAAAGATTTATTACTTGGAATAAACGCTTTCTCTTCCACAACATTTTGAGACAGATTAAAGTAGTAAATCGCCGCACCTACTTCTCCTTCATGTTCCCCACGGTTCATATAGCCATAGACTGCAAATGTCGTATTTCCATCCTTATCCATGGAAATAATTTTGATCGCATGCTGGTCATACAGATTCCGCACATCTTCTTTCTCCGTATCTGCAAAACTAAATACAAGCGCCAACGAATCTTCATTCTTATCAAAGCACCACAGTTCTCTCTCCTGAATAAATGACACAATACTTCCGTCCTCATTTGTCTCATATTGAACATTTTTCGGAACAATTCCAAGGTTGATTCCTTTTCCCGATAAAATCTGGTTAGAAGACTCCAATATCTGATTCATCGTCCTGTCATAATCCAAAAGATAAAGCTTTCCTTTCAGATAGCGCACACGGAAGAATTCTCTTACATTATATGTCTCCTGATCATTGTCGTCTCCTTTACACTTAACTTGATATTTCAACTGAATCGCCGTGTAAGTAGAATTTGTTTCTTTAATATCCCACTGGATATCGCAGGAAATCTCAGGTGAAAGTTTTCCCCATGTGACATGATCCAGATCTGAATGGATCGTCACATGTTGAAGTGTGGTATTATCTCCCTCTTCATTTGGTTCAATCACAGCTGTAATACTGTCTGTGTCTGACTTATTCAACATATTCGTGTGAAGTGTGTTCGCAAAATCAATACATTCCTTCACATAGTATTCATCTGACTTCACAATTCTTGTATAATAGCGAATTTTATTGTCTTTATCTATGTTCAATGTAATCTTCAAAACACCTTCTGTCCCCTCGGTCAGAACATTTCCGACACCCAAGGTCATTGTTTCTTTAAGTGTCTTCTCCGTCTTTTGTAAAAGCCGGTCCTCTCCGTTTAATGTATATACCTCATACGTAAGCGACTCCGGATCCATCTCATACAAATTCATACGAATCTCTACTGTGTTATCTGCATTCACTGGTGTGATCGTATCGCGCATTGCCGGAATATTCATCTCATCCTTATATCCCACAAGATGATTGATTTCATCTCCGTCCGTCACAAAGGAAATCGTCGGGAATGTCGCCGCATTCATCTCGACTGTCATGTCAGAATTGCCCTGATTCGTGATAAAACTGAACACGATCACAGCAACGATAAAAACAGCCGTCAAAACCCCTATTTTAATGACTCTGTCTTTCATTTACTATACCTCTTTTTCTTCTAATAGCTTTTTCAATGTAGGCGCGATATTCAAAAACTGCTCGCAGGCCTCCAATTTCTCCCCATTCTTTTTTTGATTCCCACTCTTCACCGCACGAATCAGGATATTTTTTGGCGTATGCTCCATATCGATAAACTCTAAAATCTGTGCATCATAGCCTTGTCCTTCCAAATATTCCGCCCGCATCGCATCGGTCACAAGTGCTGCCAATCGCTCCTTGATCAGACCATATTTCAGGATCGGTGCAAGAGTCTCATTTTTGATCTGCCTGTTCAATTCATGCTGACAACACGGAACGGATAAGATTACCTTTGCATTCCATCCGACCGCTTTTGCAAGCGCAAAATCTGTTGCAGTGTCACAGGCATGCAGCGTCACGACCATGTCCACTTCATTCACGCCCGTATAGTCCGCAATATTTCCCTCCAAAAACTTCAGCTTTTTATATCCATATTTTTCACTCAGTTCATTACAATGACGTATCACCTCTTTTTTCAGGTCTAATCCTATAATACGAACATCTATCTGTTTTAATTCATGCAGATAATAATACATTGCAAATGTCAGATAAGATTTTCCACATCCGAAATCAAGAATTGTCACTTCCTTGTCCCTGTCAAGCTGTGGCAGGATATCTTCTATAAATTCCAGAAACCGGTTAATCTGACGAAACTTGTCGAATTTTGTCCTGACAATCTTTCCTTCTGCCGTCATGACTCCCAAATCCTGCAGAAACGGAACTGTTGTTCCTTCCTCTAAAATATACCGCTTACTTCTATTATGAGAAAGATCCACTTCTTTTACACAGCCAGTCTGCTGCTTTTTCTGAATCGTCACCTTCCCTTTTTTACTCACAAGCACTGTGTATTTTACTGTTTTTGTCTCCATCTGCATCTGGCGAAACTTTTCCATATATCCGCACAGTACAGACACCGCCTGAGCTGCATCACAATTTTCATGAAACACCTGATTGTTTTGGTGTTCCTCACACTGAAACAGCAACACTCCCTTTTTCAAAATCGGTCTTACCTTCACTTTTTTTAGCCCGTCTTTCTCTCGCGGATTGCTAAGCGTTGCTGCAATAAAATCTATATTCAAACTCTGTTGTAACAGTTCTTTTATTTTTTCCATAAAACTGACCTCTTTTACTTTTTTCAACTATCACCCATTATTCTACAAGTTCTGCACCCGAAACGCAAGAAAGACAAGGAATTTTTTCATCCCCTGCCTTTCATTTTGTTACTAAACCGTAACCTCTTTTAAGATTTTGTCACACTTTGTCCGACAACCGCCTTCGGAAATACGATCGTAACCTTGAATAAATCTCCATCCAGATACAGTTCAAATTTTCCGCCCTGTAATTCTGTCAGATTCTTTGCAATCGAAAGACCAAGACCACTGCCTTCCGTACTTCTTGATACATCTCCCCGGATAAACCGCTCGGTCAGCTCATCTGCCGAGATATTTAATGGCTGCTCAGAGATATTCTTCAACGAAAACTCCACTGTATGCTCTTTTTCAATCAAATCCGCATAAACTCTCGTACCTTCCAGCGCGTATTTTGCCGCATTGTTATAAATATTCTCAATTACACGCCACATCCGTCTTCCATCGGTGCGGACCATAACCGGCTTCTCCGGAACATTCAGCACAATCTGAAGATTTCGCTTTTCAAATTTCTCCGCAAACTCACCGGTTGTCTGATTAATCATTTCCACAAAATTGATATTCATATATTCCATCGTAATATTTCCACTGCTAATCTTCGACGCTTCTACCACATCCTCCGTCAGATGTTTCAGCCTCTGGGCCTTCGCCTCCAGAATATCCAAATATCCTTGAATCTTCGGATCTTGAATATTTTCACGTTTCAACAAATCAACATAATTAATGATTGATGTAAGCGGTGTCTTAATGTCATGAGATACGTTTGTGATCAGATCCGTCTTCAAACGCTCATCTTTCATACTTTTCTCTACCGCTTTGCTCAAGCCTTCCCCGATATGGTTGATGTGCAATGCCATATCAAGTTCATCATCTTTCAAGCCCTTCGTCGGAATCTGATACTCTACATTTCCATCTGCAATGTGACGAATTCCATCTTTGAGTCTCTGTCTTGCAATCGCTTTTCGGATCAGATAATACAGCGTCACTCCCTCAACGAGGAACATGACAAACATCCAGCCGCCGGTTCCCATTGTACCGATCGCAATCCAGTGTACCACAATAAATGCCAGTGCACCTACTGTCACTTTAAATGTGCAGCTTCTATATGCAAAAAACTTCTTCAGACCACGAATCAGCCAGCGCAGAACACTGTTCTTCCACAGCATTTTCGCCTTAATTCTTCGAACAATACTCAGATAGCCGATAAAAAATGCCGCACAGCATAAAAGCATCGCAAAACCTAGCAAGATCCAATCATCATCTAAAAATCCTCGTTCCAAAATCGTCGCCGCATAGGTTCGATATCCATTGCTCCAGTATTTCACACCCCACGTGTCAATAAGCGCATAGACAAAAGAGAGTGCCAACACCCACACACCAGCAATCAACGCAAGCGCAAGCTCCGTCTTAACCCGGTCAAACCACATAAGGTGCACACCTTCATCTTTTCGAGTGCGCCCTGCAATGATGGTGAGCCATACAAATCCAATAAAGAACCCCGCAATCGAAACAAGTGCGACAGCAAGCATTGTGTTAATCATTGGCGCATATTTATCAAACAGCTTATTTTGCAAATAAAAGCTGTCCTGAATCGGATATTTCGTATCAACCGAAACCACATACATATAGTTGTCTGTACCGGCCATTGTTCTCGAAGACCAATTGTCTGCTTCCGTATCCAGATTTGTCTTGAAATCCGCAAGTTTTGGTGTCACAACTACATACTTTCCACTCTCGGTGAGATTTTTTACATATTCCTGCATGTTATTAATGTCCGTATATACCTGTCGGTTCGTGTATAATTTTCCACTGTTAAAATCTGCAAATATATAGGTAAGGTTTGTGTTTCCTTCTGTCCAATATTCCTGGAACTGCTCATATGCGCTCAGTTCACTTTCCAGATTAGAAAGCGTGTTACTCAATGCTCGATAAATCTCACTGAGCTTTCCATTCCACTTTGGATTCTCATTTACAATCTGCAGCAATGACTTTCCATCTGCCGTCATATAGCGCTCCGGAATAGCAGTCATATTCCAGCAATCCGTATAGACTACCTTTCCATCCGCATCCAATACCTGCATCACATCTTCATCATAATAATTCTCTTCTACATATCCATCTTCCAACTCTTCCATCTGATCAACATCAGAAGTATCGTCTGAGAACTTCAGCCCTTCTTTGAACAGCTGCGCAAACTCTTCTTCCGTATAGTATGCGTATGTACCATCCGCTTTTTTGCATACGATAATACTGTCTCCTGAGCTTTCCTCCGTTCCCCAATTGTCAATCCAGTCCGACAAATCTCCTAAGCGATATGCGATTCCGGATTCATCTTCCCCTGTAATCTTTTGGGAATCCATGTATGCCATAATATCCACAAGCTTATTCGCATCATATTTTCCGTCTGTCTCAAAATTCTTCTGAAGATCAATCTGATTCAAAATAGTGTGCGATGCCGACTGCAGATTCTCTTCAAACCCTCTTGTTTCCTTATACTCACCCTTTGAAAGATCATTGAGATTCTTCCCATACTCCTGTCCCGGATAAATCAAAATAAATACAACACAAAGCACTGCCAGTACTGCAAAAATATGCTCCAGAATCAGAAGAATTCCTTTCATCGGTGCTGATTTGTACCAATGTTTCATAAATACTCCCTTCTAAAGCTTTTCTATCTTATATCCTACCCCCCACACAACTTTCAGATATCTTGGTTCTTTCGGGTTAATTTCAATTTTCTCACGAATATGGCGAATATGAACTGCAACTGTGTTGTCCGCTCCTATCGCCTCTTCATTCCAGATATTTTCGTAAATCTGGTCGATAGAAAAGACTTTCCCTTGATTTTTTACTAATAGCAACAAAATATTGTACTCAATCGGTGTCAGTCTTACCGATTCACCATCTACCGTCACTTCTTTAAGTTCATCGTTAATCGAAAGTCCGCCGACTTCGTACACTTCTTTCTTCTCATCCTGCACTGTGCTTCCAAGCTGTGTGTATCTTCTAAGCTGCGATTTTGCTCTCGCAACAAGCTCTAACGGATTAAATGGTTTTGTAACATAATCATCCGCTCCGATATTCAGTCCCAAAATCTTATCTGCATCCTCTGATTTTGCAGATAAAATAATAATTGGCAGACTGTTCTCTTCACGAATCTTAAGGGTTGCTCTGATTCCGTCCAGCCTTGGCATCATCACATCCATAATCAGGAGATCGACGTGCTCTTTTTTCAATGTCTGAATCGCTTCCTCTCCATCATAGGCTTTTAATACCTCATAACCTTCCTGTGTCAAATATATTTCAATTGCCTCCACAATTTCTTTGTCATCATCACATACTAATATTTTAAACATAATCATCACCTCCCTTGTAGTATACAAGATTATCAAACAATTTTTAAGAGGCAGATAGGAAATTTCTTAATATTCGTTTAATTTAAAAACCCGCACATCATTCCGATGTGCGGATCCTATATCTTATAGCCCTTTTGCCTTTTTTACACAAGCTTTCATTGCTTCTATTACACTGCCTGTGCCGCAAACTGATAAGCCTGCTGCCCCGGCATTCCATCCGCAACTGCTCCATCTGCCATTGCCTCAATCAGCATAAACACATATGCCGGCGAACTTCCACTGACAGATACAACCACATCCATTAAGTTTTCACTTAATACCTGAGCCATTCCAAATCCACTCAAAATATTACATATATAATCAAGCTCTTCTTTTGTAACTAAATCATTGTGGCAAACACCTGTGATTCCTTCTCCTACCAGAGCAGTGGTATTTGGCATCGTACGTACAAGTTTTACCGGTTTTGCAAATGCACCCGCCAGATATTCCAATGTCTTACCCGGTGCAATAGTAACAATAATCTGAGTTTCTGTAATCAGCTCTTTGATTTCTTTAATTACTGCATCATAAAACTGTGGTTTCACAGACAGAACGAGCACTTCTGCTGTTCTTGCAACCTCTTTATTGTCTGTAGTAACATGAATTCCAAGACTTTCTTTTGCCTGTCTGAGCCCCGGCTCATACAAGTCAGATGCAATCACTTCCTCCGGCTTAAAAATATTATTTTTTAAAATACCGCCAATCATTGCTTTCGCCATATTTCTGGCGCCTATAAATCCTAATTTCATAATCTTATTCTCCTTGCTTTTTAATTAAATGACTGCTCTGTTCTCTCAATAATCTCATCTTGAAGCGCTTTGCTCAGGTTACGGAAATGATCACTATATCCCGCAACACGCACAATCAAATCTTTATACTCAGGTAGAAATTAAACACATCTTTCATGATGTTATCTGCATAATCATCGTCATTTCCATTAATCTGTTTCTATTTTTATATCTCTTTAATAAAATTATTTTTTCTTTTAGAATCTAATCATATTTTGGACACATTTTTCTTTTATACTTAGAGTCAGATAGTTGATAGAACAACTATCTCCCCCCTCATAAAGTAATCATCTTCAGATTTGAAGATGTACACTTTACTCTCATTCCTTTAGATAACTATAAAACAACGAACCCCGTTAACCTTTCGGTTAACGGGGTTTCGCTGTTTACGGGCTTCCCACGGGCTTCCCCAGAATTTGGATTTATCACCTCAAACTATGTTTTCAGCATAACATACTTTTTCTCCCTCGCGGGATAAAAACTAACGCCAGAACTGCAACAAACATCGTTAAAATTTCCGCTCCTGGAACTGCAAGCCAGATTCCATTCATTCCCCAAAATTGTGGCAGCACTATCAAAAACAGCAACAACAACGCGAACGAGCGAAGGAATGTAATTCCTCCTGCAAAATATCCTTTCCCATAAGCCATCATACGTACTGCTGAGAAAATGTTAATTCCGGAAAACAAAAATCCCAAACCATATATCCGCATTCCGGAAACCGCCAGTGTATATACACTGCTATGTTTATCGGCAAAAAAAGATACACACATTGGTGCCAGAAAAAAAGTCAATGCATAAATTACAATCGGGGCAATACTGAAAAAACGATATGCATACCTCTCAAGAGCACGGCATACATCAAGTTTTTTATCTCCATATGCATATCCAAGCGGAGGTGCCATCCCCATAGAAAAACCGGAATAAATCCCAATAAACAAAAATTGCAGATACATAATAATGGAGACAGCAGCTATCCCATCTTCTCCGGCAAACGCCATCGCCGTTCTATTAAAAACAATTGTTGTGATCGCGATTGCCAATTGATTCACAAACTCGGACGTTCCGTTTATCATACAGTTAAATCCTATCTTGAAAGACAGTCCTCGAAATGTAAATTCCAAGGTATGTTTCTTCTTCACAAAATAGTAAAGTCCCATAGAAAAAGAAAGTAGCAGTCCTAAAATCGTAGCAAGTGCAGCTCCCAAAATCCCCATGTCCATACATCCCACAAAAACATAGTCCAATACAATATTTAGTAGACCTCCTGCAAGCGCCGTCAAAAAGCTGTAAGTGGGTGAGCCGTCCACGCGAATAAAATAAGTAAGCAGCTCTTTTCCAATGACAACAGGAGTACCGACAAGCCACCAAAAAGCATATGTTTTGCAATCACTCATCGTTAATTGTGTCGCGCCCAGTAATTCCAATAGCGCAGGAAGTTTTATCCAGATTAAGGCAGATACACCGCATCCAACCAACAGTGACAGCAGCATGCTGACAGAAAATGTTCTGTTTGCTTCTTCTTTTCTTTCCCCACCGATATGAAGCGCTGCAAGTGCACTCCCACCTGTTGCAAACGCCAGTGCAATTCCCGTCAATATATTTACAATCGGATACACAATATTGATAGCCGCTAATGCATTTGTCCCCACATAGGACGACACAAAAATTCCATCCACAATGGTATATACCGTATTAAACAATGCCGTCAAATACGTTGGGATAATAAACTTTAATAATTTTCCAAACCGCACTTCCTTCGCTGAATCAAAAATCAATAATTTTTCCATATGTTCCCCCTCCTCAGTGCTATTTTAAACCTTAAAGTAACTTGAAGGTCAACACAAAATATCTTATAATGAAAGAAAAATTATCAGGAGCAATCATCATGAAAAAACAATTTCACATTGGAGAGATTTCAGAATTTTTCAATCTGCCTGCTTCCACCTTACGTCACTGGGAAAGCACAGGGATTTTGACACCAAAAAAGAATCACGAAAATAACTACCGCGAGTATACGATAGAAGACTTTATGAATCTCTCCGATATTATTTTTTACAAAAGTCTGGGACTCCCGCTCAAACAGATACAAACGATGGAACAGTCCACCCCTGAAGAGCATTCCTTTTTATTACATGAAAAAATTGATGAATTAGTTCAGCAACAGCAAGAACTTCAGCACCGAATGCAAAAACTTCGCAATCATCTAAATGCTATAAATACTTTAAATGAGCTGAAATCCCATCCATTCACAGAAGTCGACATCGATACCGACTGTATTGTCTCTTTTGATTTAGGTGAAATCGAAAAACTCCGACAATATATTGAGAATCCGTATCTGTATTCTCGTGTACAGCATTCAGAACATATTCAGTCAGAGCTTCGGGGATTGACGATTCCGTCTGAACAGCGCTCTTTGTTTCCCGATACTCAGGTACTTTGGGAGAAGAGCAGACACCGTTACATCGCTTGTTTGATGAAAGAAGAAGTCACGGAAGGATTTCCTAATAATTTGTCTCAACTGCTGTCGCAGATTCAAAAGACATACCGCACCGGTTTTATAATCAGCCGATTTTTATTGCGTGCCAAAGAAAATGGAAAGCTCTATGACTTTTACAAAACATTTGTTGAAATTGAGGAGGATTCTTATTTATGTTAACATCACTTGCATTTATTTTTCTCGTAGGTCTTGCTGCCGCAGCTATTTGTCAGCAATTAAAGCTACCCCGTATTATTGGAATGCTCATCACCGGAATCATTCTAGGTCCATATGTTCTTGACTTGCTTGATCCTTCTATTTTGTCCATTTCATCCGAGTTACGGCAAATGGCTCTGATCATCATTCTGTTAAAGGCCGGATTGTCATTAGATCTGTCTGACTTAAAAAAAGTCGGGCGTCCCGCTGTTTTGATGTCATTTGTACCTGCAAGTTTTGAAATACTCGCTTTTTTCCTTTTTGCCCCTCATATTTTGGGGATTAAACCGATTGAGGCAGCTGTCATGGGAGCCGTTCTCGCTGCAGTATCTCCTGCTATTGTCGTACCACGAATGGTCCGCCTGATGGACCAGAATTACGGTACAGATAAAAGTATTCCGCAGCTTATCCTTGCCGGTGCCTCCTGCGATGATATTTTTGTCATCGTGCTGTTTTCCACATTTTCCAATATAACCCAAGGTGGAAATGCACATCTGATGGATTTTGTCAACATTCCGGTTTCCATCTTGTTCGGCATCGTACTCGGTGGCATTACTGGGTATCTGCTCAGTTTATTTTTCGAGACAGCACATGCACACAAGCATTGTGTCCGAAACAGTATGAAAGTGATTATTGTATTAGGAATTTCTTTTTTGTTAATGGCAATTGAAACGTGGATGAAAGACATTGTATCTATATCCGGTCTTTTAGCTGTTGTAAGCATGGCATGCCTGTTAAAAATTAAAAGCACCACTTTTGTTTCCAAAAGACTTTCTGATAAATTTGGGAAATTGTGGCTCGCCGCAGAAGTCATTCTGTTTGTTTTAGTCGGAGCTGCTGTAGATATCCGCTATACGCTGAACGCAGGAGGTGCTGCCATTCTCATGATACTGGTTGCACTTCTATTTCGTTCTGTCGGAGTTGCGATATGCCTTATCCGGACGAGGCTCACAAAAAAAGAACGGTTCTTCTGTATCCTTTCTTATCTTCCAAAGGCTACCGTTCAGGCTGCTATTGGCTCTGTTCCGCTTGCTATGGGACTCCCTTGCGGACAGATTGTCCTTTCCGTTGCAGTTTTAGGAATTTTAATCACTGCCCCGCTTGGTGCCATATTGATCGATGGCACTTACAAAAAACTACTTTGCCAATCAAAAAATAAGAAATAACGGAACGTTTTCATTGATTCTTCAAAAACTGTTCACATTTTTCTTACTTTTCTATCACACTTTTTACACAAAAAGCCAGTATACTAATAACCATAAAAGATATTAATCTTTTTATATCATTTTCTTTTTCATAATTGCCGGTCATAAGACCGGCTTTTCCTCTGTTTATCCCCTTTTTATATACAACATAAATCTTCTTAAGATTAACTTAATAAAATTTCCTTTTCTTTTAGAATCTAATCATATTTTGGACACATTTTTCTTTTATACTAAAGTCAGATAGTTGATAGAACAACTATCTCCCCCCTCATAAAGTAATTCATCTTCGGGGTAACTCGAAGATGTACACTTTACTCTCATTCCTTTAAATAACCAAAAAAGAAAGCTGTCACAGCTTTCTTTTTTTGTCTATCTTTTTCGTTTTTCCATCCAAGTCAGCAAATCGTCAAAAACCAGACTACGATCCACTTCATTTAAAATCTCATGGCGGTCATTTTCATATAACTTCATAGAAACATCTTCTATTCCACATGATTTGTAATTTTTATAAATGTTTTCCACACTCTTTCCAAAGTTACCAACAGGGTCGTCTTTTCCAGCAACCAAAAATATAGGAAGTGTCTTTGGTATCTTTCCATTTTTTTCCTGATGGTTTACTGCCAGTATTCCACAGAACATCTGATAATAAGCGTTTACGGTAAACACAAAGCTGCATAACGGATCTTTTGCATACTTTTGAGAATTAACGGGATTCCTTGACAGCCAGTCCGAACCATTTGTCTCTTGTGAGAACTTCTTATTGAAACCGCCAAACGCCATATTGTTCACCAATTTACTGCGGTATTCCCAGCCTTTTCCAAAAGCAATAATACGACATAGCACTTTGCCGGCTGTAAGAAGCAGATTGGACTTGCTTCCAGTTCCCATCACAATGGCTCCCGAAATGCCATCCCCATATAATCCAAGATACTGTCGAAGCAGAAAAGATCCCATACTATGTCCCAGCATAAAATATGGTACATCTTTATATTTTTTCTTCGTTATCTTTCTCAAATGGTGAATATCTCCTATCACGTAGGTATTTCCTTTGGATTCATGAAAAAATCCAAGCTTATCTTTTGACGTGACAGATTTGCCATGACCTAGATGGTCATGGCCCACAACATAATATCCTTTTTCTGCTAGAAATCGTGCAAATTCATCGTAGCGGTCAATATGCTCCACCATGCCATGGCACATCTGCAATACCGCCGCCACTTTCCCATCCGGTATCCACTCAATTGCATGAATCTGCGTGGCGCCGTCTTTGGATGGATAATAAAATTCGTTTTTCACTACTCTTTTGTTCATTTACATCATCTGCTATCTATCATGAATTCTTATATAATCTCTGTGCGGACACAATGGTTTATAAGCCGGACGGATGATCTTATCCACATTCTTCAGCTCTTCTAACCGGTGTGCACTCCAACCTACGATACGTGCTGCCGCAAAAATCGGTGTATAAAGCGCTTTTGGAAGCCCAAGCATTCCATATACCAAACCACTGTAAAAATCGACATTTGCGTTAACACCTTTGTAAATTCTACGTTTTTCCCCAATCACTTCTGGCGCCATATGCTCTACCATCTCATACAAAGCATATTCTTTTTCGCAGCCTTTCTCCGTTGCAAGCTGCTTTACAAATTTTTTAAAGATATCTGCTCTTGGGTCAGAAACAGAATATACTGCATGTCCCATTCCATAGATCAGCCCTTTTTTATCAAATGCTTTTTTATCAAGCAGATCTTCCAAATATTTACGAACTGCATCCCTGTCTTCCCAGTCTGACAAATGTTCTTTCATATCTTCAAACATCTGTGTCACCTTAATATTGGCGCCACCATGCTTTGGCCCTTTCAAAGATGCCATCGCTGCCGCCATAGTCGAATAGGTATCTGTTCCGGATGAAGTTACAACGTGTGTCGTAAAGGTCGAGTTATTTCCACCGCCGTGATCCATATGTAATACTAATGCCATATCCAGAATCTTTGCCTCTAATGGTGTATATTTCCGATCTTCACGAAGCATCATTAAAATATTTTCCGCCATAGACAGTTCTTTTAATGGTGCATAGATATATAAATCTTCACCTCTGCGATAATTGTAAGCATGATAGCCATATACCATTAACATCGGGAACTGGCTGATCAAATTCAGACACTGGCGCAGAACATTCGGAATCGATGTGTCATCCGCTTTTTCATCGTAAGAATACAGATTCAGTATAGAGCGTGACAAACTATTCATCATATCTCTGCTTGGTGCTTTCATAATAATATCACGCACAAAATTCGGTGGAAGTGTTCTTCTCTCTGACAATGCTTCTGTAAATCTCTTCAGCTGCCCTTCTGTCGGAAGTTCCCCGAACAACAGCAGATATGTCGTCTCTTCAAATCCGTAATGTCCCTCTGCCAAAAATCCATTCACCAGATCCTTGATATTGTAACCCCGGTAATACAAATTTCCCTCACACGGTACTTCCTCACCGTCTACAATCTGAGATGCACAGACATCAGAAATGTTAGTCAGCCCGGCGAGAACACCCTTTCCGTTGACATCACGCAGGCCTCTTTTTACCTGATATTCTGTATATAACTCTTTTTCAATTGCATTGCTTTCTTCACACAATTTTGCAAGCTGCAAAATCTCTGGTGTAATGTCAAACAATAACTCGTCTATTGAATTTGCCATAGCCATTCCCCTTTCCGTCTTTAAAGTATTGTAGTTTATTATACTAAATTGTAAATAAAAAAACAACAAATATATCATGAACGATTTCTTAAAAAAGAGACAAATTTTTGTAAAATTTGTCTCTTTTTTCAAAATATTCTAATTGCTCGTCGGAAAATATGGTCTCAATGCTCCCGCCACATTACTGATCGGCATCGTCTGAAGCCAAACGCGTCCAGGTCCCGTAATCACTGTATTAAACAGTCCCTCTCCTCCAAATACGACATTTTTTAATCCTCTGATTGTCTGAATGTCCATCTGGCAGCTTGGTGTCATCGCCGCAAGATGTCCTGAATCAATTACGATCTGCTGTCCCGGCTGCAGTTCATATTCCACTACATGACCATCAAACTCAGCAAAAACCGTTCCTATTCCAGACACCCTCTGCAAGATAAATCCTTCTCCACCGAACAATCCCGATGCCACTTTTTTGTGGAAATGAATCGACAGTTCCACACCTGCTTCTCCCGCAAGAAACGCACTTTTCTGGAAAATCATCTCATTTCCAGGTGATACCTGAAATGCCTTGATAGAACCCGGAAAGCTTGAAGCAAATGCGATCATTCCATTTCCGCCCTGTGCTGTGTAAGTATTTTGAAATAAAGCTTCTCCTGAAAATGCTCTTCCAAATACTTTTCCGATACCTCCGTTTGATGTCGTCTGCATCTCCATATTCGGTGACATCCACGACATTGATCCACGCTCTGTGATCATTTTTTCACCGGATTCCAAATAACAGATGACAACCGGTAATGTCTCCCCTTTGATTTCATAACGCATATGAATCCCTCCTTTGTGAAGTTTATAGCTGCTGATTAATTCTATCACTAAGCACTGCAAATTCCTGCAATGTCAAAGCTTCACCTCTCACACTCGGACCTTTTCCAAGACTTTCGATCGCAGTTGTGATCACTTCTTTCGGAAGATGAATCTCCGGCGAATTATTCAGTCCGTTGGCAAGTGTTTTTCTTCTCTGGTTAAAAGAAGCACGGATAATCTGGAACATTAATTTTTCATTTTCAACTTGTACCGGCGGTTCTTTATGACGTGTCAGACGAATGACTGCCGAACCAACCTTTGGTCTTGGCATAAAACAATTCGGCGGCACATTCGCAACAATATATGGTTCTGCGTAATACTGCACAGCGAGGGAAAGTGCCCCGTAATCTTTGGTCCCCGGTCCCACCTGCATCCGATCTGCCACCTCTTTTTGCACCATGACAGTAATACTTTCAATCGGTACATGGCTTTCAAACAAGCCCATAATAATCGGTGTCGTAATATAATACGGCAGATTTGCTACCACTTTGATCGGCTTGTTGTCATTATATTCCTTTGCAAGTTTTGGAATATCCACTTTCAGCACATCGTCATTGATCACAGTCACATTGTCGTATGCCTGCAACGTATCCTCCAAGATCGGAATCAATGCTTTGTCGATCTCCACCGCCACAACCTGTCTTGCAGCACATGCGAGATACTGTGTCATCGTCCCGATTCCCGGTCCGATCTCCAGCACAAAGTCATCCTTCGTAATCTCTGCTGAACTGATGATTTTATCCAACACATGTGTGTCGATCAAAAAATTCTGTCCAAACTTTTTCTGAAATGAAAAATCGTATTTTTGTAATATTTCAATTGTATTTTGCGGATTGCCTAATGTTGGCTTTGTCATATATTTACCTCAAATTCTAAATAAATCTCTTCCATTTTTCTCTGTGCGGCTAACAACTTCATCGTAGCTGATTCCTTTGAGCTGCGCGATCTCCTGAGCGATATAAGGAATATTCAGAGAAGAATTGCGTTTTCCTCGATTCGGAGCCGGTGCAAGATACGGCGAATCCGTCTCCAGCAGAATCTTTTCCATCGGTATATCTGCCACAACTTCTTTGAGTTTCTTGCTATTCTTAAATGTGACAACACCTCCGACACCGATGTGAAATCCCATCTTCACATATTCCTGCGCCATCTCTTTTGAATACGAAAAGCAATGAATTACACCGCGAAGTCCTTTTGCATGCTGCTGCATCATCTCAAGCGTGTCCGCCGCCGCATCTCTGCTGTGAATGATGACCGGAAGGTTGAATTCCCGCGCCAGTTCAAGCTGCCTTTGGAACCATTTTTTCTGTATCTCATGAGATTCGTTATCCCAATAATAGTCAAGTCCAATTTCTCCAACTGCCACAACCTTATCTCTCTTGCACTGTTCTCTCAAATATGCAAATTTTTCCTCATCCAGTATTCCTACTTCATCCGGATGCACACCTACTGCCGCATAGATAAATGGATACTCTTGTGCCAATTGTACCACTTCTGTGCAGGATTGAAAAGTGGCACCGACATTAATAATCGTGCCAATGCCATTTTCCTGCATAGAATTTAAAAGCTCTGTTCTGTCTTCCTCAAACTGCTCATCATCATAATGCGCATGGCTTTCAAATATCATTGCTTCCATCTTATAAAATCTCTTTTCTTAACTGTTCCGGAGTCTTCTGTGACAATAATGCCGGCGCAATATCAAATACTGTCTTCGCCCCACATTCACCATTTGCGGAAAGTCTGTATGCCGCTCTTGCATAAGCAACTAAAACACTTGAAGTAAACTCCGGATTTGAATCCAGTTTCAAAGAATACTCAATCACATGTTTATTTCCTTCTCTTCCTGTCTCTCCTGTGCGGATCACAAAACCACCGTGAGGCATTTTGCTGTGATTTTCCTTTAATTCTTCTTCTGTGATAAATGTCACTGTTGTGTCATAATCTGCAAAATAGTTTGGCATTTCCTTGATTGCTTTTTCAATCTGTGCCTTGTCCGCACCTTCTTCCGCTACAACATAGCATTCACGCAAATGCTTCTGTCTTGTCGTAAGCTCCGGCTCACTTCCACTTCTTACTTCTTCAACTGCCGCTTCAATCGGTACTGTATACTGGATTCCGTTTTTTACTCCTTCTACACGACGGATCGCATCAGAATGTCCCTGACTTACACCTTTTCCCCAGAATGTGTAAGTGCTTCCCTGTACTAAAATAGACTCTGCGTAAATACGGTTCAGCGAAAACATTCCCGGATCCCAGCCAACAGAGATAATCCCAATATGATTTCCCTCTTTTGCTGCTGCATCTACATTTGCAAAGTATTCCGGAATCTTTGCGTGTGTGTCAAAACTGTCAATAATATTAAAGTTCTTTGCAATCTGTGGACCCATAACTGGGAGATCTGTCGCAGAGCCCCCGCACAGAATCATCACATCCACTTCTCCTTTCAGAGAAAGTACATCATCTAAATGCACCTTTTTCACACCTTCCGTGAGAATGTTTACATCCTCCGGATTACGGCGTGTCACAACCGCCACAAGCTCCATATCATCGTTACGCTCAATTGCAAGCTCCACACCACGTCCTATATTTCCATAACCTACAATACCAATTCTGATTTTATTCATTTTTCTGTTCTCCTTTCAACTTTGGGGACGTAGTAAAATTCAATTTTACTACGTCCCCAATTGAATTTTGCCCTGTCCCTTTTTGACTTTTACGTGAACTAATTTTAACAAATTTCCGCGCCTGCCGGCATTGTTTTTTCCGGTGTCATCAGCGCAAGGTTACCTTCTGCATCTTCTGCACACAAAAGCATACCTTCTGACAGAACCCCTGCAAGTTTTGCAGGCTTCAAATTCACAAGTACCATAACTTTTTTTCCAACCATTTCTTCTGCTGTATAATGTCCTTTGATACCTGACACAATCTGTTTTACCTGACTTCCGATTTTCACCTGCGAGCAAAGTAATTTTTTCGATTTTTTTACTTCCTCACAAGCGATAATCTCTCCAACCTGGAACTGCATCTTCATGAAATCGTCAAATGTGATCTCTTCTTTTGCTTCGATATCAATTCCTTCCTCTTCTTTTTCTTCCTCTACCGGTGGATGAAGCTCTTCCACTTTTTTTATCACTTCTTCCAAATCAAGTCTCTGGAATAAGATCTCCGGCTTATCTGTTACATTTCCGCCGTTCAACTGAGCAAGAATCTTTTCAGCTGTCTCCGGCATAAAGGATGACAATAATTCTGCTCCCTTAGAAATGCTGTCAATCAAGTTATAAAGCACTGTCTCAAGACGATCTTTCTGCGCTTCATCTTTTGCAAGTACCCAAGGCATTGTCTCATCAATGTATTTGTTGCAACGTTTGAAGAGATTGAAAATCTCTGTGATCGCATCTGCCACACGAAGTTTGTCCATCTTCTCCTCGACAGCTGCCGGAGTGCCGTCTACAACCGCCTTCAAGTCTGCATCTACATCCCCTGCTACTCCCTTGTCAGTCACGCTTCCGCCAAAATATTTATTTGTCATGGAAACTGTTCTGTTCACAAGATTTCCAAGTGTATTTGCAAGATCAGAGTTCATACGCTCTACCATCAGCTCCCATGTGATTACACCATCATTTTCGAATGGCATCTCATGCAGCACAAAGTAACGGACAGCATCCACACCGAACATATTCACAAGCTCGTCTGCGTAGATTACATTTCCTTTCGATTTACTCATCTTTCCGTCACCCTGCAAAAGCCATGGATGTCCGAAAATCTGTTTCGGCAATGGCAAATCCAATGCCATCAAGAAAATCGGCCAGTAAATTGTATGGAAACGAATGATATCTTTTCCAATCAAATGCAAGTCAGCAGGCCAGTCTTTTTTGAACTGTTCTGTGCTCTCGCCGTCACAGTCATAACCAATACCAGTGATGTAGTTTGTCAGCGCATCAAGCCATACATATACAACATGTTTTGGGTCAAAGTCTACCGGAATTCCCCATTTAAATGAAGTTCTCGATACACAAAGATCCTGAAGCCCCGGCAATAAGAAATTGTTCATCATCTCATTTTTACGGGAAACCGGCTGAATAAATTCCGGATGCGTGTTAATGTGCTCAATCAGTCTGTCCGCATATTTGCTCATTTTGAAGAAATATGCTTCCTCCTGTGCTGGTTGCACCTCGCGTCCACAGTCCGGACATTTCCCGTCTACTAACTGAGATTCTGTGAAAAATGACTCACAAGGTGTACAGTACATTCCTTCGTAGTGTCCTTTGTAAATATCACCTTGTTCATATAATCTTTTGAAAATCTTCTGAACTTGTTTCTCATGGTAATCATCTGTTGTACGAATGAATTTGTCATAAGAAGTATTCATCATATCGGCAATCGCCTTTACTTCCCCGGCAACTTTATCCACAAATTCCTTTGGTGAAACGCCTGCTTCCTCCGCCTTCAACTCAATTTTCTGTCCGTGTTCGTCAGTTCCTGTCTGGAAAAATACATCATATCCCTGACTTCTCTTGTATCTTGCAATCGCATCTGCAAGTACAAATTCATATGTGTTTCCAATATGCGGCTTGCCCGATGTGTAGGCAATCGCTGTCGTCATATAAAATTTCTTCTTGTCCATGTTCCTACTCCTTTTTGTATAAAAAATGAAACCCATCTTCCCAACAAAAGTTAAGAAGACGGGTCTGATACCGTGTTACCACTTCTCTTCGCTTATACTTCACAGTATAAACCTTATCAAGTATGCTCATACACCATACTCTGTCGCTGTAAAGGGCGATCCCTTTGTGCTTCACTAAAATCTTTCAGCTTGGCACACCGCTCAGGAGCCATCTTCGATATCTCTTTCATCGTCTCTTCTCAGCTTCATGAGACTTCTCTGTAAATGTCTGAAATATCTACTCTTTCCATCATTGCGTTTCCTGTTTTTAATGTTATTTCACATGTGAAAATCGTATCACAGGATTTTCTCGGTGTCAAGATTCCCATTTTTCTTTTTTATTACAGTTCGCACATCAGTCAATAGTAAATGGCGTGGAGTGAACTGTAGTCACACATCACTCTACTTCCAATACTTATCCAAGTACTTTTCTATTTCTTCTTGTGACAATGAGAATTCTTCCATCAAATTCTTCCTTGCCTGGTCTTTAGAAATATTACATTTCATGCAAATACGAATTGTTGCTTTAATCCCTTCAGCCAATCCCTCATTTAGTAAGTCTTCCCTCAAGGCTTTTCGAAATTCTTCTTCGTCATATTCTGTCAAAATCATATCTACGACCTCCGCTCGATTTTTTTGAAGTACATCTGCAAGAATTCCATTTTTAATACAATTATCCACTGCAATCTCCACTGACTTTTCAAACTGCATCCCCTCTGCAAGATACTTGCGGATTATTGCGATAAACTCTGCATATTCTCTCAATTGCTTACACTTTTCCATCAATTCTCGATTCTTCCCCAAATTAATATTAAGCACAACTGCTGTACATTCCAGTGCTGGATTCATTTCCCCTTTGTCCTCAATAAACAAATCACTCAACTTCAACTCCTGACGTTCCGGCTCCTTTTTTGTTCCATTGTAAAATACAATATACTGTGGGAACGGAATATGTAGTGGCGATGTAGAATACAATCGATATTTCACCGGCTCAATGTACTCCCGATACAACGATGAAAAATAGAATAAGCCACGCAACGGTAAGTTGGGACTGAACGAGCTCTGATGTTCATAAAGATTCATCACATCACCAATGATAAAGGACAGATCATTTTTCATCCCCATATAGACCACGTCTTCAATCGTTGTGATAGTTAAATCATCGGGATTCGTATAATTGCTGTCATTGATCGCATTGTAAAGCTCCAGCAAATCCTTTTTCTCATGGAAAATAACTCGGAATACCCTGTCTTTATACTTCTTATTTATCTTATGTTCTACCAAATGTTTTCCTCCTTTACATTTTATCAAATACAAATCTATGAATCAATGAAAAGAGCATACTTTCATAGGCGCCACCTACCTTTTTAATACAGAATAAACTATAACTTTTTCATAAAATACAAATCGGATTTCTTGTGACGAACGCCACGGAATTTTAGAAAATATAGAATGTTTGATTTGTAGAATTAATCATAGCACGATAAGTCCCAGATTACAATATTTTTGACCAAAAGAGATGCACCGACACAATGCATCTCTTTTTCCAATCTGATTACAATTCTCCTCCGTTTGTTTTGATCACCTGCTGATACCAGTAAAATGATTTTTTCTTCAGGCGTGCAAAGTCTCCTGTTCCGTCATCATATCTTCTCACATAAATCATTCCGTAACGTTTTGCATATTCTCCGGTAGATGCAGATACAAGGTCAATGCAGCCCCACGGTGTGTATCCCATCAGATCCACTCCATCTTCCACCGCAAGCTTCATCTGTTCAATATGCTGTCTGAGATAATCGATGCGGTAGTCGTCATTTACTGTTTGGTCCTCCTCCAGTACGTCTTTTGCCCCCAATCCGTTTTCTACAACCATCAGTGGTAAATGATATCTGTCACTTAAGTCATTCAACGCATAACGCAGTCCTTCCGGATCAATTTGCCATCCCCAGTCTGAGGCTTTCAGATATGGATTTAAAACTCCTCCGAGGATATTTCCCTCCCCGCTCTTTTCTTTTGAGTCTGCCGTCTGGCAAGAAGACATATAATAAGAAAATGTGATAAAATCTACTGTTCCGTTCTTTAAGATTTCTTCATCTCCTGCTTCTTTCTCCAACACAACTCCCATCTCTTTCAGAAGAGAATCTGCATATGCCGGATATGCTCCGTATGCCTGCACATCTGCGCAGTAATAATTGTAAAGACGATTGTATTTCTGGCAGACAAGAACATCCTTTGGATTGCATGTCAGCGGATAACTCGCCGCGTAAATCATCATATTTCCGACTTTATATTCCGGATCAATCTCATGCGCCATTTTCACGGCAAGTGCAGATGCAACGAACATGTGATGAAGTCCCTGAAATCTCTGCTGCGGAATGTCCGGCTGTTCCATGAACACCGTAGGATTTTCCAAATCATTTAAGATTCCCTGATTCAAAAGCGCTCCCATCGGTGCCACAGAGCTGTTGATCTCATTAAATGTAAGCCAGTATTTTACCTTCCCTTTATAACGCTCGAAAATTGCGCGGCAATAATTGAGATAATAATCGATCATTTCTCTGCTCACCCATGCATTACATTTCTTCGTCAATCCAAATGGTACTTCATAATGCGAGATAGTAATGATCGGTTCAATTCCGTATTTCAGACATTCATCAATCACTTCCTCATAGTGTCTTAAACCTGCCTCGTTTGGCTCTTTCTCGTCGCCGTTTGGGAAAATTCTTGTCCATGCAATTGAAAAACGATAGCATTTGAATCCCATTTCCGCAAATAGTTCGATGTCCTCTCGGAACTTTTCATAGTGACGAATCCCCTCGTGACTCGGATAAAATGTCCCCTCCTCCAGCACCGGAGTAATTCGCTTGCTCTGTCCAAATTTTCCTCCTGTACAAATATCAGAAACTGACACACCTTTTCCATCTTCGTTCCATGCACCTTCACACTGATTGGCAGCTGTAGCGCCGCCCCACAAAAATTTTTCAGAAAATCCCATCTTCTTATCCTCCTATCACAAGTCTTTCATTTTCTACTGTTACTCCACCGAGCTCTTCCGCATTGGTGATGATCACCGGAGTCTGAATCTCGCATCCGGCTTTTTGAATAGCATCTATATCAAATTCCAACAGAAGCGCTCCCTTTTTAAAATGCTCCCCATTTCCGGTATGTGCCTTGAATGGCTCTCCTTTCAAAGCTACCGTTTCGAGTCCTACATGAATCAACATCTCGATTCCATTGTCGGATGTGATTCCGATTGCATGTAATGTATCAAACAGATTTTCACACACTCCATCAAAAGGTGCATATACTTTTCCTTTTACCGGCGCTTCGATTTCTACTTTTCCGGTAAGAACAGCTGCACTCTTCTGTAATTCTGTTTCTTCTGCAGCTTCCTCCTCTGCCTCACCCTTTGTGAGAATAAAGGAGAGGACAAAAGAAAGTACGAGCGTCACTGCAAAAATGATTACCGCATATAAAAAGTTTTTCCCTCCATCCGGAGAAATGAACTGTACCAAAGATGTCATGGACGGAGTCACAAATGCATAAGATTTTACCTGTAAAATTCCTACGATCAATCCACCGATTCCACCGGAAATACACGCTGCAACCATAGGCTTTTTCAACTTTAGAGTAACTCCATACATTGCCGGTTCTGTTACCCCTGCAAGCAGTGCAGATACAGCCGCCGGAAATGCCATCTTTTTCGTTTCTTTATCTTTTGTCTTAAATGCCGCTCCAAATGTAGCTCCCGCCTGAGCAGTGTTGCTGCACAACATTGCCGGAAGCAACATCAAATCATATCCCACACCGGAAATTCCAAGCATAGACGCCGGCACGAATGCCCAGTGCATTCCGGTCATTACGATAAACGGCATAAATCCGGCAAACAGCATCATCGCAAGCCATGGTGCAAATCCATAAATTCCGTTGATTACGGATTGCAGACCATTTCCTATGATTAATCCAAGCGGTGCGATTGCACAGAGGGTAATCGGAGTTACAATCATTACAATCAAAAGCGGTTTCAAAAAGCTTTTTGACCACTCCGGTGTGATTCGATCAACAAGTTTCTCCACATATTTTAAAAGCAGTGTTGATAACATTGCCGGAATAATCGAAGACGAATAACTTCCATGTACTACCGGTATCACACCAAACAAATATGTCGCACTATCACCGGCAAGCAATAAAACGGAGCGTCTCCAAGTGCATTCATCAAAATATAGGTGTCACTTGTCGTCTGCATCACATTCAAAAGTGTCGGACCGAAAATGACGAGCAGTACCTTCACAAGACCGCCTGCAATAATCGCTGTGAACAGCGGTGTCATACACCCTGCAATAAAGTCCAGCGCCGCAACAATCGGATTAACTTTTTCTATATGCTCTGCTGCATCGCCTCCGACCGCTGTATCAGAAATACCGGTTGCAGCTACTACTTCCTTGTAGACATTTCCAACGGAATTTCCGATAATCACCTGATACTGTCCCCCCGCAATATTGACTCCCATAACACCCGGAATCTTTTCTACCTCTTTTTTGTTTGGAATACTTTTGTCCTTCAGAACAAATCTTAATCTGGTCATGCAATGTGTCACCGACGTAATATTCGCAGTGCCACCAACTGCTTTTACGACTGCCTCTGCAATCTGTCTGTTTTTCTCTGCCATAATTTTTTCTCCTTATCGTTACTACGTTTTCTAAAATTATCTTCTCGATTCATGTGCACCTGCCCCGAGAAAACAAAAACCTCCCACAACAGAGCCGCTATACGCCATCTCTGCCATGGAAGGTAATGCCCAAATGGTTACAATCCTTCTCTCGTACATATCCTGTTAATATGCAGAATCAGATATAATTTTTCTTCTTTTGAAAGTATAATACCACATTTTCTTTTAAAATATCGTTCCAGCAATTCGACACATACCGCAATCCCCGGAAACTCATCTTTCATGCTCTGATACATGATTCCATTGTCTGAATAAAGCATCTTGTTTCCTGCAATCCGGTCTAGCAGATACATCAGATGCGAGGAATAACGCGCAAAATTAAATGAATCTCTGTCAATCACAATTCCTATCTCATCTTCCACGATACTGATCGTGTCTTCCAGAATCTCCTGATATTGCTTCTTCAACTGATCAGCCACATCCGTCTTAAGCCTTGTATCATATCGGGCATTTACAAAATTCATTGCAATTCCCGAAGCTTCATTCGGATCTAACCGAACATTGAATCTGCGTTCTATCTGCTTCACTGCATATTTTCCAATGCGTGCCTCCGCCGGAAATGTCTGCTCCACTTCATAAATCAATGGCATCTGTACATCGATATTTTTCTGTGCCCTCTGAATACTAAAGTGAATGTGATCGGACATCGTCACGACCAAATTCGGGTTCATCTCATACCCCAGCTCATTTTTTGCAATCTCCACAAGTTTCGCTGTAAAATGAACCACTTTTTCCGGAATATCCTTGAAAAGTTCAATATACTTTGGGTCAATATCGTAAAATGTCCGTGTGATCAAGTTCAGGTCTTCAACCTCATATGGAGTTTTGGGAAATCCAATACCTTTACCGACAGCAATCAGTTCTTTCCCCTCACCATCGATACAAATGGCAAAATTATTGTTTAATTTGTTAATTACTTGCATCTCTCTCCAATAAAAAAACTCCTCAAGACACTAAACACCTCATTTTCACTAAACAGGTACTATTAGTAATGCCTCAAAGAGTAACAATCTAATTTACATGTATATATTAGCAAAATACATTAATTTTGTCCAGCGGCACATTACGCAAATATTTCTTGCGATTTTTAGTGGTTTTCAAAATAATATTTTTCTTTTTAAATAATTCCATTATTTATTTTACATCTCTTCACTTTCCCCGAATATCGCTTTCAGCACCGTTGAGAATACTGCTGCGACAGGCCATATGATCCAACTTCTTCCCCAGTCAAATGTATACAAACTATATCCAAGATACACTGCCGTCACCAGTGGCCAATAGATGGCAGCCCATTTTTCTGTTTTCCTGTCTATCTTTTTGGCTTTCGCCGTATATTCTCCTTCCTGCAGCAATCTGTCGTATGTCTCTCTGACCATGCACACCTGAATCAAAAGATAGACCGCAACAGCAACAATCATAAATAAAAAAACAATTCCTGTCACTAACAGGTGATCCGGAAGTCCAAACGCCCCCATCACAATAAGTGGAAGAATTGATATGATGCATAGACTGACACCAATTACAATTCCCATTGTATAACGTTCCGAATACCCTTGTTTTTTCTCTTTGATAATTCCGGTAACGCCGTATTCCAACTCAATGATTTCTGTATCAATATACTGGTATTTTTCCATTTTCATTCCGGTTGTGATAAAAAGAGCGACTGCCGGAATCACCAACAAAATTAATGCAGCAATTCCTATGCCTCCTGCCACATCTTCACTGATTCCGATCTTTCCGTATTCCACCATACTTGCCAAATAAATTAATATCACCGGACTCAAAATACACAAAACAACCCCCACTCCGATTCTCTTTGCCGCACACCGTCTATCCTTTATATATTCCTTCGACTCTTCCAGAGAAATTTTATAAATGGTTTCACCGCCTGCCGCTTTCTCCACCGTCTCCTCTACAAAAATTTCTGCCTTTTGTGTTTCTTCTATATCGTCTCTCAACAGATAATCCGTACTCACGCCAAACACTTGACTCAGCAGCAGAATTTTACTCAGGTCCGGAATAGAAGCGCTGCTCTCCCACTTCGACACAGACTGCCTCGACACGTGAATCTTCTCAGCAAGTTCCTCCTGAGACCAACCATTTTTCTTTCTCAGCTCCATAATCTTTTCCGCTAAAATCATATTATCTCTCCTCCTATATTGAATTTATACCACAACTCTAATCCATTTTCCAGTTGCAATCTACCAACTCCCCTTGAAAATGTGTCAACCGGCAGTTGCAAATGCCGAAAACACGCCACTTCCTGCTGTCATACATTCCCCGCATCCCACATAAGATACTAAAAACGCTCTGGAGTCTTTTATGAAACAGAAAAAATATTACGTATCTCTTATTTCATTTTTTCTCGCTATCACCATCCTTCTCACCAGTTGTTCTTCTCCCTCCATTCCGACAAATGCGAATACTGCATTTCAAAATTTTACCCGAAATCTGTTTGAGCAAGATGTCGTTTCCACAACAATCGGTCTGCACTATACCTTGCAAAATCCAGAATCCTACGGTATCAAAGAAATTCCGATTACATATGGTTCCTTCGATATAGATGAAACCGCTTCCTACGCAGCTCTTGAAAACTGTAGTGCAGTACTCGATAAATTTTCCTATGATACTCTGTCGAAAGAAAATCAAATCACATACGATGTCCTTTCTTCTTATCTGGATACTGCAAAAAAAGGGATTCCGTACAGTCTCTACGAAGAACCACTCAGTCCGGTCACCGGCATTCAGGCACAACTTCCAGTTCTGCTCGCTGAGTATCAATTTTTTTCTGCAAAAGATATCGAAACCTATTTAGCCCTCCTTAAGACGACACCGCAATACTTTGATTCCCTGATTCAGTTTGAACAGAAAAAATCGGATACCGGATTGTTCATGGCAGATTACACCGTCGACTCCATTTTGGAACAATGCAACGCATTTCTTGCTATGGGCGATTCTAACTATCTACTATCCACGTTTGAAGAACGGCTCTCTGCACTGGAAAATGTGACAGCGGAACAAAAACAAAGTTATATCAGCCAAAATCATGAACTTCTCTCTTCTTCGATTTTGCCCGCCTACGAGCACCTTGTGTCTGCACTCACTAAGCTCAAAGGCTCTGGTAAAAATACGAAAGGTCTCTGCAATTTGCCAAATGGAAAAGATTACTATGCTTATCTTGTTTCCCGTGACACAGGTTCTCCGCATACGGTAGAAGAAATTCAAAAACGAATCTATGCTCAGATTAGCTCCGACCTCATTGATATGCAGACAGTTGCCGCCAAAAATCCAACTCTCTCTCGGGAAACTTCCGTCACTTACGACGTTCCGCCGTCTGCTATCATACAGGATTTGGAGCAAAATATTACTGATGCATTTCCAAAACCTGCAAATGTCACCACGCGGATTAAATATGTCCCAGACGCATTGGAACCATACTTAAGTCCGGCATTTTACATGATACCTTCCATCGACAATACTTCCGAAAATATCATCTATATCAATCAGGCTCATACTATGGAAGATATTCGCCTGTTTACGACACTGGCACACGAAGGCTATCCGGGACATCTCTATCAGACTACCTACTATGCCAATACCAATCCGGACCCACTCCGAAATCTTTTAAATTTCAGCGGTTACGTGGAAGGCTGGGCGACCTACGCTGAAATGTGCTCCTATTATCTGAGTTCTTTGGAAAAACCGTACGCCACGCTGCTGCAAAAAAACAGCTCTGTCCTCCTCGGGCTTTATGCGGCTGCCGACATCGGTATTCACTACGACAATTGGAGTCTTGCGCAGACCACTCAGTTTTTTACTTCTTACGGAATCAAAGATGAGAAGCCAATTCGAGAAATTTATGAGTTGATTATCTCTGATCCTGCCAATTATTTAAAATATTATGTAGGATATGTAGAAATTTTAGATTTGAAAAAAGCGTCACTCAAAAAGAAGAAAGAAAAGTTCTCACAAAAAAAATTCCATAAATCGATATTGGATATTGGTCCCGCTCCGTTTGATGTAGTGGAAAAATGGTTGTGATCTGCATACAATATAGCAATACCATTATGAAAGAAAGGGAATTTATGTATATCCTTTTTAGTATTTTCATCATCATATTACTGTTTTTCTTTGTAATCAATCACTCTCGAAAAAAATGTATTATACGTAAAATCTGCTGTATGACACTGGAAGAAAAATGTAATTTGCTAAATGCTATCATTGAACCGATGGGATTTTCCTATCTGGCTGATCAGGACATTTTTACTTCCACGCGTGATGCCTGGCAGCGCAAAATGGGATATCAGTCACTTTATAACCGAGGTGCTGTGCATTTTAATATGGTGTTCGACTATCTTCCGGTCTACTTTGACTACAACGATAAAACCTGGATGATTCAGCTCTGGAAAGGACAATACGGAATCAACACCGGAGGGGAAATCGGCGTATACTATGCAGACCACATTGTCTCGCAACAACAGCTTGACACCACATTATTCCAGGCGGTCGACGATTCGGATATGTTAAAAATGTCAATGGAGCTGATGCGAGATGGGAAATGTGTTTTTCGGCTGACCTGCGTTCATTGGTGGCTCACCGGATTTTCTATGGGGTTATTTTCATGGCCAAAACAGCTCTCCCTGAATGCCTCCATCACCTTTCCAGACTGTGCAATGATGAATGCATTTATCGAAGGGCTCCTAAAACAGTCTTACTGTCGATGCGACCTCACCATCTGCGGACTGACATTGACTTTTGACATGAAACCTCTTTGCCGCCATAAAAATTGTCTGCAAAAATTAGCTGCCTGGTTCTCTCAATGGAAAAACCGCATGTTTTGTTGGCTCTTTTTATTTGCTACTCGACCATTTTGTCTTTCTTTAGATCGGCTTCTCTATCTTTACTATTTTCTTCCGTTTGCATTTCGAAAGACAATGTATGTTCGTGGCTACAAACGAAAATATATTCGCCGTTGTGGCTGTAGGAGGCAATAATTATGGGATATGAAACAAGAATTTCAAAAGCATTTGAGGGGGCATTAAAGCTCCCTCTCAGTGACAATTCTAAGTATGTTCTGTTCAGTGACTGCCATCGGGGAGTTGGCACTTCCAATGATAATTTTCTAAAAAACCAGCATTTATATTTTGCAGCCTTACAACACTATTACCAAAATAATTTTACCTATATTGAATTGGGCGATGGGGATGAACTTTGGGAAAACCGATCCTTTAACCGGATCCTTGAAATACACAGCAATGTTTTTTGGCTTCTGTCCCAGTTCTACTATCAAAAACGGCTGTATTTGATCTACGGCAACCACGATATTGTAAAACAGAATTCCTCTTTTGCCACCTTGAAATGTAAGATTTATTATTGCGATGCAACCCAATGTTACCTTCCGTTATTTCCAGGTATTACGTTTCAATCTGGGATTATTCTCTGGGATAAAAATCATAAAAAAGACATTTATCTCACTCACGGACACCAAGCTGATTTTTTTAACAGCACCCTTTGGAAAACAGCTCGTTTTCTTGTACGTTATGTCTGGGGTCCACTGGAACAAATCGGTTTTTCCAATCCAACCAGTGCCGCACGCAATCACACAAGAAAGCAGAAAATCGAAGAACGACTTACCCGATGGGCAAAAAACGAAAATCGTATCCTCATTACAGGACATACCCACCGCCCGATGCTCGGCACAAAAGATTCCCCTTATTTTAATACCGGAAGCTGCGTGCACCCACGGTGTATCACCTGTATCGAAATCGAACACCGATGTCTGACGCTCGTGAAATGGTGCCTGGATATCCACGAAGATATGAGTCTGTATGTCTCACGAGAAGAATTAGCCGGACCAATTTGCGTGGATGAATATTAATTGGGGACGTAGTAAAGCTCAAAAAGGGACAGGGCAAAGTGCAAAAAAGGGACGTAGTAAAATTCAATTTTACTACGTCCCCAATTGTTATAAATTTATATTCCCGCTCTTACCGGATGCGCTCAATCTTGACATTGCACGTGCCAAGGATGCAGAAGAAATATGGTATTCCTGTATGCTTTGTTTCTGTCTGAGTTGTTCTTCTGCACGCTCTTTTGCTTCCTGTGCTCTTTTTACGTCAATCTCTTCCGGGCGTTCTGCTGTATCTACAAGCACATAAACTCGTCCGTGAGATACTCGTGCAAACCCGCTTCCGACAATCGCAATCTGCCATGTCCCATCTGGCATCTTAATCTTCAATTCTCCGCAATCAATTGCCATGATCACACTCTCATGATGTGCCAGCACTTCCCGCTGTCCATCCAGTGCCGGAATAATCACTCCGGTACACGGACCATCATAAAAGAGATGGTCACTGGCAATTAATCTGATACTAAATGTAGTTTCCATAACACTCAGCTCCTTTTAATGTTCCATTGACTTTGCTTTTTCAATCACATCATCAATTGTACCGACATTAAAAAATGCAGCTTCCGGATACTGATCCATCTCACCATCAATGATTGCTTTAAATCCGCGGATTGTCTCTTTTAATGGAACATATCTTCCCGGAATTCCTGTAAAGTTTTCCGCTACAAAGAATGGCTGAGATAAAAATCTCTGTACCTTTCTTGCCCGGTAAACAGTTGTCTTATCTTCTTCTGATAACTCTTCCATACCTAAGATGGAAATGATATCCTGAAGCTCTTTATATTTCTGCAAGATAGCCTGTACATTTCTTGCTACTTCATAGTGTTCTTCTCCCACAACATCTGCTTCCAGAATACGAGAGTTTGATTCGAGCGGATCTACCGCCGGGTAAATTCCCTGTTCTACAATCTTTCTTGACAATACAGTTGTCGCATCCAAGTGGGCAAATGTTGTCGCCGGAGCCGGGTCAGTCAAGTCATCAGCCGGCACATAAACAGCCTGTACAGATGTTACAGAACCATTTTTTGTAGACGCGATTCGTTCTTGCAGTTCACCGACTTCATTTGCAAGAGTCGGCTGATATCCTACTGCTGAAGGCATACGTCCAAGAAGCGCGGAAACTTCTGAACCAGCTTGTACGAAACGGAAAATATTATCAATAAACAACAATACGTTCTGATGTTGTTCATCACGGAAATATTCTGCCATGGTAAGCCCTGTCTCAGCCACACGCATACGCGATCCAGGCGGCTCATTCATCTGACCGAATACCAAAGCAGTCTTGTCAAGAACCCCTGACTCTTTCATCTCCGACCACAAGTCATTTCCTTCTCTGGAACGTTCTCCTACTCCAGTAAAGATAGAATATCCTCCATGCTCTGTTGCGATATTACGAATCAATTCCTGAATCAACACGGTCTTACCTACACCGGCACCACCGAACAGACCAATCTTACCACCTTTTGCATATGGAGCCAAAAGGTCGATAACTTTGATACCTGTCTCCAAAATCTCTACTACAGGACTTTGTTCTTCAAATGTAGGAGCCTCTCTGTGAATTACCCAATGCTCTTCATTCTCCAAAGACTCACCGCCATCAATTGTATCTCCAAGAACGTTAAATAAACGCCCCAATGTCTTATCTCCTACAGGTACTTTAATCCCTGATCCGGTTGCAGTTACTTCCATATCTCTGCTCAATCCTTCACTGGCATTCAGCATGATACAACGTACTGTATTATTTCCAATGTGCTGTGCAACTTCCATCACGCAGCGTTTCCCATTGTTATCTACTTCCAACGCATCTTTGATATATGGAATATCATTATTTTCAAATTCCACGTCAACGACAGGTCCCATAACCTGTACGATTTTCCCTTTATTCATGCGTTTGCAACCTCCCTTCTGTTATTTTGCTTTCTTCTTTTTCTGTGCTTTTGCACCACTGATTACCTCTGTGATCTCCTGCGTAATGGCAGCCTGTCTCACTCGGTTAAATTCGATATTCAGATTACGCAAAATTTCTTTTGCACTCTTTGTGGCACCATCCATTGCCATCATTCTTGAATTCTGTTCACTACAGAACGACTCAACAAGTGATCCGTAAATAAATCCAGTCACATAATTCGGAATGATACAATCCAATACATCCTTTGGTGTCGGAAGCATCGGAATCTCATCCAGCTGAATTCCCGCCGGGACCTCACAAAATGCTCCTGACTGAAGTGGAAGCAGCTGCTTTGTCTCAGCCACCATCTCCACCGCATTCTCCATTCTTGTATAAATAATATGCACCTCATCCAATTCTTTTCGATTGAATAAATCTAACATCTTCTCAGCAATCACTCTTGCGCGGTGCATCGTTGGCTTTTGCACTGTGTATTTAAAAGAAGTATCTACATCCACATTTTTCTTTTCAAAATAACTTCTTCCAAGCTGTCCCAGCACAAACAACTCATTATGTCCCGGCTTATCCAAAAACTCCTGAGCCAGTTTGATAACATTATGGTTATATCCTCCTGCAAGACCTTTATCTGCCGTTACCACAATATAGCCTTTCTTTCTGTCAGCTTCTTTTATCTCCGGGCGCTCATCAAAATACTGATGTTCGATCCCACCCTGCATATGTCCAAGAATACCGGCAATCATGATTTGCAATGTATAAAAATACGGCTCTGTCTCTTCCAAATTCTTTTTCGCTTTCTGTAAATTAGAAGAGGCAATCATATGCATAGCACTTGTGATCTTCATCGTATCTTTTATACTTTTCATTCTGCTTTGCAGCTCTCTTGTATTTGCCATACTAACACCTGCTCTTGAATTCTTTTGCTAACTCTACAATTTTATCAATTAATTCGTCGGACAATACTTTCTTTTCTTCAATTTCATTTACAATCTCTGCATGTTCTATTTCAAAGAAATTCAGCATATCCTTCTGGAAATCTTTGATTTTTGAAATCTCTACATCAACCAATACTTTATGTGTTGCCACGCACAACGTGATAACCTGTTCATGTAAACTCATTGGATGGCACAGTGGCTGTTTTAACAGTTCCATCAAACCTTTACCATATTGCAACTGCTCTTTTGTCGCTGCATCCAAATCCGAACTAAACTGTGTAAATACTTCCATCTCACGGAACTGTGCAAGGTCGATACGGATACTTCCGGCAACTTTTTTCATTGCCTTTGTCTGTGCTGCACCACCTACACGGGATACAGAAAGACCTACATTGACCGCCGGTCTCATACCTGCAAAAAACAGATCACTCTCAAGGAAAATCTGTCCGTCTGTAATAGAAATTACGTTAGTAGGAATATACGCAGAAACATCTCCTGCCTGTGTCTCAATAATCGGAAGTGCGGTAATCGAACCACCACCAAGCTCATCACTCAATCTGCTGGAACGTTCCAACAATCTTGAATGCAAGTAAAATACATCTCCAGGATATGCCTCACGTCCAGGAGAACGTTCCAATAACAACGATAATGCACGATATGCAACTGCATGTTTTGATAAATCATCGTACACAATCAGCACATCTTTCCCTTTGTGCATAAAATACTCTGCAAGCGCTGTTCCTGAGTACGGTGCAATATATTGTAACGGTGCAGAATCACTCGCTGTCGCAGATACAACAATCGAATAATCCATGGCATCATTTTTTGTAAGAGTTGATACAATTTTTGCAATTGTAGATGCTTTCTGTCCGATTGCAACATAAATACAGATAACATCTTTTCCTTTTTGGTTGATGATCGTATCTGTTGCAATAGATGTCTTACCTGTCTGTCTGTCACCGATAATCAACTCTCTCTGTCCGCGTCCAATCGGGAACATAGAGTCAATTGCCAGGATTCCTGTCTCAAGCGGAACACTGACTGATTTACGATCAATAATTCCAGGTGCCTCTTGTTCAATCGGACGGTATCCGTCAGAAGGAATATCTCCTTTTCCATCAATTGGTGCTCCCAGAGCATCCACAACTCTTCCTAAGTATGCATCTCCAACCGGAATTCCGGCTTTCTTTCCTGTTCTTGTTACCTTTGTACCTTCTTTGATTCCTGTGTCTTTTCCAAGTAAAATGACACCGATCTCATTTCTTCTGATATCCTGAACCATACCTTTTACGCCTGTTTCAAAGATAACAATCTCTCCATACATTGCATGGTCAATTCCGTAAACAGTTGTAATTCCGTCACTGATCCAGATAACAGTTCCGACCTCCTGGTCTTTTGTTTCTAACTCATAATTTTCTATCTCGCTTTTCAAAATAGAAATAATTTCTTCTGAACTAATTGAGCTCACACTTTCACCTCCAGATCAATCTTAACTGGTTCATACGGCCACGCAGACTCCAGTCATATTCATAGTCTTTCACATGCAAAATAAATCCTCCGAGCAGCTTATCATCCTGTTCAAGCTGCCACTCTACTTCTTTTACATGATACTTTTTACATAAAAATGTTTTCATTTGCTCTAACTGCTGTTCACTAGGGCAATCCACATACGTAAGAACTGCCGGTAAAATTCCGTTCTGTTCGTTATAGTACTCTTTGTATGCGGAAAATATATCTTCAATTACTTCTACGCTATGGTAGTCGCATAAAATTTTCAGGAAATTTTTGATTTCCTTTTGAAATACTTTTTCTATAATGCTGTGTTTTACCTGAATTGGAATAATCGGACTCATCAGGGAGGTTCTAAGCTTTGGCACTTTCTTGAAAGCTTCTTCTGTCTCTTCTATGATCGTTTTGTCAATTCCTAACTCATAAAGAACTTTCGCATAATTAATTGCCGTTTGCGTCATTTTGCTCACCTACCTGGGATAAAAATTGTCCGTATAGTGCCTGATTTGCCGCCGCATTTTTCTGCTCTCCAAGCATTTTTGAAACTGCCACAAGTGCAAGATTGGCAACTTCTTTTTCCATGCCGCGCACTGCTTTTTCTCTGTCTAATTCCACAGTCTTTCTCGCATTGTCAATGATTTTTCCAGCCTGCTCATCTGCCTCTTTGACAATTCTTGAATATTCTTCCTGTGCTCTTGCCTTTGAATTTTCCACAATTCTCAAAGATTCGTCATGTGCATCATTCAACGAATTCTCATACTGAGCTTTCAACTGCATAGCATCCTGTTCCGTCTTTTTTGCAGTTTCAAGCTGAGTTTTGATCATTTCATCTCTTTTCTCAATGATTCCCATAACCGGCTTGTACAAAAACTTTCTCAGCAGCAAATACAGTACCAATATGTTAATAATGGTGATAACAAGGTTTGAAACACTTAAACTAAGCATCCTGATAACCTGCCTTCCTGTATATTATTTGTTAATATTCACACCGTTGTCTGATACGTGAACTATAAAAATTATTTTAAGAATAAGATGATTAATAATGCGATAACGAAACCGTAAATAGCTGTTGCTTCGGCTAAGGCACATCCAAGTAAGAGTGATTTACTGATCTTGCTCTCTGCTTCCGGCTGTCTTGCGATTGCATCCACTGCTTTTGATGTTGCGATACCAATACCGATACCTGCTCCAATACCTGTTAAAACTGCAATACCTGCTCCAATTGCGATTAATGTTGTTGACATAATAATTTCTCCTTTTCTTCTCTTTTTGTAATTATTCTAGTGCTTCTTTTATAAATAGTGATGTTAAAAATACAAACACATACGCCTGAATCAATCCATCGAAAATGTCGAAGTAAAAACTGAATGGAATCGGCAGTAAAGCCGGCATGATAATCTTGATCAATTCCATTACTACAAATGCTCCCAAAACATTTCCGAAAAGACGCATGCACAATGACAATGGCTTGATAAATATCTCAAGGACATTGATTGGTGCGATAATAGGCATCGGCTCCGCAAAGCTCTTTACCCATTTCTTTAACCCTTTCTGATGAAACCCTGCGTACTCAATTAAAATAATACTCATAATTGCAAGCGCTGCAGTCACATTCATATCCTTTGTCGGCGGCTTAAATCCTAGAAGCCCTATCAAGTTAGCAATTCCAATATAAATGCCAACTGACATCAAATACGGAATGTATCTCTTTCCCTCTTTTCCAATAATCTCTTCAAAAAAGTGGTTCATTCCGCCAACTGCCGTCTCTAAAATAAGCTGTTTTTTACTTACACGTTCGACCGACAGATTCCTAACGAGGCAGATACATAGCAACGTGACGACTGCCATAATAATCCAGGTAACTACAACCGATTCTGAAATAGGAATACCTCCGAAAATCGGAATAGTAAATGCTGTCTCGCAGTTTAATTCTTCTAATAATTGCGTTCCTAAATTTTCCGTATCTATTCACTCCCTTTCCTCATTTTTCGTTCGACTTATTATACAACTTTGATTTTGAGATACAATCCGCAATCCGCGAATAATTTGACGAATATCATTTGTTTTTTTCAGCAGTTTGTACATTGTATTTTTAGAAATGCGTGTATGGCTCATATTTTAATAACGATTCATCCCCCTACAATTGTTCCGCCGTCTCATCTTCCGATAAAAAACGTTCCAAAGACTGGGCCATTGCAATTGCTCGAATTACAGCACTTTTCGCCATGTCCATGTGAATACTTTCAAGTCCATTTAATCCCACAAGGGCGTATTGTTGCGCTAACGTATAATCTCTCATATTGAACCTCCTGCATCTTTGTTATTTTCATCCAAATTTTACATAGTTGCATTATAACATATAACAAAGAAAAAAATGGAGGAGTTAATGATTTCTGTAAACCATTAACTCCTCCATATCCTCAATTAGTTGCCAGCCATACACTTGCCATAATCCCAGCCAGCGTTGCAGCAAGTGCCCCGGCAAGTGTATATCTGGTCTTTCGCACTTTCGCCGCCATAAAATATACGCTCATCGTGTAAAATATTGTCTCTGTACAGCTCATCATAATCGAAGCAATCAAACCAATTCTGGAATCCGTGCCATATTCTTTAAATATATCTAGTACCAATCCCGTTGCCGCCGAGGAAGAAAACATTCTCACAATCGCAAGCGGAACCAACTGTGATGGAAATCCAACATATGCCGTCATTTTCCCGATTATTTCTGACAAAAAATCCAAGAAGCCGGAAGCTCTCAATATTCCGACTGCCACCATAAGTCCGATTAACGTCGGCATAATTTTAATCACTGTAAAAAATCCGCTTTTTGCTCCCTTGATAAAGTCATCATATACATTCACTTTATTAAATACACCATAAGCAACAATTCCTAAAATAGTAACCGGAACAATAAAATCTGATAAATATAAAAGAAGCTTCATAAATTACTCCTGTTTTCGTAATCTATAAAATATATGTACTTCATTAGCTAAACATACTAAATCAATCACCTTCTCTGAGAAAATCCCTCAAATTATCAATAAATAATACAACTTCCGTTCCCGCTTTTCTTCTTATAGTTTCTTCTTTATTATGTAAAAATACATCGCAATCAGCAATAACGATGCCAAAATCCAAGCTATGGGACTCGCCATACAGATTCCAAAATAGCTTTTATATCGTGAAGCAACAATTGCTGTCACACCTCTTCCCACAAGCTCCGCAATTCCCGCCATCATCGGAAGTAAACCAAATCCCATACCCTGAATTCCGTTTCGATATAAATTGACCACTGCCAAAGGGATAAAGAATACACCTGCACATTTTAGATAAACGTCTACGGAACCAAGGATATTTGTCAAATCTCCGGACAAAAACAATACCGTCAGGTATTTCCCAACCGTAGCAATCAAAACTCCTGTCATGATTGCATATGCAAATGAAATCAATGTTGCTGACTTAAATCCATCTCGAATACGTTTGATTTTTCCTGCTCCCACATTTTGTGCGGAATAGGTGGCAAGCGTCGTCCCCATAGCAACGAATGCCTGTGACACCAACTGCTCAATCTTACTTGCTGCTGTAAATGCAGCTACCATTGTAGAGCCGAGCACGTTCAACGCAGACTGTACCATCATTGTTCCAATCGCCGTGATTGAATACTGAAATGCCATAGGAAGTCCTATACTCAACTGAATTCTTGCCATTTTCCAATCCATTGTCCAGTCCTCACGATGCATCTTAAGCACCGGAACTGCCTTTATAATATACACAAGGCAAAGAATTCCTGATACTCCTTGTGAAATAACAGTCGCATACGCAGCTCCCGCAGCTCCCATATGAAACACGATAATAAATACCAAATCCAAGACAATATTAAGCAGTGCTGCCAAAATCAGAAAATACAACGGCACCTTACTGTTTCCAAGTGCCCGCAAAATACTTGACAGCAGATTATAAAGCACCTGTGCCACAATCCCGGCACAGATAATCATAATGTATTCATAGGCATCTGCAAAAATATCAGACGGTGTATTCATGAATGCCAAAAGCTTATGCATTCCCAGCATACTTATAATCGTAATCACAACCGAAATCACCGCCGACAGCACTGCTGCCATCGCAACCGTCTTTCGCATCCCTTTCATATCTCCCGCACCAAATCTTTGCGCAGTCATCACCGTAAAACCGGCAGTCAGTCCAATCAGACTTGTAATGATCAGAAACATAATCGTTCCCGTCGATCCGACTGCCGCCAATGCTTTTGTTCCAACAAACTTTCCAACTATGATCGTATCCGCCATACTGTAAAACTGCTGAAATACATTCCCTAAAAAGATTGGAACTGTAAAATTAAAAATCACTTTTGCAGGATTTCCTACTGTCATATCCCTTTCCATCAATAATTCCCCCCCTCGTTAGTTCTTCTCTGCACAAATTGAGCGCAGCTTCAATCACCTTATCCATATCATAATATTTGTAGCTTCCCAAACGCCCTCCAAATATCACATTCCTCTCCTTCTTTGCAAGCTCCTGATACTGCTCAAACAGCCGATTGTTCTGCTCATCATTTACCGGATAATACGGTTCCATTCCCACTTTCCATTCCAGCGAATACTCTCTTGAAATAACCGTTTTTTCCTGCATTCCAAATTCAAAATGCTTGTGCTCGATAATACGCGTATACGGAACCTCTCTTTCCGTATAATTCACAACTGCATTTCCCTGATAGTTGTCCGTATTCAATACTTCTGTCTCAAATCTTACCGAACGATACTGAAGCGCCCCCAACTGATAGGAAAAATACTCATCAATCATGCCTGTGAACACAGTCTTTTCTGCAATGTCCGGATTTTCCTTGATAAAGGAAAAATAGTCCGTATCGGTCTTCACCGGGATCCCATCCAGCATCTTTTCCACGATTCTTGTGTATCCGCCAATGGGAATTCCCTGAAAACGGTCATTAAAATAATTGTTGTCATAGGTAAAACGCACCGGCAAACGGCGAATAATAAATGCCGGAAGTTCCTTACACTCTCTTCCCCACTGTTTTTCGGTGTACCCCTTTACCAGTTTTTCAAACACATCTTTTCCGACAAGAGACAGTCCCTGCTCTTCTAGATTCTTTGGCTCTGTAATTCCCGTCTCAGCCACCTGCTGCGCAATCTTTTCTTTCGCCTCCTGTGGCGTTTTGATCCCCCACATTTTGCTGAATGTATTCATATTAAACGGCAAATTATAAAGTTCATCTTTGTAAACAGCAATCGGCGAATTGATATAATGATTAAATTCTGCAAACTGATTGATATAATCCCACACCTCTTTATTGGACGTGTGGAAAATATGTGCTCCATACTTGTGCACCTGAATTCCTTCTATTTCTTCACAATAAATATTTCCGGCAATGTGATTTCGTTTTTCAATCACAAGGCATTTTTTTCCACTTTTCTTTGCTTCATGTGCGAAAACTGCACCAAAAAGTCCTGCTCCCACAATCAAATAATCGTATTTCATATTTTTTCTCCATTATTTTGTCTTATCTCTCCCCATTTTAGACAATTCAGCTTAGAATCGCAATATTTTTCTCCATTGATTTTCCCTTTTTATTGCACTAAAATAGTATTTAGAAAATTAGGAGGTGTTATTTTATGGGTGCAAAACAACAAGCTTACAAAAAACTTGCAGATACCATGATCAAAAATTTTTCCCAAAGAAATATCGAGGCTTTCTATTGTGATGATCGAAATCAAGCAGTTTCATTGGCAATGGAAATGATGAAAGATGGCAATACCGTCGGTTTTGGCGGTTCTGAGACATTGAACGAAATCGGAATTTTAGATACAATCAAGAATTCTTCTTTGACTTTAATTGACCGGAATACTGCAAAGACTCCGGAAGAGAAAAAAGAGATGTATTTTAAAAATGCGATGGCAGATTATTTTTTGATGAGTTCCAACGCCGTTACGATTGACGGAGAGTTAATCAATATCGACGGTAACGGTAACCGCGTTGCCTGTCTCATTCACGGTCCGGAGCACGTCATCCTCATTGTCGGGATGAACAAAGTAGTCACAGATGTAGAATCCGGAGTTGCCCGCGTCAGAAACATCGCTTCCCCTGCAAATGCCGCTCGTCTCGGAACAAGAACTCCTTGTGGCGCAGTCGGACATTGTGGCAACTGCAATTCTCCTGACTGTATGTGCTGTCAGGTTGTCATTACAAGACACTCCAGACACACCGGAAGAATCAAAGTTATCTTAGTTGGCGAAGAATTAGGTTATTAAGAATTTCTTAAAGGGGACGTAGTAAAATTGAATTTTACTACGTCCCCTTTTGAATGTTTTAACAATATTTTTGAATGATTTCCTGCATTTTATCAAACTGCTGTTCCATCTCGTCCACCAGTTTGAACTGTGTGCGGGCGCGAACCAGATTGTGTTCCAGATACGCTGTTTTAAAGTAAGTGTCTCCCTGAAGATAATCTGTCAGGAAACGGATTCCACACTCTAATGTCATCAGTCTTGCCCCCCAAGGCAAGCTTTCTTTTTCTTCCTGTGTCAACACATCACCAGTACCTTCCAAATAGCCTTTTACATATGTGTCATACAGAGAAATATCAAAGTGAACCAAATCCAGATCCTTCTCATCTTCCGCCGCTGTGGCAGCACCAAAGCGAATCGAATCTCCGAAGTCATTTGCCGCAAGACCAGGCATAATTGTATCTAAATCGATAATACAAAGTCCTTTTCCAGTCTTGGCATCAAATAAAATATTATTTAATTTTGTATCATTATGTGTAACACGCAACGGAAGTGTTCCCTCTTCCTGCTGTTTTACAAGCACTCCACAGTCCTCTTTTCTGTTTAATGCAAACTCAATTTCTTTCTTGCAGGAAGCTGCTCTGTTCTTAATATCACGCTTTAACGACATCTGGAATGCCTCAAATCGTTTTACCGTATTGTGGAAATCCGGGATTGTCTCATTCAACTCAGACGCCGGATAATTGCCAAGCTGTTTTAAGAAATGCCCGAAACTGTTTCCTGACTGATAGAACTGTTCCGGTTTCTCCACAAACTGGAAACATACCGAGTCATGGATGAAATGATAGCTTCTCCAAGGTTGTCCCTCGTTATCCTCAAAATATGTACACCCATTCTTTGTCTTAATCGCAGCAAGTGTCTCCCTATCCGGATCACCGCCTTCTTCTCGAATCACATTTCTCAAATACTCAGTCACACGGAAAATATTTTCCATAACTCCGGCAGGATCTTTGAATACATTGTTATTTACTCTCTGCAAAATATAACACAACTCATCTTCTCCATCTACCGGCATATATACTGCATATGTCTCATTGATATGTCCTTCACCAAATGGCTTTACATAGCTGCACTGTGTTCCAAAACCAAACGCATACAATGCATCTTCAAGATTTCTGTTCTTGCCTACTCCATCTATCTTTCTTCTAGTCGAAAATACAACTTCGCCCTCTTCTACTTTTCTCTTTGACTCAATTGTACAGTTCGCCTTTACCACACTTCCAAGACCGATATGTGCGCCGCATCCCACAAAAGAATCATGATCCACTACAGCGCCACTGTTTACCAAAACACCATGCTCAATCACAGTATTTGTATTCACTACCGCATTCTGCATAATAAAACTTCCCTCGCCAATCTTTGCACTCGGGCTTACTACTGCAGACGGATGAATAATTGCCGGAACATTGTATCCAGCCTCCATCAATTGTTCTGTCCAATACAGACGCATTCCATTATCCCCAAGACCTGCCACTGCAGTGTCATACTTTTCCAGAAATGCTTTGTAATCACAGCATTTCCCTATAATATCTGTTCCTATAACAGCATCATCTAAAAAGACAACCTCTTCATATCCAAGTATTTTTGCCGTCTCCTGAATCATATGACCAAATCCGCCAGCACCTAAAATCAATAAATTCTTCATCGTAATCTTCTATGAGCAAATCCGCTCATGCTTCCCCTTTCACTATAATTTTTCTTCATTATAACATTTGTATCTGCTTCTGTCTCCCTTTTCATAAAATAATATTGGGTTTAGTTTTATTCATTTCATACCACTTATTGAGCGTATTGTAAACATACAACTTTTACGCTCAAAACATTTCTTAAAATTTTCAAACTCTTCGCCTTTTTCCCATCACCACCGCAAACACCACACCCACAGCCGTACTGATCGTTGTCGCCACAATCCCAGCACCTACAATCCCAGCCGGGTTCACACTTCCATATTGGCTGCGATATGCGATAATATTAATCGGTATCAACTGTAATGAGGAAATATTCAGGATTAAAAATGTACACATATCCCGGCTTGCAATTGTCTTATCCCGATTCGGATTGATTTCCTGAAGGCTCTTCATCGCCATTAATCCTGCCGGTGTCGCTGCCCAGCCAAGTCCCAGAAAATTAGCAATCATATTTGTTGTAATATGTTCATTCGCTTTATGCCCTCTTGGAATATCAGGGAACAAAATCCGCACAATCGGCTGGATTTTTCTCGATGCTGCCTTAATGATTCCTGCCTTTGTTGCTATTTCCATCAAACCGACCCAAAAAGACATCACTCCCATCATCGTAATACAAAGCGTCACTGCCTCCTTAGAAGAATCCAATGCCGCATTCGTAATTTCCGGCATCTTTCCGTTAAATGCTCCAAACAAAATTCCAATTACAATCATACCTGCCCAAAGGTAATTTAGCATCATTTCACCACATTTATTTTTTATAAAATGTATGCAGGAGGTTTTCAACTTATGTTCCTGTTCACACCACGCCATTCGCAGTAAATGAATCCTCATGTAAACATGAACTCATTTGCTATTGACTGATGTGTGAGCTGTAACCAAATTATCAATCCGGTTCAGTATATTCTTTCTCTTCTCATCAAATAGCAGATTCTTGTTATATTGATAATAACGCTTGCACTCATAATTTTGCAAAAACTGTACGCTGTAAAAATTAGTGTTGAGCTCTGTCACAAACACGGTCATCTCCTGACTATTACCAAATGCAATCTCCATAAAATCAAATCCATACTCCAACATTTGTCCTGCCGCATCCAGTTCTTTTTGATACGCCTCATTTTCTTTGGCAAATTCCTTTTTCACAAGTTCAAATGCCGCTTCATGTTCCGGATTTCCTGCTTCTTTTAGTAACTTTTCATATTGCTCCAATTTCTCAATTGTCTGCTTCAACGCATACCCTTCTTCACGATTTAGTATTTTTGCTTTTTTCTTTGAATTCAATGTCTGCTCCATCTCCTCGCAAATCTGTTTCAGAGATAGTGACCCACTTTTATAGCCCTTCAGTTTTTCAAACAGAACCGTGATGCTCGCTTCTTTCTTGTATGTCTGTCGAAATGCCTCTACTGTCTTTGCAAGTACAAGACTTACAACACTTAACTTTTCATCAAACGATGCATGTCCGACTTTTTTCACAAGAATCGGATCGATTTTTCCCTGCATCACCTGTTCAATCTGGTAATCTGCCTGATATTTATAATAAAGCTCCAAATAATTTGCAAAATCTTTTGCTATCTTCGGATACTGAATATACTGCACTACAACCTCCCAGTCTACTGTGATTTCGAGTTTTTCATATACCTGAATCAGACGTGATAAATCCTCCCATCCTCGCGGAGTTGCAAACAACATTCCATCCACAGTTGTCTCCATCTGATAGAAATATGCCACTCTCGTTGTCAGATAAGAAATCACCGCCGGATGAATATCCTGCACATACGCATATTCTTTCCAAACCGAAAAATCCGGCTCCACCTCAATTTTCTTCACACGATCCATAGTCACCACGTCAAACTCACGCACTGATTTGTTATATTCTGGTGGGTTTCCCGCAGCCACAATAATCCACCCTTCCGGAATGGCATGATTTCCAAATGTTTTATATTGAAGGAACTGAAGCATCGCCGGCGCCAATGTCTCCGAAACACAGTTGATCTCGTCGATAAACAAAATTCCTTCTTTGAGGCCACTTTCTTCAATTTTATTGTACACCGATGCAACAATTTCGCTCATTGTATATTCCGTCACTGAATATTCATTTCCATCATATATGTGCGTTGAGATAAACGGAAGCCCGATAGCGCTCTGTCTCGTATGGTGCGTAATTGTATATGCGACAAGACCAATTTCACACTCTTTAGAAATCTGCTCCATGATCTGCGTTTTTCCAATTCCCGGCGCCCCAATCAGAAAAATCGGCCGCTGTCTCTGCGATGGAATCTCATAATTTCCTTCTTCATCCTTCAACAAATATGCCTCTATTGCATGTTTTATTTCCTGTTTTGCTCTCTTTATATTCATTCTATTCTTTTTTCCTCCAACTCTTCCGGTTCTATAATCAGTTTTATCGCCCAAACCGGCACATCTACATCCCGATAATCTTCTTTTAGAAATACAAATGCAACCTCATAGTTTGGACGCTTTTCCGGAAATGTTCCATACCCATCCGTAAAATAAATTAACCCTTTTAATCTGTGAAATGCTTTCGCCTTTAGCAATTGGTTGACATATCCAAACACCGGACGAAAATCCGTCCCTCCAAATCCTTTTACCTCAAAATGCTCCATATATTCATCCAATTCCTGCCGATTTGTAATCACTACATCCGACTGTACTTTATCATCGCACTGAATGACATGTACATTTATTTTTCGAAAGAAACTTTCTGATTTACCCAAAATATTGAACGTTTCCTCCAGAAATTTTTTTATTAACTCTTCTTTACAAGACATCGATGTGTCAATCGCAATGACAAAATCTTCAATTTTACGCAATTCTTTTGTTTCCTGTGGCTCAATCAACGGCATATTCCCGTACATTTCCATTCCGTAATTATAAAAAATATAATCAAAGCTATCCTGATCCACCTGCATTTCCTCTTTTAAAATCGCAAACTTTTCCAAAAACTTTCGATAGTCATATCGGTTACGATTTTCAATCTGTACTTGATTTAAAATATTTTCCGCATTCTCAGAAGCCTCCTTTGAAAATGTCTCCATCTCCGTCTGCAATTTCTCATTTTGCTCTTTCCACTTTTTCTCCCGCTCCACGCATTTTTCAGGGGGCACATTCTCGTTCCACAAAACATGATCATCCACAAAAAATTCTTCCTGCATTTTTCCACAATGCTCTTCTTCTAAATGCATCCCCAGCAATTCCCGGTACACCCCTTTTGGCGTCAACACTTCCATCTTTTCTCTCAATTTTTGGTAAACTCCCTTTCGATATGGAGGCACATATTTGCGGACACTGTGCTCATTGAGTTCATCTATGATTGACTCCACAACAATATCACAAGCTAGATTCCAATACTGTTCATCCGCATGGTCCGGCTGTTTCAAATGCCCGAAAAGACAGTGAAAAATCATATGAAGATACGCACGGTTTACTTGCACCGGCGTCCTCTGGTACAGCCCAATCAGATAGTCTGGATAAAAATAAACTGTAAATCCATCCGTCCCAATACCGGAAATCTTCGTGTCCGGCAGAAACTCAAATCCACTTAAAATCACATCAAAAAAGCGCATGGACAAATATAGCTCATTCCGTGCATTTTTCAAAATATCTATGCAAATCTCGATTTTCTCCAGTTCTTTTTGCTGTTGTTTTTGAATCGGGTTCATAGTTCAAATATCTTCCTTTTCGCTTGAAATTTCTGACGCCTTAACTCCATCAGATAGCTTGTAAGTTCCACTCTGTTTTTTTTATTAACCTGCTCGATTAAATACTCCAGCGTCTTTTGCTCTGAAATACAATGCTCTGCCAAAAATTTACATTCTTTCTCCCGCATCTCTTCCGCTGCCCATTTTATGCATGTTTCAATGTGCTCCTTCAAAAAGCTTATATATTTTTTCTTTGCCTTCTCACTTAACTGATACGGATATAAAAGCCTTCCGAACACAAGCCGAAATAACGTATCTTCATATTCCCTTCCTTTTGCCCATTCAAACCGCTCATCGTACAGATGAAACTGAAGTTCTTGCCGAACAAAACAATTCCGGTACATCATACCACTGCCATGCGTGTGTGTCTCCAAAATCCTCGCAGGCGTATTTTCGACCGCCTCCTCAAAAAACTCTGGGAATATCAGTTTCGCTTCCCCCTGTTTACTGTGATAAAAAATTGTCTGCTCCTCTGGAAGTTCCATCAAAAGCTCACGCAGACAAGACCTCTCATTCTCCACAAAAGTCACATCAATCTCCCTCACCTTGTGACACCCCGTAAATGCTCCCGCACCGATATCTTTCAACGTATTGTAAAATTGTATTCTCCTTAAATCGCGGCAATTGTAAAATGCATATCGCCCAATTTTTTTAATAGAGTTTGGAAGGATGATTTCTTCAATCGGGGACGTAGTAAAATTTAATTTTACTACGTCCCCGATTGGTTGCGAAAATGCATAATCTCCTATCTCCGTCACCTCAAATCCATCAATTTTTTCTGGTACTTCTATAGCCATACTATTCCAAAAAGCTCCTGTAATTCGGGCTTTGTTGTCATTTACTTTATACTCATACTTTTGAAAATCTTTTTCCATTTTATTATTTTACCTCTAAAAATTTTTCAAAAAACTACAAATTTATTTTAATAAATTTTTTTTAACTTGTCAAAAAGGGACAGGGCTATTTTCGTTTTGGGACACCACAATACTCAATTGGGGACGTAGTAAAATTAAATTTTACTACGTCCCCAATTTAAACTTCTATCTCTTTTTCTTTCAATCTCCGATGTACAATTCCACGAAACAATGTATAAACCACCGAAGCAATCGGAATAAAAATCAACATTCCGACAATGCCCATCAGGCTCGCTCCGATACTGACTGCAACAAGCACCCAGATAGACGGCAGCCCCACAGAATTTCCAACGACATGCGGATAAATCAAATTTCCTTCGATCTGCTGTAATACAAGAAACATTACCACGAAGATCAATGCCTGCATCGGGTTCACCATAAAAATCAAAAGTGCTCCGATTACACATCCGATAAATGCTCCAAAAATCGGAATTAGTGCCGTAAATGAAATCAGGATTCCAATCAACAGTGCATATGGCATTCCAAAAATTGTCATCGTCACAAAAAACATACTTCCAAGAATAATTGCCTCAACACACTGTCCGGTTAAGAAATTAGAAAAAGTCTTATACGTCAGTGAGCTAAGTGCGAGCAAAATCTCTGTCCAGTCCTTTGGCATAAATGCGTACATTACCTTGCGAACCTGAATGTTTAGCTTTTCTTTCTGAAGCAGAATATAACAAGAAAATACAAAAGCGATAAAGAATGTCGTGACACCACTTACGATACTTTTTGCAGCCTCAAATGTAGATCCAAGCACGCTTCCGGCACCATTTTTAAAGAAATCAATACCGCTTTTAATCATCTCATCCCACTTGAACTCCATACTGCCAATCCACTTCACGATTTCCTTATTATCCTGAAAAATGTTTTCCGCCCACTCCTGTACTTGCGGAATAAACGCCTGAATATTTCTTCCAAGATTCATCGCCGTATCTCCCAGCGCCGGCGCTACGACAAACACAACGATTCCAATGATTCCAAGTACAAACAAAATCGTAACCAGAAAGCTTACAGGTCTGGCAAATTTATTTGCCCATTTATTTTTTTTCATTTTCTTGCTTCCGAAAAACTTTTCCTCAATGAAATGCATTGGCACATTGAGTACAAATGCAATCGCACCACCAAGTACAAACGGAAAAATTACTCTGCCGATAAACCCAAGACCATCTAGCACTACTTCGTAGTTCCATAGTCCAATCAGTATAATTGCTGTAAAAACAATCAATCCTCTTATTTTCTTAATCGTTTCCTTATCCAAATTCATTTACTCGCCTTCCTATCGTCTTTTACGAATCCATTTCAGAAGCTGAATCACCGGAAGATTCAAAAGTGCAAGACCATAAACAGTAAATAATTGTGTCACATTCAACGGAACAACCTTAAATACATTCTGTAATGCCGGAATTGTCAATACACTTGTAATCAATACAAAGCCAATCAAAAATGCACCAATCAGGTAAATATTATTCCACAATTTTTTACTGAACATCATCGGTCTGTCTGATTTACAGTTAAATCCATGTACAAGTCTTCCTGTACATAATGTACCAAATGCCATCGTACTTGCAAGCACTGCATCACCGCCACGGTAACCAATCAAAAATGCTAACATTGTCATCAGACCAATACAGAAACCTTCTGTTCCAACCTTAATCAAAAAGTCTTTTGTCAAAATCGATTCATTCATTGGACGCGGTTTCTCATCCATGACAGTCTTCGTATGCGGCTCCAATCCAAGTGCGATTGCCGGGAGACTGTCTGTCAACAAGTTGATAAACAACAGATGTACCGGTGCAAACGGAACCGGAAGTCCTGCCAGCGAAGCATATAATACTGCAAGAATTCCACCAAAGTTACCTGACAGCAGGAACTGAATAGACCCCTTAATGTTTTTATATACATTTCTTCCGTTTTCAACTGCTTTGATGATAGTTGCAAAATTATCGTCTGTCAATACCATTGCCGCTGCGTCTTTCGATACTTCACTTCCTGTAATTCCCATCGCAACACCGATATCCGCCTGCTTCAATGCCGGGGCATCATTTACACCGTCACCTGTCATCGCAACAATATTTCCTTTATTCTGCCATGCACGCACGATGCGAATCTTATGTTCCGGAGAAACTCTCGCATATACGGAAATTCCATCTACAAAATCCATCAATTCTTCATCAGACATATTATCAATCACAGAGCCTTCACACGCTTCTGACTCATCTTTCAAAATACCAATTCGTTTTGCGATAGCTGCCGCTGTTACTTTATGGTCTCCCGTAATCATAATAGGCTTGATTCCCGCACGGATACAATCTGCAACCGCTGCCTTAGACTCCTCTCGCGGCGGATCCATCATCGAAATCAATCCCACAAAGATCAAGTCATCCTCATCTTCTAACTGCAGCACCTGATCTTTTTGAATCGGTTTATATGCAAACGCAAGTACTCGCAAACCACTTCTTGAAAATTCCTGATTCTGATTTTCAATCGCTTCTTTATCTTCCTGTGTAATCTGACAGACTTCTGTTCCCTTTTGAATCTTTGTAACACGATTTAAAAGTACATCCACCGCACCTTTGGTCACCATAACCGGTCCATTCTCCAGCACATGTGCTGTAGACATTAATTTTCTGTCACTGTCAAACGGAATCTCACTTGTACGAGGGAATTTTCCCCTTACATAACCTGCTTCTGCTCCAAGCTTTGTTCCTAGATTAATCAGGGCTGTCTCTGTCGGATCCCCAATTTCCACACCATCTACATTTGTAGAGTCATTACATAAAATACTATATCTTAAAAGTTCTTTTTGTCCAAGTGCCTGACGGTCAATCTCTGCCGCCGGAATTCGTTTTCCATTTACATAGTAGTCTTCGACAGTCATACGGTTCTGAGTCAGTGTTCCTGTCTTATCTGAACAGATGATAGACACGCTTCCAAGACCTTCCACTGCCTGTAATTTACGGATAATTGCATGCTCTTTTGCCATCTTCTGTGTTCCAAATGACAGCACGATCGTCACGATAGAACTGAGTGCTTCCGGAATCGCTGCAACAGCCAGCGCTACTGCAAACATAAAGGAATCTCCGATGTTGACTCCCTGAAATACATTTACACCAAACAAAATGCCACAGAAAATTAAAATTACAATTGATAATTTCTTTCCAAATTCATCTAAGTTCATCTGAAGAGGTGTTTTCTTTTCAGATGTCGTCTTCAAAAGTGTAGCAATCTTACCTACCTCTGTATCCATTCCAATAGCTGTTACAAGGAAAGAACCACGTCCATATGTCACAAAACTTCCTGAGAATACCATATTGGTTTGGTCACCTAATGGCACTTCGCCAGTAATCGTATCTTCTGACTTTTCTACCGCAAGACTTTCTCCTGTCAGTGCACTTTCGTCAATTTTCAAACTCGCATTTGTCAAAATACGTCCATCAGCCGGAACATAATCTCCTGCTTCCAGAAAAACTTCGTCACCGATTGTTACCTCTTTTGACGGAATCTGAATCACATTGCCATCACGGAGTACCTTCGCAAGTGGCGCCGATAATTCTTTCAGACTATTCAACGACTGTTCTGCCTTTACTGTCTGAACCGTTCCAAGAATTGCGTTAATCGTAATTACGATCAAAATAACAATTGCACTCTCTGCATCTCCAAGTATCCCCGATACGACTGCTGCAACAATCAAAATAATGACAAGGAAATCCTTGAACTGCTCCAGAAATATCTGAATCGTACTTTTCTTTTTTCCTTCTACAAGTTCATTCAGACCATACTTTTCCTGGTTCTGCTGCACTTCACTTGAAGTCAATGCCTCTTCTTTTCCATTGACTTCCCGCCTCACTTCATTTTGTGAGAGCTGATAATAATTTTTCATTCCAAAATCCTCCATTCTTCCGTGCACTACCTAGTCTCTATTGTTTACATTTTCACCCTTTTTATAAAAAATTACAAAAGAGAATAAAAAGAGACCTTTATTGCACGTTAATTATGCAATAAAAGTCTCACTATTTCATTACGATACGGATGAAATTCATCGTATTGACGACATCGTAAACGTTTAGTAACGCTAGTTACTCCCTTTTATCTATAAAATACTATAGTCAACTTTTTTGGTTCTGTCAACTGTAATTTTTAATTCTTTTACAATTTGATACAACAAAAGCATCATAACCTGCGTCGCCGCAAGCGACCACCAAATTCCGATAATCCCGAACACAGCCGGCAATAAAAATAGAAATATCGGTGCCACAATCAATGTCTCCCCATAGATCAACGCCATAGCCGGCTTTACTTTCAATGTTGCATTTAAATAAGATATATGAAATTTTGCAAGTCCGGTAAACAAAAACGACACCGCACTAATTCTCATTCCCACATGAAAAAACTGCTCTGACTGCTTTGACATTCCAAAAATAGCCGGAAAGAAATCCGATACTGACACGACAACTGCAAGCATAACTACTCCTAAAACAATGACACTTGCTGACGCTACTCTTTTAATATACGCAAGTTCCTCTCGTTTTCCTGCGCCACAGTAAAAGCTCATAAGCGGCTGAGAACCATCTCCCACACCTACCAGCATCGACTGCACCGGAAATACAATATAAGAAATCACTGCATAACACGCAACCGCTGCATCACCACCGTATTTCAGGCACTGCAGATTTGTAAAAATCAGCACAATCGACGGTGCCAGAGACAGTCCAAATGCAGACACCCCAATCTGAAAAATTTTCACACTTCTTTTCCAGTTCCAAACCAACTGTACCTTTGTTTTTCCTTTGATATAAATTAAGTAAATGCAAATAAAAATCACGGATATCTGCGCTGCAATCGTGCCAAGAGCAGCTCCCCGAATTCCCAGTCCCACTTTAAAAATGAATACATAATTCAATGCAAGATTTACGAACATCCCTGTGACCATACTCACCATAGCGCTGACTGCCATCCCTCTGTTTCGAAGCAACGGTATCATTCCTGAACCGATGATCTGAAAAACACATCCTAAAATAATAATCTGCACATAGGCCTCAGCCTGCATCAGTACCTCTCCTCTTGCACCAAGAAGCTGTAATAAGATCGGATACGTCAAAAACAATATTACACTTAATAAAATTCCGACTCCCACAAGCAGACACACCGTCAGATGATACGTTTTTTCACTTTCTTGTTTCTCATCTTTTCCAGCTAAATTCGAAAACAAAACACTGCCGCCACTTCCAATCCCTATCCCTGTTGCAGTAATCACTGCAACAAGCGGCCATGCAAGGTTAACTGCTGCAAGTCCGGTATCTCCCGCTGCCCGTCCTACAAATAATCCGTCCATTACGGAATAAAGTCCTGACAGCATCAGTGAAAACACCGTCGGGAGACAATCCCTGATAAGATTTTTCTGAATTACTTTCTTTTCCATAGTCACTCCTTATCGCACAAAAAGGGCAAGGATTTCCACCTTGCCCTAAAACTTCATTCTCACTAGTTTGTGATTGTTTTTTCTGTTTCTTTATCGAATACGTGAATTTTTTCTGCATCTAATGCAAATTTCACTGTATCGCCTGTTCTTGCTGTTGTTCTTGGGTTTACTCTTGCTGTCATACTTGTTCCTTCGTAATCGAAGTATAAGTAAACTTCAGCACCAAGCATCTCGTATACACGGATTGTAGCTTCGATTACTGTATTTGGTGAAGCTTCAATAAACATCTGCTCATCATGTACATCTTCCGGACGAATACCAAGTACAACTGTCTTTCCATCATATCCTCCTTCAATGAGTTTTTTCGCTTTTGCTGGTGGAAGTTCAATTGCAGAAGGTCCTGCTTGAAGATAAACTTTATCTCCTTTTACCTTACATACTGCATCTACGAAGTTCATCTGTGGTGATCCAATGAATCCTGCTACGAATAAGTTACATGGTGTATCGTATAATACCTGTGGTGTATCTACCTGTTGAACAATACCGCCACTCATAACTACGATTCTTGTTCCAAGTGTCATAGCCTCTGTCTGGTCATGTGTAACGTAGATGATCGTTGTACCTAATCTCTGGTGTAATTTAGAAATCTCGATACGCATCTGTCCTCTTAATTTTGCATCCAGGTTTGATAAAGGCTCATCCATAAGAAATACTTTTGGATTACGAACGATAGCACGTCCCATAGCAACACGCTGTCTTTGTCCACCTGATAATGCTTTTGGTTTACGATCTAATAATGCTTCCAAGTCAAGAATCTTAGCTGCTTCACGAACCATCTTGTCAATCTCATCTTTTGGCACTTTTCTTAATTTCAAACCAAATGCCATGTTGTCATATACTGTCATATGTGGGTATAACGCATAGTTCTGGAATACCATCGCAATATCTCTGTCTTTTGGCTCTACGTCATTTACTAACTTATCTCCAATTCTTAATTCTCCAGAAGAAATATCTTCCAATCCTGCAATCATACGAAGTGTTGTAGATTTACCACATCCTGATGGTCCTACAAAGATGATAAATTCTTTATCTTCAATTTCAAGGTTGAAATCTTTTACTGCTTCAAATCCATTTGGATAAACTTTATTAATATGTTTCAATGATAAACTTGCCATTTCAATCTTCCTCCTAAAAGCTTTCGTTTTCTAACTCTTTCTAAAGTATATAAAAAAAGCCAATTAGGGTCTATGCCAAAGTTGAACAAATTTTTTTCAGTTGTCTCGTCAAGTCGACGAATCTTACGAAATAAGCATCTGATACACATCCCGTTTCCCGATTCCCCGATCTTTTGCCACTTTTTTCATTGCCTCTTTCTTATCCATACCTTGATCCAAATAGAAGTCCATATGCTCCTCTATACTCATCTCTTCCCACTTTGCAACTTCTTCCTGACGAAGTTCCTCGCGGCTTTTTCCTTCAATGACAAGCACACACTCACCCTTTGGCTCATTTGCCTCATAATATGCAAGTGCTTCCTCAATTGTTGTTGCAAATGCAGTCTCGTGCTTTTTGGTCAATTCCCGGCACACCGTAATTCTTCGGTTTCCAAGTCTCTCCAACAGTTCCCGCAGTGTACGAACAAGTCTATGCGGCGCCTCATACAAAATCATTGTCCGTGTCTCATTTACAAGTTCGTTCAATACAGACTGCTTTTCTTTTTTATCTGTCGGCAGAAATGCCTCAAACGCAAATCTTCTTGTCGAAAGTCCCGACAACGTCAATGCCGTAATACATGCTGCTGCTCCAGGCAGAGATGTGACTTCAATCCCTTCCTCATAGCACATCTTCACAAGCTCTTCCCCCGGATCTGATACCCCCGGTGTTCCTGCATCCGTCACAAGTGCAATCTGCATCCCATCTTTCAGCTTCTCAATGAGCTTTTTACCTTTTTCTATCTTATTATATTCGTGATAACTTGTCATCGGAGTCTTAATTCCAAAATGATTCAAAAGCTTTATGCTATTTCTCGTATCCTCCGCTGCGATCAAATCCACCTCACCCAATGTACGCACAACACGATATGTCATATCTTCGAGATTTCCAATCGGTGTCGCACACAAATACAGCTTTCCTGACATATTTGTGCCTCCTTCTTATTTCATCGCATACTCCGAAAGCAATTCTTCTGAATATACGCCCTGCTCTTTATAGACAATCAATGGCGGCTCCACGCGCATACGTGAATTCGCCCCACGCATTCCTTCAATCAGCACCATATTCGGTTCCTTATGTACAAATGGATGTACCATTCTCATACGTTTTGGCTCAATTCCTACCTGTATCATCTTTGACAGGATTTCCGCCAATCGAAACGGTCTGTGCACCATATAAAATCGACCTCTCGGCTTTAAAATTCTTGCGCTTTCCCGCAAAATATCATTCAAATCACAAAGCACCTCATGCCTTGCAATTGCCTTTGCATCCGACGGATTCTCAATACCGTGATGTCCAATCATATATGGCGGATTTGTTGTTATGACGTCAAAAGAGGCTGGTCCGAATAATTCGGCTGCCTCTTTGATATCTCCCGTCACAATGTCAACTTTCTCTTCCAAATGATTATGGGCTACGCTTCTTCTTGCCATGTCAGCACTTTCTTCCTGTATCTCCAGTCCGGTAAAATGCATCCCTTCGGTCTTTGCCGTAAGTAAAATGGGAATGATCCCTGTTCCTGTTCCAAGATCCAGCGCACATTCTTTCTGTTTTACACGGGCAAAATTGGCAAGTAATACGGCATCCATTCCAAAACAGAATTTCCCCGGATGCTGTATGATCTCATACCCGTTAATCTGTAAGTCATCCAGACGTTCGTCTGATTTCAGATTAGTTATCATCTAATTTTGACGCTCCTTCATTCTTCTCCAATGCTGCAAGTTCCTTCATCTCTTCTTTGGAAAGTCTCACATCATTTTTTCTCTTTCGCGGTCTGAATTTCAGCTCATCCACTTTGTACTCGCGAATCTCTTTCTCATCATTTTCTAACGTCACAACTACTTTTACAAGCTGGCGAAGCACACTGACACTCTGTACTTCTCCTTTCAAGCCCTCATTCGTTGTAACTGTGTCCCCGATTGCCGGAAGACGGCTGTTCAATTCTTCATACGTCTCTTCCTCATTGGTCAGACAACACATCAGCCTTCCACACACACCGGAAATTTTCGTCGGATTCAAAGAAAGGTTCTGTTCTTTTGCCATCTTGATTGATACCGGTGCAAACTCTGATAAATATGTGTGACAACAAAGCGGACGTCCGCAAATTCCGATTCCGCCCCGAATCTTTGTCTCATCACGCACACCAATCTGACGCAGCTCAATTCTTGTACGAAATACTGCTGCCAAATCTTTTACAAGCTCACGAAAATCAATTCTTCCGTCTGCAGTAAAATAAAACAGCACTTTATTATTGTCAAATGTATATTCGGCATTGATCAGCTTCATATCCAGATTGTGTTTTCTTATTTTTTCCAGACAAATTTCAAATGCCTCTTTTTCTTTCTCTCGGTTCTTTTCTTCCGCTCTTTTGTCTTCCTCTGTGGCAATTCGAATTACCGATTTTAGCGGCTGCATGACCTCTTCGTCCTTCACTTCTTTCGGTCCTGTCACAACAGTTCCAAACTCTATGCCTCTTGCTGTCTCCACAATTACTTTATCACCCTGTCTGATGTGAAATTTACCTGGTGCAAAATAATAAATCTTTCCTGCCGGACGAAATCTTACTCCGATTACTCTTGTCATATTCTAGTTCTCCTTTATCGTAAGCAACAATAATTCCATTACCAGATCAAAGTTTACATTCGCTTTCAGGCGTGTTTTCGCCTTTTCGATACTGTCCAGAATAATCTCAATTCCCTCATAAGAACTTTTGCTTGCCTTCTCCTTGATGTAAGTCAATTGGTCACCAAATACAACTTTTCCTGCTTCTTTTGTTGCCTTATAAAGCAGAACATCCCGGTACCAGACAGTAAGCAGATCCAGATAATCTGTCACTTCTAATTTATATTTATTAATCTCTTTTATCGCACTGACAATCTCGTTCAGTTCCATCTCATCAATATATTTTAACAACTGAACTGCTTCTTCTTTAATCTCATTAAAGTGTTCTGACGTTGCCAGCATAATGGCACGCCCCATGTTTCCCTGTGCAAATGCGGCACAGATATCTGCCTGATAATCCGGAATATGCAGTTGCTCCATCAAATACTTTTTAATCAAAGTATCCTTAATATTCCTCAATTTCAACATGACACATCTTGAACGAATTGTCGGCAGCAAACTGTCTGCATTCTCTGTCAGCAGAAAAATAATGGCATATTCCGGTGGCTCTTCAATCGTTTTTAGCAGTGCATTCTGCGCCTGCACAGTCAACAGATCCGCTTCCGGAATAATGTATATCTTATAGCGGTTGCTGTATGGCTTGATCATAATGTCACCATTGAGCTGCTCTCGTATATCATCTACACTGATTGACCCCGGCTTTTCATGCTGTATCGTAATGATATCCGGCTGATTCCCGCTATCTGCCTGCCTGCAGGAACGACACTCACCACAAGGTTCTGACTGGCTGTTCTCACATTGCAGAGTCATTGCAAATAATTTTGCAAGCATCTTTTTTCCAGAGCCTTTTGCGCCATTTAAGATATATGCATGAGATACTTTATCCTGCTCTACGGCATTTTGTATATATTGAATTATGTCTTTGTGTCCTACAACATCTTTAAATCCGCTCATATTATTACCTTTCTATTACGCACTTTCTTATACAGTTTCACTCGACGTGCAACCTTGCCATCGCTTTGCTTACGTGAACATTATATCATAATTCTTGGTGAATACATAGCATAATTTCTTGGATGCAGTTTTCCATATTGTCATTAAAATAATGGTGAGTTATCCCCATTCTTTGTAAGTTTTCCTCAGAGAAATCCTCTGCATCTGCAAGGAATCTCCTGCACAGTTCTTCGTATTTTGGCTCTTTCTGTTTTCTTTCTCGTTCTACCGCCCTTAACAATCGCACTCCATCGTCAACATCAATGTATATAGGTACCAATGAGTCCGTCCCCATATATGCGAGCATCTTTGCATATGACTCTAAAGTCCCGATTGCAATGTAATTCTCATCTCCGTCAAACTGTCCGTCATCCACCGTAAAATATTTCCACACTCCGTGTACCGTATTGTATGCGCGAAGCTCGATTACTTTTCCTTGTGCTTCGAGCTCAGCCAATCTTTTTTCATCGACAAAATAATATTCCACACCCTCCTGCTCACCTTCCCGAATCGGACGTGTTGTATAGATTACAATTGTCTTAAGATTTGGCATCCTCTCTTTGATCTGTTTAAAAATTGTATCTTTCCCGGAGGCACTTTTCCCCATAAAATAAAAAATCTTACTCATTTATCCACACCTTTATCTGTTTATCCACTTCCAGACCTTCAATCGAAAATCCTAACTGCTCATACATTTCCAAATATGCAATCACATCCTCCGTAATCTGCTCTCCCGGCACAATAATCGGGATTCCGGGTGGATACAAATACGCATATTCCATCGAAATTTTTCCGATACTCTCTTTCCATCCACAAAGTTTTCCGCACTTTTTATGCAGTACGTCAGAACTTTTTGCACAAAGTCTCGTTCTCGGAAGTTCTCTCCACACTCGTTGTTTGTTCATGGCAGACAAGGAGCAATCAATTTCTAACAATGCCTGTGTAAATCTTTCCAATCCTTCTTTCGTGTCTCCTACTGCCGTCATTCCAAGCACATAGTCTCCCGAGGTCATCTCCATCTGCAAATGATACTTCCTACGCAATATTTTTTCAAGGTCTCTGCTTGAAATATTTGTATTTCTCACTGAAATCACAAATTTAGAGCAGTCATAATGTGAAGTCTCGACAAGCCTCAAACAAGAAAGTTTTCCCAACTCTTCCCGCATTTTTTGCAAGTTATCCACATAAGCCGAAAAGATATCCTCACCTTTTTTTTCAATCAATTCCATACATTCATCTATGCTTGCCATCAATACATACGACGGACTGCTGGATTGTAACATGTGTAGATACATCCTCACTTTTTCTCTATTTACAAACGTTCCATTGATATGAAGCAATGCGGTCTGTGTGAGCGATGGAAGTGTCTTGTGCACACTATGTATGACAATGTCTGCACCATTTTCATTCGCATTTTTCGGAAAATACGGATCAAATCCAAAATGTGCTCCATGTGCCTCATCCACAATCAACGGAATCTCATGTGCATGTGCCACTTCTGCAATCTTTTTCACATCAGATACCACACCGTCATATGTCGGTGATACAATCATAACTGCCTTGATATTTGGATTTTTTTCCAATAACAACGCAATCTCATCTGCTTTTACTTCCCCGTTTAATCCTGTTTTCTCATCGTATTCCGGATAGACATACACCGGTTCCAGCTCATTTAAATAAATGGCATGATACACAGATTTGTGGCAATTACGGGCTACAAGAATCTGGTCTCCTTTGTCAGTCACTCCCATAATCGCACTCAGAATTCCAACCGTACTTCCATTTACAAGAAAATGTGTCTCATCTGCACCATATAATCTCGCTGCACGTTCCTGCGCCTCCCGAATGATCCCGTCTGCGTGGTGGAGATCATCAAACCCATCTATTTCGGTAATATCAATTTTATAAGGCAGATCATTCTCCATCATTTTTTCATTTCTTTTGTGCCCCGGCATATGCATTCCATAGAAATCACTCTCACTATATTCGTTCAGATAATTGTAAATTGTCTTCATGTTCAGCTCCCTACTAAAATGAGCCACATCACAGGATGCAGCTCATTTCTTTATTTATGCTTTTCATATTTATCATAATATTTTCAATCGTTTGATTCTTGAAATACTATAACACAAATTCAAACAAAATGAAATACAGATATTTTATAATTGCTACTATTTTCTTCTTTTTATTCCGGTTACAAACACGCCTCCAATTACTAAAGAGAAAACTGTGAAAAGCAATGGCGTCTTAATATTCGATTTATCACTGGTTTTAACACTACTTTGACTCTTTATATCAGCATTTGGTGTTGTTGAAACATGGTTGTTGCTTCCCTCCGATTTATTTGTGTCTTGTGAATTTAAATCTGCAGCACTTTTTGTTTCTACTATAATCTCCCTTGTAACCTGTGCTTTATTTCCTGCTGCATCAGTTACTTCATAGACAAGCTCATATGTGCCCGCTACGCTGGTATTCACTTTTCCTGTTACGATAATCTTATGAGTGATATCACCATCTACATTATCTTTCGCAGTAACACCTCCCATTTCATCGAAAGTATCGCCTTCTTTTAAAACTGTTTTTTCCGGAACCGTTAGCACTGGCTTTTCTGTATCTGTTTGCACATTTACATAATAAACATTCGTTCTGGACAAACCTCCGTTTTCATCTGTAACTTCAGCATACCAGCCATTGATACCCTCTTGTGCATCTTTCCACTCATAGGATGCTGTTGTTCCACTTTCAACATGGTTTACACTTCCTATAACATCTTCCTTATACACATTTACTTTAAAATCATCTGTCTCCAATGTTTTCACTTTTGGAACAATTCCAAGTTCAGAAAATGGCACTTCAAAGCTTTCTGCATCATTTAAATTAGCATTTTCTACAGAAAACTCATTTCCGGGATTTGGTGTTTCTGATGGTTTTGCATCGTAATCTCCATAATTGCTAAAATCTGATCCACCGTAAGAAGGGGTAAATGTTCTTACAATCATACGCTGTCCCTCTACATCAAAATGCATCAGTCTTATATATCCGGCTCCTCCTTCCATAAGTCCCTGATAATCAAACAGCATATTGTACACTTTTCTTGTACTTCCATCTGCATTTGTAAATGTATCAATTCTTGTCTTCGCATTATGATAATGTCCGGAAAGAACCATGCAGACATTTTCATTTTTCGAGACAACTTCATCGTAGATTCGCTGTGGTTCCTCGCCAAGTCCACCGCTTGCTAGCAAATATTCATGGAAATTCAATATCGCTTTCCTTTCCGGATATTGTGCCAACACATCGTTCATCCACTGTATTTCTTCATCTCCGATACCCCAGCCCATGTAAAGCATAATAAAGTCAATTCCGTCTACAGAAATCAAATCATAATGACCACGGTTATTTTTGTAACTTCCACCGTACCATGGATTTGATAAATAACGATTTTCTCCAAAGTACTGTGTATAGTTTGAATAATCTCCATTTAAGTGTCCCACATCGTGATTTCCCGCAAGAACTCCATACGGGAATTTAGCCACATCTAATTTTTTATAAGCCGCGTCTGCCTGTTCCCATTCTTGTATATTCGGCTCATCATCAATGATGTCTCCATCATGGAACAAATACTGAATGTTCATTCTCTGTCTGTTGCCAAGCAGCCAATTATGAATATTCATCTGATGCTGATATTGTCCGTCATTAGACTGATCAGTATTTCCATCATAATCTTCATTATAATACTGTGTATCACTCTCTACCGCAAAGGTAAAATCATAGTCTTCGCGTGGAGTATCGTTTTGATTATGTGTTTCCACATTATCCGGAGTTTCGTTCATTGCATAAGAAGCTATCTCTGGAATATCACCATTTTGTGGTGGTGTGTATCCTTCTCCATTTTGCACAATCACTCTGACTTTTCCGTCTACAATATGATTCTTCAAGACAACTTCTCCTGCCAGTGTCATCTTATCACCTTCTGTTGTCTGCTTTGCATCTACCTTCTCCCATTCTTCTGATTCTGTGTTATACACATACATAAATGTCTTGGTATTATTTGATTCTCCTGACCATTGAGCTGTAATGACTGTGTTTTCATTTGCCTCTTCATCAAGCTGTATTTGGAAACTGTCGTAAGGAAATCCATTTCCTGTATTTTCCTCAAATGCCTTTTCAATGCTTCCACTCTCTGCACTTACACCACTGTCCTGTACAATATTGGTATCTCCCAGCTCATATTTTTCACCTTTCTTGAAGGTAACAGTCATTTCATCCCCTGCTTCGTCTTTTGGTGTCACAGAAAGAACCGGTGCCCTATTTACAGTCATTCCATTTTCCGGTGATACATTTTCCTCAAGACTTGCAGATTCTTCCGGTGTAGTAAAATGAATTTCCTTTTGTGCACTGTTTCCCACCTGATCTCTTGCTGTAATTTGAATCGTATGTTCACCTGCCACCATTTCCAATGCACGGAAATCATACGGAACAGAAATTGTTTTACCGTCAAGTGTTACTACTGTTGAAACGCTCTCGCTAATTGCATCCTTACTTGTAACCTCTATTGTTCCATTGTGATATTGCTTTCCCTCCTCAATATTGCTTGTAATCTCCGGTGCGGTATTGTCTACTGTTACCGATACCTGCTCATCTCCATTGGATACGGTATGCTCTCCATCCGTGGTTTCTGTTGTATCCCAAAGATAGCGCATAGCTTCAAAGTCACTATCCTCTAGTTGGAAATTTGCATATAGAATTTCATATTTTGAAGCACCGTCTCCCATTGAGATATTGGATTCCTGTGACGGAATATTAACATTTACTTTTGGAACTTGATCCAAATTGTCATGCTCCACTTCACCTAAACCTTTCTTGGCTTCATAAGAGACTGGTGTCAGTGTTTTTCCATTCGGCAAAATCATACGAATATTGCGAAGCGTAAAGTCATCGTTATTTTCAATATTATGCTCTAATACGTTTGCTTTATTTCCCGCATGGAATTCCACAGTAATTGTTTTCTTCTCTGCGTCAAACTTGTCCGCATTTATATCGTATACATAAGTTGCAACATTACTATACGTTCCCTCATTGAATACTCCTACCACATCTCCGTCTACTGCCACTGCGTTTTTGAAGAATACATCCGTGTCTGTAGCTTCAAAAGCAATTTTTCCGCTGCCGCTAATAGATTTCTGAGCCTTACTTGAATAGTCAGTTCCATCTATAAGCAGCTGCGAACCATTTGCTATAATCTGCTGTTTGTCTGTAATGACATCACCGTTCTTCAGGTTTAACCCTTGAGACATTTCACTGTCTGTATTATTAACGGTCTTTTCTTCCGTTGTAATGACAGAATATCCATCGCTCACTTCAAAATAATACGAAAAACTCTTTTTATTTAAAAGATCAACATTACTCAATATCCTTTCAAAGCGATTTTCCCCCGCACTTCTTCGTGTCAAATTATAACTCTTATAATCTGACTGATTACTGTCTTTCATATATAATGTGACTGTTTTAACTGTAGACTCTTCAGAAATAGCTTCCACTGAAAATGCCAAAGAATCTGTTTCATTATTAAATGTCGTTTCTGTATAATCTGTTACTGCCGGTTGTTTCACCGGTGCTGTTATCGATGCCTGGTACATCGCTTTTTCTTTATCTGTAATTGTGCCAGGAGTAGGTGTTTCCTCGTCAGAAGTCATTGCTGTTGTAAAGACATCATTTACATACTGATTCTGGAAAGTAATAGATTTATCTGCTGTTGTATTATCTGCATTATTATCATTATACACCACATTATCTACCATATCGCCTACATTAGTCGTAAGGCACAAGCCTCTTTTTCCACTATTTGCCATTCCTCCAACAGAGATGTCAATCAATTGATCCTCTGTTAAACTGACACCAAATTTACTATTAAAATCCGAAAGTGTCAGACCATCGTTGGAACCATTTTTAATCCAAAATATAAGAGTTTCACCTGGTTCGAGAATTTTATCTTCTGCAGTTTCCCACCATACAGTCTGCACTCCCGTATCCGGATATGTATATGACAAACGATAGTCTTTCAAATTAATACTTTTGTTTGCATTGTTACAGATTTCCACAAATTCATATGCATCGGCTCCCTCTACATTAGAACTGTCAGGAAGAATTTCTGTAATTGTCAATGTCGGAGCTTTCACACTTGATGGTGCTAACTGTTTTGCTGCTTTAGTTTCTATACTTCCCCCTTGAACTGCCAGCAGTCCGATAATTCCCAAAACTGCCAGTTGTCTGCTTCTTTTCTTCATTTTTGTCTCCTCATACTTTTTTAACTATATTTTTATCTGATATATAAAAAATACTCCTTAACTCTTTGTTTTTCTATCTTGTTTCTGTAAACACTTTTTTAAATAATTGTAAAAAAGGAGACTACTAAAAAATAAAACCCTGACTTTTACCACAACAAAAATCAGAGTTTTATTTTAACATATTTTATTTATCTTTAATCTCACTGTGAAGTTCTTGCAATGATTTCACTTCACCGCAGCCCGGTTTCTTCAATGATTGAATACCACTTACAGTTGCTTTCGCTGCTGCCATTGTTGTCATATACGGCACTTTTTTCTTAATTGCAGCTTTACGTAAATAACTATCATCTACATTTCTGTCTTTTCCAATCGGAGTATTAACGATTAAATCAATCTTTCCGTTTGTGATCAGGTCAAGGATATTTGGTCTTCCTTCCTGCAGTTTATTCACAATCTCTACTTCGATTCCGGCATCCTGAATCAATTTTCCTGTATGCTTAGATGCAAGAATCTTGAATCCTGTATCCGCGAAGTCTCTCGCCAGATCAACTACTTCATCTTTATCTTTGTCATTTACCGTAATCAACACAGTTCCTTCCAACGGAAGTTTTGTCTGTGTTGCTTCCTGTGCTTTAAAGAATGCTTCTCCGTAAAATCTTGAGAGTCCAAGTACTTCACCTGTTGAACGCATCTCAGGTCCAAGTACAGGGTCTACTTCCTGGAACATATTAAATGGAAATACAGCTTCTTTTACTCCATAGTAAGGAATATCCTGTTCTTTCAATTCCGGTACCGGAGATTTTCTTCCTGTCAATTCACTTGTCACAATATCAATTGCAAGAGGCACCATTCTGACATTACATACTTTTGATACAAGCGGCACAGTTCTAGATGCTCTTGGGTTCGCCTCAAGAACATATACTTTTCCGTTTTCAATTGCATACTGCATGTTCATAAGACCTTTTACATGCATTTCTTCTGCAATTCTTCTTGTATATTCTTTAATTGTTTTTACGTTTTCCTCAGAAATATATTTTGACGGAATGATACAAGCAGAGTCCCCTGAATGAACTCCCGCGAGCTCAATGTGTTCCATTACAGCCGGCACAAATGCATGTGTTCCGTCGCTGATTGCATCCGCCTCACACTCTGTTGCGTGTCCTAAGAAACGGTCGATCAAAATCGGACGATCCGGTGTCACACCAACTGCAGCATTCATGTATCCAACCATGCTTTCTGCATCGTATACAACTTCCATTCCACGTCCACCAAGTACGTATGACGGACGAACCATAACCGGATAACCAATCTTCTCAGCAATTTCCAATGCTTCCTCTACATTAACAGCCATTCCTGATTCCGGCATCGGAATATCTAATTTTTCCATCATTTCACGGAATAAATCTCTATCCTCTGCAAGATCAATTACAGAAGGAGCTGTTCCAAGAATCTTCACACCGTTTTTCTCAAGATCAGCAGCAAGATTCAATGGAGTCTGTCCACCAAATTGCGCGATTACTCCAACCGGTTTTTCTTTCTTATAAATACTAAGTACATCTTCCAATGTAAGTGGTTCAAAATACAACTTGTCAGATGTATCGTAATCTGTAGAAACTGTTTCTGGATTACAGTTTACAATAATTGTTTCAAATCCAAGTTTTCTAAGTGCAAGAGAAGCGTGTACACAGCAGTAATCGAACTCAATACCTTGTCCGATTCTGTTTGGTCCACCGCCAAGAATCATAATCTTCGGTTTTTCTTCACTTACCGGATTCTTATCTTCTGCATTGTATGTTGAATAGTAGTAAGCATTGTCTTTCGTAGCACTTACATGTACGCCTTCCCAAGCTTCCTCTACACCAATCTCGATTCTCTTTTCTCTGATATCGGCTTCATCTACTTCCAAAATCTGGCTCAAATATTTATCTGAAAAACCGTCTTTTTTCGCTGCAGTTAAAGCTTCATCGGAAGGAAGATTTCCTTTATAAGCTAAAAGAGCTTCTTCTTCTTCCACAAGTTCTTTCATTTGTTCAATGAACCAGTGTTTTACTTTTGTCAATTCATGAATTTCATCCACAGTTGCACCTTTGCGAAGTGCCTCATACATAATAAAATGACGTTCGCTAGTCGGTGTAATCAACATTTTCAACAATTCTTCTTTTGATTTTGTATCAAAATCTTTTGCATGTCCAAGTCCATAGCGACCTGTCTCAAGGCTTCGGATTGCTTTCTGGAATGCTTCCTTATATGTCTTACCAATACTCATAACTTCACCTACGGCGCGCATCTGAGTACCAAGTTTGTCCTCTACACCTTTGAATTTTTCAAATGCCCAACGAGCAAATTTGATTACAACGTAATCTCCATCCGGAACATACTTATCCAATGTTCCATATTTTCCACATGGAATATCTTTCAATGTAAGCCCTGTTGCCAGCATTGCTGATACCAAAGCAATCGGGAAACCTGTCGCTTTAGAAGCAAGTGCCGACGAACGCGATGTTCTTGGGTTAATTTCGATAATGATATCTCTGTCTGTTTTTGGATCATGCGCCCACTGTACATTACATCCACCGATTACCTTAACAGAATCTACAACTTTATGAGATTTTTCCTGCAAACGTTTCTGTACTTCTTCTGAGATTGTAAGCATAGGAGCTGAACAGAATGAGTCACCTGTATGGACACCAAGCGGGTCAATATTTTCAATGAAACATACTGTAATCATATTACCTTCAGAGTCACGAACCACCTCAAGCTCTAACTCTTCCCAACCTAAAATAGATTCTTCAACAAGTACCTGGCCTACCAGACTCGCCTGAAGACCTCTTGCACATACAGTCTTTAATTCTTCTACATTATATACAAGACCGCCTCCTGCTCCACCCATTGTGTACGCCGGACGAAGTACTACCGGATAACCTAATTTATCTGCGATTGCAAGCGCCTCATCTACCGAATATGCAACCTCACTTCTTGCCATCTCAATTCCAAGACTGTCCATAGTCTTTTTAAATTCAATACGGTCTTCACCACGCTCAATCGCATCTACCTGAACACCGATTACTTCTACATTATATTTTTCAAGAACTCCCGCCTCAGCTAATTCCGAGCATAAATTAAGACCCGATTGTCCTCCAAGGTTTGGTAGTAATGCATCTGGTCTTTCTTTTGCGATAATCTGCTCAAGTCTTTCAACATTGAGAGGTTCAATATAAGTAACATCAGCTGTCTCCGGATCTGTCATAATAGTAGCCGGATTCGAGTTCACGAGTACGATTTCATAACCTAAATTTCTAAGAGCTTTACATGCCTGTGTACCCGAATAATCAAATTCACACGCCTGCCCAATAATAATAGGACCTGAACCAATAATAAGTACTTTCTTAATGTCTTCTCTCTTTGACATATCTATTCTCCTCCTATTCCGTAATCTCATAAATTTTTATCACCAAATATTATACATGTTGGTGATAGCGATGTCAATTACTAATTAAACTCCCTTCCTTCGTTGCCTTAACAGGCAAGAATTTTATATTTTTGTTATTTTTTCTACAAACCTGTTCAAATCTATGATATACTAAACGCTGGAATTTATTACAAAAGAATATAGGGGGAATTATGAAACACTTAAACGCATTAAAAAAGGCAATTGTTGCAGGAGTTTTAATCGGGATTGGATGTACCGTATATCTCAATATGGATAATTCGATCGCCGCTTCTTTTCTGTTTGGATTAGGTCTCTTCACGATCATCAATCTAGAATTGAACCTATTTACCGGAAAGATTGGCTATCTCGGAAAAAACAACTACATTGAAATTCTCATTACTCTGATCGGCAATGCAATTGGCGTAAATATCATGGCATTCCTTATCAAACAGACCCGTCTTAATGATCGGTTAGTGGAAAAAGCCATACCAATTGTGGATAACAAACTCTCAGATACCTACATAAGTTTATTTCTTCTTGCGGTTTTCTGCGGAATGCTAATGTTCATTGCAGTTGCAACATTTAAAAAACAGCCAAATATCCTTGGAACACTCGCGGTTTTTCTATGTGTATCTGTTTTTATTCTAGCCGGATTTGAACACTGTATTGCAAATATGTTTTATCTTGGACTTGTTAGTACTCCAACAAAATACTTCTTACCTTTGATTGTCATGATCTTAGGAAACAGTACAGGTGGAATTCTTCTTTGTAAATTAACAAAAGATGGACAATAAAAAAAGAGATAGCTTATCTCTTTTTTTATTGCATAGAACGCAATTTTTTATATAAAAAAACATCTAAGAAATCTCTTAAATGTTAAAATAAATGAAGCATCGGGGATTCGAACCCCGGACAACTTGATTAAAAGTCAAGTGCTCTACCGACTGAGCTAATGCTCCACAACTATTAACTTGTACTACCTTTCAGTAGCAATGCCCAGAGCCGGAATCGAACCAGCGACACGAGGATTTTCAGTCCTCTGCTCTACCGACTGAGCTATCTGGGCAGAAAAAATTGCGGGGGCAGGATTTGAACCTACGACCTTCGGGTTATGAGCCCGACGAGCTTCCAGACTGCTCCACCCCGCGTCAATATCTAATTAATTATATGCATATATTTATAAAATATACATTATCTTTCGGAATTTATATTCCTAATGGATGGAGAAGGATTCGAACCTTCGAAGGCGGTGCCAACAGATTTACAGTCTGCCCCCTTTGGCCACTCGGGAATCCATCCAAAAAGCCGATGATCGGACTCGAACCGATAACCTGCTGATTACAAATCAGCTGCTCTGCCAATTGAGCCACATCGGCGAAGTTTATTACTACTTCAATAATAAATGGGACCAATAGGGCTCGAACCTATGACCCTCTGCTTGTAAGGCAGATGCTCTCCCAGCTGAGCTATGATCCCATGAGATATTAAATTCTATGTATCAAATGATACAAACGACCCGGAAGGGACTCGAACCCTCGACCTCCGCCGTGACAGGGCGGCGCTCTAACCAACTGAGCCACCGGGCCAAATATTATGTACCTTCAAAATCACATACAATCCACTTTGATAAGCTTTCTCTTCATCCTTCTTGTTCCTATCACCTTTTGGTTATGCCCTCGACCGATTAGTAACAGTCAGCTGCATACATTACTGCACTTCCACCTCTGTCCTATCTACCTTGTCGTCTTCAAGGGGTCTTACTAACTTGACGTTATGGGATATCTCATCTTGAGGGGGGCTTCACGCTTAGATGCCTTCAGCGTTTATCCCTTCCCGGCTTGGCTACTCTGCCATGCTCTTGGTAGAACAACAGATTCACCAGCGGCCAGTCCAACCCGGTCCTCTCGTACTAAGGTCAGCTCCTCTCAAATATCCTACGCCCACGCCGGATAGGGACCGAACTGTCTCACGACGTTCTGAACCCAGCTCGCGTACCGCTTTAATGGGCGAACAGCCCAACCCTTGGGACCTACTCCAGCCCCAGGATGCGATGAGCCGACATCGAGGTGCCAAACCACTCCGTCGATGTGAACTCTTGGGAGTGATAAGCCTGTTATCCCCAGGGTAGCTTTTATCCGTTGAGCGATGGCAATCCCACTTTATACCACCGGATCACTAAGTCCTACTTTCGTACCTGCTCCACCCGTCGGTGTCGCAGTCAAGCTCCCTTCTGCCTTTGCACTCTTCGAATGGTTTCCAACCATTCTGAGGGAACCTTTGAGCGCCTCCGATACCCTTTCGGAGGCGACCGCCCCAGTCAAACTCCCCACCTGACATTGTCCCCCAGCCGGTTCACGGCTGCTGGTTAGAAATCCAATACTGCAAGGGTGGTATCCCAACAGCGACTCTGCGGCAACTGGCGTCACCGCTTCCTAGTCTCCCACCTATCCTGTACATGCAATATCGAATCCCAGTATCAAGCTGGAGTAAAGCTCCATGGGGTCTTTCCGTCCTGGCGCAGGTAACCAGCATCTTCACTGGTATTTCAATTTCACCGGGTGCATTGTCGAGACAGTGCCCAAATCATTACGCCTTTCGTGCGGGTCGGAACTTACCCGACAAGGAATTTCGCTACCTTAGGACCGTTATAGTTACGGCCGCCGTTTACTGGGGCTTAAGTTCAAAGCTTCGCATTACTGCTAACCTCTCCCCTTAACCTTCCAGCACCGGGCAGGCGTCAGCCCATATACTTCACCTTTCGGTTTTGCATAGACCTGTGTTTTTGCTAAACAGTTGCTTGGGCCAATTCTCTGCGGCCAGCTCTCACTGGCACTCCTTCTCCCGAAGTTACGGAGTCATTTTGCCGAGTTCCTTAACAATGCTTCTCCCGTCGGCCTTAGGATTCTCTCCTCATCCACCTGTGTCGGTTTACGGTACGGGTACGATATGAACAATAGCGGCTTTTCTTGACGCATGGCTCACGGACTTCCTTACTTATATTTCAGTACGCATCACATCTTCAGATTGACTGGCGGATTTGCCAACCAGTCTCCTACCTTGCTTGCACCGGTCTTTCCATTCCCGGCTTCCGCTTTCCACACGTGTCCCCACAGTTCTGTCATATCATAGTACAGGAATTTCAACCTGTTATCCATCGACTACGTCTTTCGACCTCGCCTTAGGCCCCGACTTACCCAGAGCAGATCAGCTTTACTCTGGAAACCTTAGATATTCGGCCGGAAGGATTCTCACCTTCCTCTCGCTACTCATTCCGGCATTCTCTCTTCTTAAAAATCCACTGCTCCTTCCGGTACAGCTTCTTCTCTTTAAGAATGCTCCTCTACCAATCATCTTGCGATGATTCCACGGCTTCGGTAGTGTGTTTCAGCCCCGGACATTTTCGGCGCAGGACCTCTCGACCAGTGAGCTATTACGCACTCTTTTAATGTATGGCTGCTTCTAAGCCAACATCCTGGTTGTCTTCGAAATCCCACATCCTTTTCCACTTAACACACATTTTGGGACCTTAGCCGGTGGTCTGGGCTCTTTCCCTTTCGACTATCCAACTTATCTCGTATAGTCTGACTCCCATACATCATCTACGCGGCATTCGGAGTTTGATATTCTTCGGTAAGCTTTGACGCCCCCTAGGAAATTCAGTGCTCTACCTCCGCAAGACTCGTATGAGGCTAGCCCTAAAGCTATTTCGAGGAGAACCAGCTATCTCCGGGTTCGATTGGAATTTCTCCCCTACCCACACCTCATCGCCACCCTTTTCAACGGATGTGCGTTCGGTCCTCCATTGCCTTTTACGGCAACTTCAACCTGGACATGGGTAGATCACCCGGTTTCGGGTCTGCTCCGACTGACTATATTCGCCCTATTCAGACTTGGTTTCCCTTCGGCTCCGGACCTTCAGTCCTTAACCTCGCCAGCCAGCGCAACTCGCCGGACCGTTCTACAAAAAGTACGCGGTTGAGCATGTAAAGCTCTTCCACAGCTTGTAAACATATGGTTTCAGGTTCTCTTTCACTCCCCTCCCGGGGTCCTTTTCACCTTTCCTTCACAGTACTATGCGCTATCGGTCACTAAGGAGTATTTAGCCTTACGGGGTGGTCCCCGCTCATTCCCACAAGGTTTCTCGTGTCTCGTGGTACTCTGGATACTGCCATGCTCACTCGTCTTTCATGTACGGGGCTTTCACCCTCTCTGGCAGGCTTTCCCAAAACCTTTCCATTAGACTCGCTCGTCAATTTTGCAGTCCGAACCCCGACCTGCACGCAGGTCGGTTTGGGCTCTTCCGCTTTCGCTCGCCGCTACTCACAGAATCGATGTTTCTTTCTCTTCCTCCGGCTACTTAGATGTTTCAGTTCACCGGGTTCCCTTCTTAACGTTATGGATTCGCGTTAAGATGACGGAGGGTTGCTCCGCCGGGTTTCCCCATTCAGATATCTCCGGATCGTAGGATATTTGCTCCTCCCCGAAGCTTTTCGCAGCTTATCACGTCTTTCATCGGCTCTTAGTGCCAAGGCATCCACCATACGCTCTTTCTAGCATAACCAACTGCTTCCATCCACGGGAATGGATGTCTGCTACACACACCTAGCGTGATGTGCGTTGGTAATAGGTCATTTTTTTAATTCGTTGTGTTCGAATGAGTTAATTATTA